>CBFGVH010000047.1:0-25830 GCA_965652415.1 uncultured Gammaproteobacteria bacterium | reverse complement strand
CGAACCCCGCGCTCCTCGGCGCCGCCAGCCCCTGCTCGAACCAGGCCGCGTGTTCCTTCCAGAATATGTTGTGTCCCACGGCGACGCCGGGGTCGCCGTCGAGCGTGCCGGCGGGAATGAACAGGGTCGTGCCGGACTTGTTCAGGAACGGCAGCGGCGAGCCGCACACCGTGCAGAAGGTCGTCGTGAACGAACGATCGCCCGGATAGTCGAAGCGCCGCACGCGCTCGGCGCCCTTCAGCCAGCGAACCTCGGCAGGCCTGGCGAGAATGTTCGCGGCGAAGGCGGAGCCGGTCACCTTGCGACACTGCTCGCAGTGGCAGAAGTAGAAGTCCTTCACCTCCACGGCCGTCGAGTAGGCGACTGCGCCGCACAGACAGCTTCCGGTCAATTCGTACTTCGTCATCGGGCCTCCCATGAACCGCGTACGCGGATCGTGCATGCCTCGCCGGCGCCCTTCAAGGCGCGCGACCGTTTCCCGGCAACGAGCCGACGGTTTTCTCCATCCACGCACGCGCCGCCTCGTTGATCTCGCGCGCGCCCTTGCCGCGGGTATCGATGGGCGGACCGATCACGACGTCGATGACGCCGGGACGCTTGGCGAACTCGCGCCGTCGCCAGAAGGTGCCGGCGTTATGGGCCACCGGCACCACCGGCACGCCGGCCTTGGCGGCCAGCATGGCACCCCCGGGGTTGAACTTGCCGATGACGCCGGGCGCGGTGCGCGTGCCCTCCGGAAAGATCACGACCCAGCGGCCTTCCTTGAGCTTCTCGCGGCCCTGGCGAACCAGGATGTCGAGAGCGCGGCGGGTGGCGGAGCGGTCGATGGCGATCGGTCCCGAGGCGGCCAGGGCCCAGCCGAAGAACGGAATCCACAGGAGTTCTCGCTTGAGAACCCAGGCCTGGGGCGGGAAGATGGTCTGCGCGGCGATGGTCTCCCAGGCCGATTCGTGCTTGATCAACAGCACGGCCGGTCCGGGTGGCAGATGTTCCCGCCCGCCGACGCGATGACGCAGGCCGCACGTCACCTTCAGCCACCACAGGACGAAATACGCCCAGGCGCCGATGACGCGGCTGCGGGGCCTTGCCGGCAGCGGCCACGCGAGCAGGGCCACCGGCCAGTACACCAAAACGGCGGCGGCCATGCCGGCGAAGAACAGCGTCGACCGGACCAGGATCATGGAGCGGTGCGCGCGGCGCCGAGCGCCGCGATGTCGGCGTCGAGACCGCCTTCGAGCAGTTCGTCCACGAACGCCGTCAGGTCCTTGTAGACCGGTATGTGAGGCAGCTGGCTGAGGTCCGGGTCCTCGCCGAGGCGCTTGAGCGTGTCGCGGCCCTTTCCGGTCTTCACCAGTACCGGCAGCGCGCCGACGCGGGCGGCGGCCACCAGGTCGCGCAGCGAATCACCTACCGCGGGCACCCCGCGCAGATCCTCGCCCGTGCGCAGCGCCAGATCCTCGAACAGGCCCGGGGCCGGCTTGCGGCAGCGGCAGCCGTCGTCGGGGCCGTGGGGACAGAAGAAGATACCCTCGATCTTGCCGCCCTTCTCGCCGAGCAGCTGCAGCATCCGCGCATGGATGGCGGTGAGCGTCTCCATGTCGTAGTAGCCGCGCGCCAGTCCCGACTGGTTGGTGATCACGACGACCCGATACTCCGCCCGGCACAGCCGCGCGATGGCCTCGAGGCTGCCGGGAATGGGCAGCCACTCCTCCGGCGAGCGGATGAAGTCGTCGGAGTCCTGGTTGATGACGCCGTCGCGGTCAAGGATCACCAGCTTCGTCATTCGCGAAACTCCGACACCCGGATACGACCGTCGATGATGCGCGCCTCGCGGCGGGAAAGCTTGTCCATCTTGTCCCAGAACGCCTTCTCGAGGTCGAAGTCGGCGGAAACGGCGGTGCCGATGACCAGGATCAGCAGGTCGGCACACTCTTCGGCCAGCGCCTCGCGCCCCTTGCCCTTGGTGACGCAGGCCGAGATCTCGCCGAGTTCCTCGGCCATCAGCGCCACGCGGTAGGGCAGATCCTCGCCGCCCTTCTCGCGAAACCCGTGCTTCGCGTGAAACGCCTCGACCACCGCCAGCATGTCCCGGTAACGCTCCCCGTTCACTGCGCGTCCTCCCGGGGCTGCAGCCGCGACAGGTCGGCGATGCCCATGAACAGCCCGGACAGCTGGTCCAGCAGGGCGAGGCGGTTGTTGCGCAATGTCTCGTCGGGATCCATGACCATCACCTCGTCGAAGAAGCGGTCCACCGGCTCGCGGAAACCGGCGAGTATGTTGAGCGCCTGGTCGTAGTCGCGCCGCTTGACCAGCGGCGACACCTGGGAGCTTACCCGGACCAGTTCCTCGGCAAGGGCCTTTTCCGCGGGCTCGACGAGGCGGTCGAAATCCATCTCGGTGCGCACCGGGCGCTCGGACTTCCTGAGGATGTTGCCGATGCGCTTGTTGGCCGCGGCCAGGCTTTCGGCGGCCGGCGCCGAGCGGAACGCCGCCACCGCCTTCAGGCGCCGGTCGACGTCCAGCGGGCGGGTGGCGCGCACCGCGGCCACCGCCGCGATCTCGTCGGCGGCGAAGCCGGCGGCGGCATAATGGGCCGGGTAGCGGTCGACGATGAATGCGGCCGCGTTGGCGATTGCCTCGTCGGCCACCTCCACGCCCTGCTCGCGATACAGCGCGGCGCTGTCGGCGACCAGCGCCGCGACGTCGAGGTCGATCTCGCCCTCGACCAGGATGCGGATCAGCCCCAGCGCGGCCCGGCGCAGGGCGTAGGGATCCTTGTCGCCGCTCGGCTCCTCGCCGGCGGCGAAAATGCCCACCAGGGTGTCGACCTTTTCGGCAACTGCGACCAGCTTCCCGGTATCGCTCGCGGGCAGGTCGTCACCGGCGTGACGCGGGCGGTAGTGATCGGCTATGGCTGCGGCAACGGCCTCGGATTCACCGTCGTGGATCGCGTAGTAGCGCCCCATGATGCCCTGCAACTCGGGAAACTCGCCGACCATGGCGGTGACGAGGTCGCTCTTGGCCAGTGTCGCGGCGCGCGCCGCCGCCTCGGCGTCGCCGCCGAGCGCGCGCGCAAGCCGCCGCGCCAGCGCCGACATGCGCCGGGCCTTGTCGCCGACCGAGCCGAGCGCATTGTGGAACATCAACCCGTCGAGCGCAGCCACGCGCGAGGCGAGCGAGCGCCTCAGGTCCTCGCGCCAGAAGAAGTCGGCATCGGCAAGGCGCGCGTTGAGCACCCGCTCGTTGCCGCGCCGCACCCGGCGCGGGTCGCTGCTTTCGATGTTGCTGACCGTGATGAAGTGCGGCATGAGGGCGCCGTCGCCGTCGACCACGTGAAAGTACTTCTGGTGATCGCGCATGGTCGATACCAGGCATTCCACCGGCACCTCGAGATAGCGCCGATCGAAGTTGCCCGCCACCGCCACCGGCAGCTCGACCAGGCCGGTGACTTCCTCGAGCAGCGCCTCGTCGATCACCGCGGCGCCGCCCAGCTTCTTCGCCAGCCGTTCGACCTGCAAGTGGATCTCGAGCTTGCGCTCCTCGTAGTCGGCCCATACCGAGCCCTTGTCGCGCAGCAATTCGACATAGCGATCGGCGCTCGTGACCCGGATCGGTCCTCCCGAATGAAAACGGTGGCCGAACGTGTGGCGGCCCGAGGAGATTCCGAGCACCTCGGCGCCGAGCGCATCGCCGCCGTGCAGCACCACGAGCCAGTGAACCGGGCGCACGAACTCCGCCTCCCCCGCGCCCCAGCGCATGCGCCTGGGAATCGGCAATCGGGACACCGCGTGATCGATGCATTCGTCGACGGCATCGGCGAGTTCGCGGCCCGACACCGTAGCGCGGTGCACCAGCCACTCGCCCTTGTCGGTTTTCAGGGTCTCGAGCTGGCCGACATCGACGCCGCAGGAACCGGCGAACCCGAGTGCGGCCTTCGTGGGCTGCCCGTGCGCATCGAACGCCGCGGCGAGCGCCGGGCCGCGTCGTTCGTTCACCTGGTCCTGCTGGCGCGCGGCGACGTCGGCCACCCATACAGCGATCCGGCGCGGAGTGGCGAACCAGCGGTACTCGGCCTCGCTGTCGGCGAATTCCTTGTCGACCAGCCATAGTCTGACCGACTCGGCGAAATGCTCGCCGAGTCGCTTGAGCGCCTTCGGCGGCAGTTCCTCGGTGCCGAGTTCGATCAGCAGGCTGCGCGTGTTGCGCGCCGCGTTCATGCCGCCTCCACGGCGTTGCCGCGCGGAAAACCCAGGCGCTCGCGGCTGGCGTAGTACTCGTGGGCCACCGCCCGCGCCATGGCGCGCACGCGGCCGATGTAACGGGCGCGCTCGGTCACGCCGATGGCATGGCGCGCGTCGAGCAGGTTGAAGGTGTGCGAGGCCTTCAGCACCTGTTCGTAGGCCGGAAGTGGCAGCTGCTGTTCGACAAGGTAGGTGCAGTTCTTCTCGTGGCTGTCGAACACGGCGAACAGGTGATCGACGTCGGCGTGTTCGAAGTTGTAGGCGGACTGCTCGACCTCGTTCTGCCGGAAGATGTCGCCGTAGGTGTAGCCGTCGGTCCACTTGAGATCGTAGACGTTGTCGACCCCCTGGATATACATGGCGATGCGCTCCAGGCCGTAGGTGATCTCGCCGGTCACCGGTCGACACTCGATGCCGCCGGCCTGCTGGAAGTAGGTGAACTGGCTCACCTCCATGCCGTTGAGCCAGACCTCCCAGCCCAGGCCCCAGGCGCCCAGGGTGGGCGACTCCCAGTCGTCCTCGACGAAGCGCACGTCGTCGGCGAGGAAGTCGATGCCGAGAGCGGCGAGCGAGCCCAGGTAGAGGTCCTGGAAGTCGTCGGGCGACGGCTTGAACACCACCTGGTACTGGTAGTAGTGCTGCAGCCGGTTGGGATTGTCGCCGTAGCGGCCGTCGGTGGGGCGCCGAGACGGCTGCACGTAGGCCGCCTGGAACGGCTCGGGTCCAAGCGCGGCAAGAAAGGTCGCGGTGTGGAAGGTCCCGGCGCCGACCTCCATGTCGTACGGCTGCAGGATGACGCAGCCCTTCCCGGCCCAGTAGCGCTGAAGGGTGAAGATGATGTCCTGGAAATTCACGGCAGTCGGTTCCCGGGGTGAATCGACGCGAAACGGCGACGCCGGTTCGCGGTAGACGGGCGATTATAGCGGCCGGGCATGCACCGTCACAGGCGCCCGCATCGGGCGGCGAGTCGCGGCGGGTCGGCGACCTGCGCGGCGTTGTAGTCGGTACAGCGGTCGAACTCGCGTTCGACGTACCAGTGAAAGCGGCCGTTGCGCGGGTAGTTCTGCGCCAGGTCCACCGCCAGCGACAGGTAGCGGCAGGCCGGGCGGTGACGCGGGGGAAGCTCTTCGAGAAGCACCCGCGCGGCCTCGGGGGCCAGGGCGTCGTTGCGCCGAACCACGCGTTCCATGCGCTCGCGGCCGCGCTCGACGTCGCCGTCGAGCCCGGCCAGTTCCCCGGCGGCGCGCAGCCACCCGGGGGCGAGGCCGACGTACAGCTCGTACAGGCCGAGGAAGAAACCGGCGCGCCCGTCGGCCGGGTGGCGGGTATCGAGCAGGACGGCGTCGCGATGGGCCGCGATGCCGTAGCGGGCAGCGTCGATCCAGTCGTGGTTGACCATGCTGACGCGCGCCAGCGTGCCGCGCACCAGAAGCCGCACGTAGATGCTGTCGGGGTCGGCGGGATCGATCGCCGAGACGTCCCCGAGCAGGGAAACGAGCCCCGGCTTGGCCGACTCGCCGAGCGATTCGGCACCTTCGTAATCGCCCACCGCCACCGCCATGGCCCAGCCGTCGATGATCCGGTACAGGCGAAACAGCGGGTCGCCGCGCTCGATTCCCGCAGGGGGCTCGCCCCGCGGGTCGATGTCGAGCACGCTGTCCAGCAGCAGCCGCTCACCGCAATGGCGGTCGGAACCGGCCGCGACGGCCGCGACGGCAACCAGCGCCCCGGCCAGCACCACTTGCACCGCCCGCGTCACGAGTCGAGCAGAAGCAGGTTGCGAAACTCGCCGCCGACGAACTCGATTGCGCCGTGGTGGCGCGACACGCTGGAGACGCTGTACTCGAACACGTACACCCGCCTGAGGCGCACGCGGCCGCCCTCCCTCACCAGGGCGAAGGTGCCGAAGCTCACCGAACCGTCGAGAAACTGCACGTTGGCCGTCGAGCAGTACTCCCGGGCGATGCGGTTGGCCAGCTCGCGCATCTTCAGGTTCGACCAAGTGAACCAGGCAAGGGCAACGGCGCCCAGGATGAGCAGGAATTCGAGGGGGGACACCGGTCGAATTCTAGCATTCGCCCGCACCGGCAAGGGCCCGCCGCCCTCCCGCGCCGCGGTTGACGCGCGGGGCGATGTTCGTGGATTCTCGTCGGCAGGCATTCCCGCGCACGGCCGCAGCGCACACCGCCACGGGGCAGACTCCATGAACACCCAGCGACGACCCAATTTCCTGGTCCTGATGGTCGACCAGCTCACCGGCACCCTGTTCGACGACGGTCCAGCGGCCTTCCTGCACGCGCCGAACCTGGCGCGGTTGGCCGGGCGCTCGACCCGTTTCGCGAACTGCTACACGCCGAGCCCGCTGTGCGTGCCGGCGCGCGCGGCATTCATGAGCGCTCAGCTGCCCTCGCGCAGCGGCGTCTACGACAACGCCGCCGAGTTCCCCGCCTCGGTGCCGACCTTCGCCCACTACCTTCGGCGCGCCGGTTACTACACGGCTCTGTCGGGCAAGATGCACTTCGTCGGGCCCGACCAGCTGCACGGCTTCGAAACGCGCCTGACCACCGATATCTACCCGGCGGATTTCGGCTGGACGCCCGACTACCGCAAACCGGGCGAGCGCATCGACTGGTGGTATCACAACCTCGGCTCGGTCACAGGTGCCGGGGTGGCCGAGATCACCAACCAGCTCGAGTTCGACGACGAGACCGCGTTTCACGGCGAGGCCGAGCTCCTGCGCCTGGCGCGAGGCAACGACCCGCGGCCGTGGTGCCTGACGGTGAGCTTCACCCATCCGCACGACCCCTACGTGGCCCGGCGCCGGTTCTTCGACCTTTACGCCGACTGTGCGGCGCTCGAGCCCGCGGTCGCCGCGCTGCCGTTCGATGCCCAGGACCCTCACAGCCGGCGCCTGCTCGAAGCCTGCGACCACGAGAATTTCGAGATCACCGCCGACCACGTTCGCCGCGCGCGGCGCGCCTACTTCGCCAACGTGTCCTACCTCGACGAGCGGGTCGGACGACTGCTGGACGCGCTCGAGCGGACCGGTATGCAGGACGACACCGTCATCGTGTTCTGCGCCGACCACGGCGACATGCTCGGCGAACGCGGCCTGTGGTTCAAGATGAGCTTCTTCGAGGGATCGGCGCGTGTGCCGTTGATGATCGCGGGGCCGGGCATCGGCGAGGCGCTGTGCCGCGAGCCGGTGTCGCTGCTCGATCTCGCGCCGACCTTCGCCGAGCTGGCCGGCGTCGATGGCGCCGAGTTCGCCGTGTGGAGCGACGGCCAGTCGCTGGCACCGGTGCTCGGCGGCGAGATGCGCACCGCGCCCGTTCTGATGGAATATGCCGCCGAAGGATCGGTCGCACCGCTGGTGTCGATCCGCCAGGGCAGGTTCAAGTTCAACCACTGCCAGATCGATCCGCCCCAGCTGTTCGACCTCGAGGAGGACCCGGCCGAGCTCACGAACCTGGCCGGGATTCCCGAACATGCCGAAACCGTCGCCTCGTTCACCGAGGCCGTCGAAGACGCCTGGGACCTCTCGCGCTTCGACCACGAGGTACGCGACAGCCAGGCACGGCGCTGGGTGGTGTACGAGGCCCTGCGCCAGGGGCGCTACCACCCTTGGGACTTCGAACCGGAGCCGATGAACCGCGAGCGCTACATGCGCAACCACATGGACCTGAACGTGGTCGAGGAGCGGGCGCGCTTTCCCCGCGGCGACAGCGGGGATGACTGAGACGCGGGCGTGACGACGAGGCACCCGGGCATCGACGCCGAAGCCCGTCTCGCGACGGTCGTCGCCGAGGCGCGCAACTGCCGGCGCTGCGCCGGCCGGCTTCCCCATGAGCCGCGCCCGGTGTTGCGCGCCCGGGCCAGTGCGACGGTCCTGATCGTCGGCCAGGCGCCCGGAACCCGCGTGCATGCGTCGGGCATCCCGTGGGACGACGCCAGCGGCGTTCGCCTGCGCCGGTGGATGAATCTCGACGAGGCGACCTTCTACGATGACACGCGCGTCGCCATCATTCCGGCGGGCCTGTGCTATCCCGGCAAAGGCAGGAGTGGCGACCTGCCGCCGGTGCCCGAATGTGCCCCGACCTGGCACCCGCGCCTTGCCCCGCTGCTGCCCCGAATCGGCCTCACCCTGCTGGTGGGGCAGTACGCCCAGGCGCATTACCTGGGTGCCCGGCGCAAGTCCACGCTGACCGAGACGGTGCGCGCGTGGCGGGACTACCTGCCCGAGTTTCTGCCGATGCCGCACCCCTCGCCGCGCAACACCCTGTGGCTGGCGCGGAACCCCTGGTTCGAGGCCGAGGTCGTACCCATGTTAAGGGAACGGATCAACAGCCTGTTCGGGCGGGAGGTCACGCCATGAAAGTCAGCATCATCGGCGGCACGGGATTCATCGGCAGCCACCTCGTCGACGCCCTCGTCGAACGCGGTCACGTGCCGCGGCTGCTGGTGCGACGCGGCAGCGAGGGCACGGTCGCGCAGCACGACCGTTGCGAAGTCGTGACCGGGGATATCGGCGATCGCACCGCGCTCGCCGCATGCCTCGACGGCGCCGACGCCCTTGTCTACCTGATCGGCATCCTGCGCGAGTTCCCCTCGCGCGGCATCACCTTCGAGAACGCCCAATACCAGGGTTTCTCCGACAGCCTCGACGCGGCGCGCGCGGCCGGCGTGACGCGCATCGTGCTGATGAGCGCCAACGGCGTCGAATCCGGTGCAGTACCCTACCAGCGCACCAAGCGGCGCGCGGAGCAGCTGCTGGAGGGATCCGGCACGCGCTGGACCATCTTCCGGCCGTCCGTCGTGTTCGGCGATCCGCGCAGGCGCATGGAGTTCTGCACCCAGCTCAAGCGCCAGCTCGTCGATCCGCCGCTGCCGGCGGCGGTGTTCTTCGACGGCCTCGACGTGCTCGGCGCCGGCGAGCAGCCGATGTCGCCGGTATACGTCGGCGACGTCGCGGCCGCCATCGCCGCCTGTCTCGACAACGACGACGCCATCGGCCGCACGTTCGAGCTCGGAGGTCCGCGCACGCTGAGCTGGAAGGAGATCATCCGCACCATCGCGCGCGCCTCGGGCAAGGGCGGAAAGTTGGTACTGCCGGCACCGGCCTGGGGCGTCAAGCTCGTGGCCGGCGCGATGCAGGGCTTCGAATGGTTTCCGCTGACCGCCGACCAGGTGACCATGCTGATGCAGGGCAACGTCGCCGACGGCAGTGCCGCGTTCAGGCTGTTCGATATCCAGCCGACACCCTTCGGCGAGAAGCAGCTCGGCTACCTGGCGCGCCGCTGATCCGACCAGGCTCGATGGGGTCCAAACGCCGGCGGCACCGCGCGCACACGACGTCGCGGCCGCGTTGTTCCGGGTGTTCGAATGTCGCGCTGACCCCGGCACGATCGCGACCCCTCGCAGCGCATCAGGGCGATGAGCGCACCGTTGCGTGCGTTGAAGAAACTTTTCCAGCGAAGCGCGGTCTGACCGGACGACACCAATCGGTGTCCGCGTCGTGCCATGCAAACGGGCATCGCACGCAAAGCCCATCATCACTTGCGAGGTTTCATCCATGAAGACCACGAGACTTGCCGCGTCGACGGCGATCAGCGGACTCATCGCCCTGGGGGTGGCTGCCACTCCCCTGACCGCCAGCGCCGCCGAAGGCGAGAAGTGCTACGGCGTGGCGAAGGCGGGCAAGAACGACTGCCAGACCAATACGAGTTCCTGCGCCGGCACCTCGACTGAAGACGGCCAGGGCGACGCGTGGGTCCTGGTACCCAGCGGTCTGTGCGAGAAGCTGGTCGGCGGCAGCCTCGAGCCGAAGGCCTGACGCACGGCGAAGTGCCGTAAGTTCAGCGGACCGCGTGCGGTCCGGGTCGACCCCCGGCCCGCGCTTCTCCCGCTTCGGGATTCCGCGCCGGGCGGCGCCCTGGACCGCCGAGGCGAACAACCAAGGAAAACCGTCAATGATCCGCGCCGCAATCCGGTACCTGGAGTCCGCTTCTCCCGTCGCCGACCTGGCCCTGCGCCTGTGGGTGGCGAACGTCTTCTTCAAATCCGGAGTCAACAAGTTCCAGTCCATGGACACGACGCTCATGCTGTTCCAGTACGAGTACGCCGTGCCCATACTCCCCTACGACGTCGCCGCGTACCTGGCGACGGGGGTGGAGCTCGTGTTTCCGGTGTTGCTGGCGATCGGTCTCGCGGGAAGGGTTTCCGCGGCGGTGCTCTTCGTCTTCAATATCGCCGCCGTCGTGTCCTATCCCACGATGAACGCTGCCGGACAACTGCAGCACCTGATGTGGGGCATCATGCTGCTCTTTCCCCTGCTCCACGGCCCGGGAAAGATCTCGCTCGATCATCTCATCCGCAGGAAGTACCTCGAATGACCGAATCGGGGGTACGCTGCGCGAAGCCGCCGTTGGCGATGAAGCATCGGTTCGACTAGGTGGACCCGGAACTTTCACCGTCGGGTTCGCTTTGTTCATCGGTGGCTCCGTCCCCATCACCCTCGCCATCGGGTTCCGGCGCCGGGTCGGCGGCATCGCTGCAGTCCATGGACAGGGGGACGTCGGCGGCCAGGTGCAGCGGTTCGGCGTCGCTCGGCACGGGGCCGTTCTCGACTGCCGCAAGCGGCGGCGGCGCGATGGTGAAGTGCAGCGCATCGGCGTCGATGTGAACACCGTTGTCCACTACAAGGGTGGCGCGGTAACGTCCGGGTTCGAGGTCGTCGATGCATGGAAACTCGCCGTCGCGCGGCGCGGCCTCGCCGTCGAGAACCCAGCGGTGAACGAGGGGCAGCGAGGTCGCGTCGCTCGACAGGGAGCCGTCGAGGCGCAGGCGGCCGCCCGCTGAACGGGAAAAGCCCGCCACGGCGCGCGGCCGGTCGGGCAGCACCTGGGCGTCGCCGGCGTCGAGCCGCACGACGTTGTCGACGAGGGTGAAAAGACCGGCCTCGCGCACCCGGGACGACTGCGCGAACTGCACCCGGACCTGCCGTCCCGTGAACGGGCGGGTATCGACGTAGTGGGTACTGAAGGCGCCGCCGACCGGGTGCATGTAACAGTCGTCCACGAGTGGCACGACGCTGGTGGCAAGCGCGACCTCCCTGAGCAGCGCGCCGTCGTCGCCCAGTATCCGCACCCTGAAATCGACCGGCATGGCGGGCAGGTCGGCGCCGGCGAAGGTCTCGGTGAGGGCCGCGAACGCGATGCCGATACCAGCCTCGAACGGGGCCGAGGTGAGAAGTCCGGTCGATTCCGGACCCGATTCGCGGCCGGCGCGAACCATCGCCGCGTAGTTGCCGGCAAGCTCGATGCCGGACGTATCGTTGCCGGAGAAGCAATTGCCCTCGGCGGCCAGCGCCGCGAACCCGACCGCTTCGCCGCCGGCGGTCCAGCCGGAGAGGGAACCGCTTTCGAAATCGCCGCCAGGCAGCGGCGTGAGCGCCGCGGCGACCGAGGGGAGGCAAAGCGCCAGCATCCAGATTGCCCTTCCGGGGCGTACGATTCGGCTCACGACGTGAATTCTCCATGTCACGGGAGCGCTCATTCTAGTCAATGTGCCGCCGCCGCGCGAGCCGCCACCCGCGCCGCGATTGCTTGCCGCCGGATCCGCCCCCATTTCACGGGTCCGTTCAGACAAAAGGACGTGCGGGCGCTTCGGATCATGCGCCGTGCCCGCAACGACAACCCTGGATCATCCCCTTGAGAACACCCCGCACCGAAATGCCGGCCGAGACGCGAGACGATCTCGCCACGCTGAAGATGCTGGTGCCGTTCCTGGCTCGGCACAAATGGCGGATAGGGGTGGCGCTGGTATTCCTGGTGGCGGCCAAGTTCGCCAACATCGGCGTGCCGCTGGCACTGAAGTCGATCGTCGACGCCCTCGACGTCACCACGCTCGAGGCGGGGCTCGTGGTGGTTCCCCTCGCCCTGCTGGTCGGCTACGGCGTGCTGCGACTGTTGACCATCGTGTTCCAGGAATTGCGCAACGCGGTGTTCGCGCGGGCCGCGCAGCAGTCGACGCGCGAGATCGGCCTGAGGGTATTCGAGCACCTGCACGCGCTGTCGCTCAGGTTCCATCTCGACCGGCAGACCGGCGGCGTGTCGCGCGACATGGAGCGCGGCAGCCGCAGCATCACCCAGCTGCTGAACTATCTCGTGTTCAGCATCTTCCCGACGATATTCGAGATCCTGGTGGTCTGCGCGATATTGTTCGCGCGCTTCGACATCTGGTTCAGCGTGGTGACCCTGGTCACCGTCGTCATCTACTTTGTCTACACCTGGAAGGTCACCGAGTGGCGGCTGAAGTTCCGCGTCGAGATGAACCTGGCGGACTCGGTGGCCAACACCACCGCGATCGACTCGCTGATCAACTACGAGACCGTGAAGTACTTCGGCAACGAGTCGCTCGAGGCGGAAAAGTACGACCGGAACCTGAAGCGCTGGGAGCACGCTTCGGTGAAGAGCCAGGTGTCGCTGGCGCTGCTCAACACCGGCCAGGGCTTCATCATCGGCGCCGGACTGACCATCCTGCTGATCATGGCGGCGCGTGAAGTCGCCTCCGGGGCGATGACCCTCGGCGACTTCGTGATGGTCAACGCCTTCATGATCCAGCTCTACCTGCCGCTGAACTTCCTCGGCTCGGTGTTTCGCGAGATCAAGCACTGCCTGACCGATATGGACAAGATGTTCTCGCTGCTCGACGTTCGGCGGGAGATTCGCGACGCGCCCGGCGCGGGGGCCCTCGACCCTTCCGACACCACGATCCGCTTCGAGGACGTGAGCTTCAGCTACAACCCCGACCGGCGCATCCTCGAGGGCGTGGACTTCACCGTTCCCGCCGGGCGCAAGGTGGCCGTCGTCGGGCCGAGCGGGTCGGGCAAGTCGACCCTGGCGCGCCTCTTGTTCCGCTTCTACGACGTCGGCGGCGGGCGCATCACCATCGGCGGCACCGACATCCGCGAGGTCACCGCAGCCAGCCTGCGCGCGGCGATCGGCATCGTTCCCCAGGACACGGTGTTGTTCAACGACACCCTCGACGCCAACGTCCGCTACGGCCGACCCGACGCTGCCGACGAGGAAGTGCGCGAGGCGGTGCGGCTGGCCAACCTCGAGTCGTTCGTCGCCAACCTTCCGAGGGGCCTGGACACGATGGTCGGCGAGCGCGGGCTGAAGCTTTCCGGCGGCGAGAAGCAGCGCGTGGCCATCGCCCGCACCATCCTCAAGAATCCGCCGATACTTATTCTCGACGAGGCGACGTCGTCACTCGATTCACGCTCGGAGCGCAGCATCCAGCGGGCACTGGAGCGCATTGCCGCCGACCGGACCACGCTGGTGATCGCCCACCGCCTGTCCACGGTGGTCGATGCCGACCTCATCGTGGTGCTCGAGAACGGCCGCATCGTCGAGCGGGGCACCCACGAGGAATTGCTGGCCAGGGACGGCGAGTACGCGAAGTTGTGGCGCATGCAGCAGCAGCGCGAAGGCGAAGGCGCCGTCGAGCCGGCCGCCGGGAGCGTGCCGGCGGCGACTGTCACGTAGATTCCGCGGCGTGCGCTTCGGCGCAGGCGCGGGTCCGCACCGCACCTCGCCGATCTCCCGCAGGCAGGCTCCTACAGTGCCGAGGCTTGCGAGCGAAGCCGCTGTAGGAGCCTGCCTGCAGGCGACCCGGTCGAAGCACGATGTGTAGTTGGCCCCGTCACCCCAGCACCGCCACCACCGAGCCGGTCATGGTGGTGGCGAGGGTGCCGGCGATCACGGCGCGAAAACCCAGGGCGATGATCTCGTTACGACGGTCGGGCGCGATCGTTGTCAATCCGCCGATCATGATGCCGAGGCTGCCGAAGTTGGCGAACCCACACAGCGCGTAGACCATGATCAGCCGGCTGCGTTCGGACAGTTCCGCGTCGCCCATGGCGGCGAGATCGAGGTAGGCGATGAACTCGTTGAGCACGGTCTTGGTGCCCATGAGGCTGCCGGCGGTGAGCACCTCGTCCCACGGGATTCCCGCGCACCACACCAGCGGCGCGAACAGGTAGCCGACGAGCTGCTGCAGCGTCACCGCCTCGCCGTCGATCGGCACGAGGGCGAGGATCCGGTTGACAAGTCCCACGAGGGCGACCAGCACCAGCAGCATGGCCACGATATTGAGGTAAAGCTTCAGGCCGTCGAACGTGCCGCGGGTGATCGCGTCCATGGCGCCGAACGACTCGTCGGGGGCGAGGGTGAAGTCGCGCTCGTCGACGCGCCGCGCCGGCACCATCAGCGCGGCGACGGTCAGCGCCGCCGGCGCGCTGATGATCGAGGCGGTCAGGATGTGCCCCATGGCCGGTCCGATCACCGGGCCGAGTATGGTGGCGTACAGCACCATCATGGTACCGGCGATGGTGGCCATGCCGCAGCTCATGATGGCGAACAGCTCGCCGCGGTCGACGCGGTCGAGATACGGCCGGATCATGAGCGGCGCCTCGACCATGCCGACGAAGATGTTGGCGGCGGCACCCACCCCGGTTGCGCCGCCTACGCCCATGGACCGCCGCAGCAGTCGCGAGAACAGGCCCACCACGGCCGGCATCACCCGCCAGTAGTACAGCAGCGCCGACAGCGCGCTGATCACCAGCACCAGCGGCAGGGCCCGGAAGGCGAGGATGAACGAGGCGCCGGGCTGCGATTCCTCGAACGGCAGCGGACCGCCGCCGAGATAGCCGAAGACGAACGCGGTGCCGTCGTCGGTGGCACCTTGCAGGGCGACGATGGCCTCATTGAGCCAGAGGAACCCGTCGCGAATCGCGGGAATCCCGAGCAGTATCCACGCCAGGGCCCACTGCAGGACCACCCCGCCGCCGACCGTGCGCCAGGAAATGTCGACGCGCCGCGACCCCATCGCCCACGCCGCGAGCAGCAACAGGACGAACCCGGTGAGCGGTTGCAGGAGCGTGGACATGGGCAGCGAGCCGAGTGAACTCAGTCGTTTACGACACGACCGCCCGCGGACATTGCATCGCGTCGAAACCGATATGGCGGCCTTTCAATGCCGCATTTTCTATATTTATTCGCTGAATATGTCTCAATTTCGAAAGCATATATTGGATATAGCTCACTTATTCGATTAATATTCATTATTACTTCATTGAAACCCAAAAGGTTTTCCCATGAGCAAGAAGGACGGCGCGAAGCGCGCCACTCGCAAGTCCTCCACCAGGGATGATGACGACCAACCTCCGGGCAGGAGCACCCGCAAGAGCGGTGGCAAGGATACCCCGGAACTGCTGCCCAGCGACATGAACGACTCCGCGGACGTTTCGCCTCGCGTCGCCTTTCTCGCCTATAACTGAGACCCCGGGGCCTCAAGCGGGGAAAAAAGCGGGCGGAGGCGGTCTCCTCCAGGAAATTTCTCCGTCCAATTCCCTCCCCGGCAGGCCTCGATACCCGACAGGTTCTGCGCCAGGAGGGTGAAGTACTGCAACTCGCCCGCCTCCCCCGGCAGCCTGACCTCGTCTCCTGAACCCGGTTCCGGCAGCCGCTCGAGCCAGTCACGCGCTTCAGACAGGTACTGCGCGTAGTCGCGGGAGCGCCGCGAAGGCTCCACGGCGCCGACGTTCTCCGGCAGGTCGCCGCGCAGAATGTCGTCGAAGCCGATCGGCGCCTGGCCGCCGCTGTCGCGGTGCTTCCAGCCGCCGCCCGCCGGATCGAACCGGTACAAAGGCAGGAAGCGCCGGCCATGACGCCCGACGAACACTAGGCAGTCGACGAGGTGATCGGCCTCGGCGTCGTCGAACGTGTAATGAAACCCCACCCGGCACCAGCCGGGCTTGATGCCCTCCATGCCGTCGAGAATCAGGTGCCTGTAGCGGCCCGCGGTTTGCGTATCGATGCCGAGAAGGACGTGGCCGTACGGCCCGGCACAGGAGCAGCCCGCCCGGCTCTGGATGCCGAACAGGTCGTCGAGCAGGGTGGTGACGAAGCGCGGGTGCAGGTAGCCGTCGCCGTCGCGCACGTTGAAGGAGACGATGCCGACGCGCCTTTCGGGACCCGGATTGCCGAGAATCTCGATGGCCGGCTCGGCCGCCAGGCGCCGGAAGGCGTGCTCGAGAAGGCGTCGCTCGCGGGCCGCGATGACGTCTTCGCCCACCGCGTCCTTGATCTCGAACGCCAGCGCCGCGCGGATGATCTGCAACACGCCCGGCGTGCCGGCCTGCTCCCGGGCCTCGATGTCGTCGATGAAGTCGTGGTCGCGCGGACCGACGAACTCCACCGTGCCGCCGCCCGCCAGGGTAGGCGGCAAGCGCCCGGGATAGCAGTGCTCGTTGAACACGAGGACGCCGCTGGCGCCCGGTCCGCCGAGGAACTTGTGCGGCGAGATGAACACGGCATCGATGGAGCGGTCGTCGCCATTGCCGCCCGCCGCGGGGTTCATGTCGATCGGCACGTACGGGGCCGAGGCGGCATAGTCGAAAAAGGCAAGCGCGTCATGGCGGTGCAGCAGGGCGGCGACAGCGCCGACGTCGGTCACGAGGCCGGTGACGTTCGAGGCCGCGGAGAAGGAGCCGATCCGCGGCCGGCCGCGGAACTCGGGGCTCGTCAGCAGCTCCTCGAGATGACCAAGGTCGATGCCGCCCGCGGCATCCAGCCGGACCTCGACCACCGTCGCCAGCGACTCGCGCCACGATACCTCGTTGGAGTGATGCTCGTAGGGTCCGACGAAGACCACCGGCTGGCGGCTGCGGCAGAAATTTCGGAACTCGTCGGCGAGTCGGGGGCCCGCGCATCTCCCGAGCAGCTCGTCGAGACGCGCGCGCGTGGCCGGGGAAAGCGCCACGCCGACGATCTGCTGCATCCGCTGGATCGCCCCGGTGGCACCGGTGCCGATGCCGATGACGCGTCCGCCCGGGCCGGCGCTCACATGCGACTTGATGCGGCGCTCGGCCTCGTGCAGCAGGGCCGTCATGCTGCGCCCGGTGGTGTCGTCACCGGTGTGGGTATTGGCGTACAGGGCCAGCAGCCGCGTCATGCGCTCTTCGACGAAGCCGAGCGCCCGGCCGGAGGCGGTGTAATCCGCGTAGAGCAGCCGGCGCCGGCCGAACGGCGTCGTGTACTCGAAGTCCGCACCGATGGTCTGTGCGCGCAGGTACTCCGGGCTCAGCGGGCGGTCGGCGAAGGGCATGGCCAAATTCTCCCTCCCGGGCTGTCGCCGGGATCATGATTCGCGGAACATGCTAGCGCATCGGGACTGGAAAATGGTTCTTGTATACTTCATTGTCAGCATTTCCATAGAATATTTTTCTATCTATATTTCTGATTTGGGAAACTCATCATCATGGATCGCATCGACAAGAAGATCCTCGCGCTCCTCCAGCACGATTCCGGCCTCTCCGTGTCGCAGATCGCCGAGCGTGTCGGCCTGACCACCACGCCGTGCTGGCGGCGCATCCAGAACCTCGAGAAGCGCGGCGTGATCGACAGGCGCGTGACGCTGCTCGACCGCGACCGCCTCAATCTCGGCGTGGACGTGTTTGTCGCCATCCGGACCAACCAGCACAACGCCGCGTGGCTGGAATCGTTCGCCACCGCGGTCGTGGACTTTCCGGAGGTGATGGAGTTGTACCGGATGAGCGGCGAGATAGACTACCTGATGAGGGTGGTGGTGCCGGACATCGCTTCCTACGACGCCTTCTACCGGCGGCTTATCCAGAAAGTCGACATCCAGGACGTCAGCTCCAGCTTCGCCATGGAACGCATCAAGTACACGACCGAACTGCCGCTCGACTACGCCGAGTCCTGACGCCCCGCACCGATGGCGGTAGAATGCGCGCCGGCGCCGCCATCGACACGAACCGGACCTCCCACTGCCATGCCCCCGCCCGCAAGACCGTTTCTCGACGGCGTGCGCGTCTCGCTGCCGCTCTTGCCGGGCGTGGCGCCGTTCGGCCTGATCGCCGGCATCGCCGCGGTCGAGTCGGGACTGTCGCCGTACGCCGGGGTGGCGATGTCGATGCTGATCTTCGCTGGCGCTTCGCAGCTCGCCGCCATCTCGCTCATGGCTGCCGAGGCCGCGCCCGTGGTGGTACTGGTGACCATCGCCGTGATCAACCTGCGCTTCGCCATGTACAGCGCCTCGCTGGCGCCGCACTTCGCGCACCTCGGCGCGGGGCACAAGCTCGCCGCCGGCTATTTCCTGGTGGACCAGAACTACGCCATGTCCATCGTCCGCTACGGTGCCATGGAGCCGGGCGACAAGCTGCCGTTCTATCTCGGCATCGGCTGCACCTTGTGGGCGGTGTGGCAGTCAGCGACCGCCGCCGGCGCCTTCCTCGGCGGCCGCGTGCCCGAAACGTGGTCGCTCGACTTCACCATGCCGCTGGTGTTTCTCTCCATGCTCGTCTCCAGCGTCCGCGACCGGCCGATGCTGGTGGCGGCGGTGACCGGCGGCGTCGTGGCGACAGTCGCCAAGGGGATGCCGTTCAAGCTCGCCATCGTCACCGGCGCCGTCTCGGGCATCGCGGCGGGCGTCATCGCCGGGCGGCTCGGGCGCGCGCGGTGAACGAGTACACGATCTACCTGCTGGTGTTGCTCGGCGGCCTGGTCACGTTCGCCATCCGGATCTCGTTCCTGTTCTTTCTCGGCCGCGGCCGCATATCGCCGCTTCTCGAGGACGTCCTGCGTTACATCCCGCCCGCCGCCTTCGCCGCGCTCGCCGTGCCGGCGGTGCTCAGTCCCGCAGGGACAATCGACCTCGGCCCCGATAACCTGCGCCTCTTCGCGGCGCTGGCCGCCGTCGCGATCGGCATCTGGACGCGCAACATGGTGTGGATGCTGGTCTGCGGGATGGTGGTGCTGTGGGCGCTCACCTACCTGGCGGGCTGAGCAGTCGGGCAGCGGACCCCGCGTCCAACCCGCCGTTTTCCTTCGCCGCGCCAACACCCCATAATCGGCCCCTCGCCAATTCGAAACCGACTCTGACCGGAGGACACGATGACCGACAAACCCTTTGCCACCGGCGGCTGCCTGTGCGGCCGGGTCACGTTCACCATCAACGCCCCGCCGGTGCGCATGGCGCACTGCCACTGCCGGGACTGCCAGCGCTCTTCCGGCGCCGGCCACATGTCACTGGCCTTCTTCAAGGAGGACGACGTGGTGATCCAGGGTGAGGCGACCGGCTACGGCGCCACCGCCGACAGCGGCAACATCAACACGCGCTATTTCTGCCCCAAGTGCGGCAGCCGCGTGTTCAGCCGCAATTCCGGGCGCCCGGGGATGATCGGCATCGCCGTGGGCAGCGCCGAGCAGAGCGACTGGTTTGAACCCGGCGCCGTCGTGTACACACGCAGCCGGTCCCGCTGGGACCACACCCCCGAGGACATTCCCAACTTCGAGACCATGCCGCCGCCGGCATAGGTCGACGAACCCGCGTCAAGCCGACGCGGTGACGAGGTGGGACTGCACGCCGAGGCCGACGACTTCGAGGGTCACGCGGTCGCCCACCTTGAGATAGGTGGGCGGCTTCATCCCCATGCCCACCCCGGGCGGGGTGCCGGTGGCGATGACGTCGCCGGCCTTGAGGGTCATGAAGCGGCTGATGTAGGAGACGAGCTCGGCGACGCCGAATACCATGGTCGACGTGTTGCCGTCCTGGCGGCGCTGGCCGTTGACCTCGAGCCACATCGCCAGGTTCTGCGGGTCGCCCACCTCGTCGCGGGTCACCAGCCACGGTCCGATAGGGCCGAAGGTGTCGTGGGACTTGCCCTTCAGCCACTGTCCGGTGCCCTCGACCTGCCACGCCCGCTCGCTGACGTCGTTGATGGTGCAGTAGCCGGCGACATATTTCAGCGCATCGGCCTGGCTGATGTTCTTCGCACTGTAGGCCATGACCACGCCGAGTTCGACCTCCCAGTCGGTCTTCACCGAGCCGCGCGGAAGCTCGATGGGATCGTCGGGCCCCGAGATGCTGGAGATGGCCTTGGAGAACAGGATCGGCTCGGACGGCACTTCCTGGCCCGACTCTGCCGCATGGTCGGCGTAGTTCAGGCCGACCCCGATGAACTTGCCGACGCCGCAAACGCACGGCCCGAGGCGCGGCTCGCCCTCCACCAGGGGCAGCGACCCGGGATCCAGACCGCGAATGTAGTTGATGCTCTCGTCGTCGAGCATGCGCGGGTGGATGTCCTGGACCACCTTGGCGAGGTCGCGCAGCTGTCCCTCGTCGTCGATGAGTGCCGGGCGCTCCTGGCCCGGGGCGCCGTATCTAGCGAGTTTCAACAGGAAGGCTCCGTTCGAGTCAGGGAGACGGGCGCCTCCCGGTACACAGTCGAGTAGGCGGTTATTTGTGACAGAATCGCGACCCCAAGTAAAGATCCTGCGCCGGTAGCGCGGGCAGCCGCATCAGTCGTAGGACGGCAGGCGGTACAGGTACACCGTCACGGCCAACCCGATCGGCACCAGCAGCGCCGCGCTCCACCACGTCCCGACGATCCACACCGACAGCGCCATGGTGGCCCACATGACCATCACCGCCCGCCGCCGCACCCTCCGCGGCAGGCCCTGCCCCGACTGGTAGTTGCGCACCATGGGTCCGAACAGCCGGTGCTGCATCAGCCACAGGTGGAAGCGCTCCGAGGAGCGGGCGAAGCAGAACGCGGCCGCCAGCACGAACACGGTGGTAGGCATCAGCGGCACCACGATGCCGATGACGCCGAGCGCCAGCGAGAACCATCCGGCGGCGAGGAGCAGCAGCCTGTACAGGCGCCGCGTCACCGCTCGCGGATCTGGCCCAGCGTGCGCCCGGGAGAGATCGCTTCGGGGTCGATCTTCAGATGAATGAGGGCCGGAAGCCCGGAGTCCCGGGCGCGCTGGAATGCGGCGGGAAACTCGCCGCTGTCGGCGACGGTTTCGCCGTGACCGCCGTACGCCCGAGCCAGTACCGCGAAGTTGGGGTTCGACAGCGAGGTGGCGACCACGCGGCCCGGGTACTCGCGTTCCTGGTGCATTCGGATGGTGCCGTACATGCCGTTGTCGACGACCAGCACCACCATCGCCGCCCGGTGCTGCACGGCGGTGGCGAACTCCTGGCCGGTCATCTGGAAGCAGCCGTCGCCCGCGAAGCACACCACGGTGCGGTCGGGGTAGCGCAGCGCCGCCGCCACGGCCGCGGGCAGGCCGTAGCCCATCGAGCCGGAGGCCGGCGCGAGCTGGGTGCCGAACTGCCGGAAGCGGTGGAAGCGGTGGGCCCACGCGGCGTAGTTGCCGGCACCGTTGGCGACGATGGCGTCGGCGGGCAGGACCTCGCGAAGGTGGCGCATCACCGCGCCCATCTGCACCTTGCCGGGATTGGCCGGCGGCTCCTCCGACCATGCCAGGTAGTCGGCGTGGGCGGCAGCGGCCCGCTCGCCGCCACCCGGGCCGCGCGGCGCAGCGGCGAGGAACGTGCCCGGCGTCGCGTTGACGGCCAGCGTCGGGCGGTAGATGCGGCCGAGTTCCTCGGCGCCGGGATGCACGTGCACCAGCGTCTTGCCCGGCTCGGGAATGCCCAGCACGGAGAACCCCTGGGACGGGTTCTCCGAGAAGCGGGCACCGACGAGGAGCAGCAGGTCCGACTCCCGCAGCCGAGCGAGCAACTTCGGGTTGATGGCCAGACCCACGTCGCCGGCGTAGTTCGCATGCAGGTGATCGAACAACGACTGGCGCCGGAACGAGCATCCCACGGGAAGATCCCACGACTCGGCGAACGCGGCGAGGTCGGCCATGGCCTGCTCGTTCCAGCGTGAGCCGCCGACCACCGCGAACGGTCGCTTCGCCGCTTCCAGGAGCGCCTCGAGACGAGCGAGATCGGCGGGGGCGGGAGCCGGCTCGGCCACCTCGACCCGGCCGCCCGGCACCGCGTCGCACGCCTGCCGCAGCATGTCCTCTGGCAGTGCGATGACCACCGGCCCCGGTCGGCCGCCCATTGCGACGTGGAAGGCGTGGCTGACGACCTCGGGAATGCGCGCAGGGTCGATGATCTCGTCCACCCACTTCGCCATGGTGCCGTAGAAGCGTCGATAGTCCACCTCCTGGAAGGCGTCGCGCCCGACCATGCCGCGACCGACCTGGCCCACGAACAGGATCATCGGCGTGGAGTCCTGCTGTGCCACGTGCACGCCGGAGGCGGCGTTGGTGGCGCCGGGCCCGCGAGTGACCAGGCAGATGCCGGGGCGGGACGTCATCTTGCCGTCGGCCTCGGCCATCATGGCCGCGCCGCCTTCGTGGCGGCACACCACGATGTCGATGGCGGCGTCGTGCAGTGCGTTGAGCACCGCGAGATAACTTTCGCCCGGCACGCAGAAAACGCGCTCGACGCCCTGCGCCGCCAGGCAGTCGACCAGCACCTTGCCGCCGTAGCTCATCCTGCCCCCGGTCCGTGCGGCCGGGCTAGGCCGAGTAGTCGAAGAAGCCGCGCCCGCTCTTGCGGCCCAGGCGACCTGCGCCGACCATCTGCTTGAGCAGCGGGCAGGGCCGGTACTTGCTGTCGCCGAATTCCTCGAGCAGGATCTGCATGACGAAGTAGCACACGTCGACGCCGATCATGTCGGCCAGCGCCAGCGGGCCGATGGGATGGTTGGCGCCGAGCTTCATCGCCTCGTCGATCTCCTCCGCGCTGGCCACACCCTCGTACAGCAGGAACACCGCCTCGTTGATCATCGGCACCAGCATCCGGTTGACGACGAAGCCGGGGCTGTCCTTGACGCTCACCGGCACCTTGCCGAGGCGGCGCGCGAACTCGTCGGCGAGGGCATGGGTCTCGTCCGAGGTCTGCAGGGCGCGGATCACCTCGACCAGCTTCATGAGCGGCACGGGGTTGAAGAAGTGCATGCCGACGACCTTGTCGGGCCTGCCGGTGGCGGCGGCGAGGCGGGTCAACGACAGCGACGAGGTGTTCGAGGCCAGCACCGCGCCGGCCTTCATGAGCCTGTCCAGCTTCGCGAACAGCTCGAGCTTCAGATCCATGTTCTCCACCGCCGCCTCGATGACCATGTCGGCGCCGGCGAGGTCCTCGACGGCGGTGGTGGTGGTTATCGCCGCCATTGCATTGTCCATCACGTTGCGGTCGACGGCGCCCTTGTCCACCAGGCGCGACAGGGACCGCTCGATGCCTTTTTTTGCGCGCGCGATCTGTTCTTCCGAGACGTCCTGAAGGACGACGGCGCAGCCGCTTACCGCGGCCGCCTGGGCGATGCCGCTGCCCATGGTGCCGGCGCCGACCACGCCTATGGTATTGATACTCACGTGAAGTTACTCCGCAACGGGTTCGACTTGGGGGCGGCGGGATTCTCCGCCATTGCCCGCGAGGTCGCAACCTCGCGGCGTCAGTCGCCGGCGGACAACTCCACCGGCTCGCCGTGCGGCGTGTTCAGATAGGCCCGGCGCCAGCGCGCCTTGCGCGAGGCCAGTTCGGCGGGCGTGAGCCCGGTCTTCTCGACGCACAGCTGTTCCAGCGCGTTCAACCAGTGAAGGTAGTACCCGGCGCCGGTGTCGTCCTCGCCGCGCTCGCGCGCGCCGGCGATTTCGCGGGACAACGACTCGGCCCACTCGCCCCAGGTGAACACCCCGGACTCGTGCAGCGACAGCGCGAGGGCGAACGCCTGCGCCTGCCACGGCTCGGCGAATACCGGCCCGTCGTCGTCGGCCGGCAGCGGCGGCAGGCTCGACAGGTCCGCCTTCACGATGCCGGCTCCAGGTGCGGCTGCCACAGGTCGACGTACACCGCGTCGCGGCCTCGCGCGCCGTCGCCCCACAACTCGCGGGCGGTGAATCGCACCGAGTACAGGTGCTCGCCGCGCCGCTCGCCGCGGCTGTTGGCATCGGCGAACACGTGACAGCCGTGGTGCGCCGACACGACGCCGCGCCGGCCGCGCACGTAACGGGGCGCGCGGGTATGGCCGATGGGATGGTGGTTGAACACGCGCACGGCGTCGCCGGGCGCGAAGGCCGGCTCGTCCGTGGCCGGCATGTCCACGGGGCCGCCGGTGGCGAGGCGGTCGGCGACCTGCTCCGCCCCGACGACCCGGGCGGCGAGACCCGCGCTCGCGCCCTGCCGTGCGACACCGTCGGCGAGTTCCTCGGGGCTCACGAGACCCTTCTCCACCAGCAGGGTGGACAGGCCCGCCAGCCAGTTCTCGTAGTAGCTGTTGCGAAGATAATCGACCGGGTGCTGGCGCTCGCGGGCGTGGCGGGACTCGTCGAGGTTCCACTGGCCGAGGAAGCCCGCGGCCAGGGTCAGCGCGAAGGCGCGCCGCTCCCACTCGTGGTGGAATACCGGCTCGTCGGCCTCGTTCTCGGGGAGAATGGGCCCGAGGCCGTGCATGCCGCCGAGATCGTGGGCGCCGTTCATTTTGCGTTGCCCGGAGCACGCACCAATTCGACCCCGATCATGGCATTGCGGGTCACCAGTTCCGCGAGTTGGTCCTCGGCCATGCCTCCGGTTCCGGCGGGCCTCTGCGGCAGCACGAGGTAGCGCATTTCAGCCGTGGAGTCCCACACCCTGACCTCGACGTCGTCCGGTAGCACGGTGCCGAACTCGGCCAGCACGCCGCGCGGATCGACCACCGCGCGGGCCCGGTAAGGCGCCGACTTGTACCACACCGGAGGCAACCCGAGCACCGGCCACGGATAGCACGAGCACAACGTGCACACCACGAGATTGTGAACGCCGTCGGTGTTCTCCACCACGGTCATGTGTTCGCCCTGGCGGCCGATGTAGTCGAGCGAGGCGATGGCCGCTGAGGCGTCGGCAAGCAGCCAGTCGCGAAAGACTGAATCGACCCACGCCTTCGCCACCACGCGCGCGCCGTTGCGCGGACCGACCTTGTGCTCGTAGGTGTCGATGAACACGTCCAGCGCGGCCGGGTCGACGAGACCCTTGTCGACCAGCAGCGACTCGAGCGCCCTGACCCGCAACGTGGGGTCCGACGGCGGCTCGGTATGGTCGTGGTCGTGGTGGTGACCGTCGTCGGCGTGTTGACTCATATCGCCCTTTGATTTCGCCCGAACATGATCGGGAGGAATTGTACCCGCAACTGCCCGACGTGCGGCCGCGCGACGATCGACTCCGGGCGAGGGAGACACCGTCACATGGATGCGCGAACACCGGGCCGGTCACATCGGTGGCTGTCCATGGATGCGACGTTATCGCTGCCGATACATGTCGTGTCGACATGATCCCTGTCAATAGTTGCCCCGACAACACGCGAAGGTGCCACCTCGTCAGCAGATGCAGTCGACATCAAGCTTCGAGTCGCTACTTCGGCGAGGTAATTATTTACGTTGAACGCGCCGCAGCTTTAAGGATGAATAAGCCGACGGGGGAATTAAACAAGGACACCAGTTCCTGTGGGTGGGAATGAACCGAGAGAAGAAGTGGCACCCCCCGGCATTGCCGGGGGGTACGCTACCAGCAGAAGCGGCGCCTGCCGCGACTTCCCTGACGGTCGGACCGGTCCTTGTCCTCCATCCTCACCACGAGACCTCCATCTCTCCTCCGGAGCTTCTCCTCCGGGAACGATTCCATCCGTGGCTGCATCCTGCAGTGGATTCCGTCGGCGGCTGTCCTC
>CBFGVH010000046.1:0-26306 GCA_965652415.1 uncultured Gammaproteobacteria bacterium | reverse complement strand
TCCACCAGCGTGCCTTCCTGGTACATCATCGCCAGCGTTGCCTTCGAGCCGGCGAGGCCCTGCTCGGCGGCGCGGGTGAACCATTTCACGGCCCGGGCGCCGTCGCGGTCGATGCAGTCGCCGTCCATGTACATGAAGCCGAGGCCGTGCTGGGCGAGGGCGTGGCCGGCTTCGGCGGCGCGTTTCATCGAGCCGAAGGCCTTCAATTCATTGCGGACCACGCCGAGCCCGTTCTGGTACATGATGGCGAGGCGGTAAAGCGCCTCGGCATTGCCGGCATCGGCCAGCGGGCTCAGCAGCTTGAACGCCTGGCTGAAGTGCTTTGCCTCGAACGCGGCGATTCCGCTCGCGAGGTCCATGTCTTCGTTGTCTGCCATCTCGTGCCCCCCGTCGCTGCGGTCGATTGGTGCCGCGCCCAGTATCGGGCAGCGGGGGCCCGGCGGCCACCCCCCGAACGGGAGGATCGAACCGCCGTCCCGTGCCGACACGATCCCCAATTGGATATGCAGCCCACCGGGCCCGCTGCGCTACACTTGCCCACCCCGTGCAACCTGTCGGAGCACCTAACGCGAACATGGCCGAGCATTCCTTCACCGCCGACGAGGTATCGATGCGCTCGCTGATCCAGCGGGTCGCCACCGGACCGGAGCTCAGCAAGGACCTCGAGCGCGAGGAGGCCCGGGCCGGCATGACGCAGATCCTCGAGCACCGTGCCGACCCGGTGCAGGCGGCCATCTACCTGATCGCCCTGCGCATGAAGCGCGAGACCGACGACGAGAACGCCGGCGTCCTCGACGCCCTGTTGTCGTGTGTGCGCGGCGCCGATGTCGATGTCGACGATCTCGTCGATATCGCCGATCCCTACGACGGCTTCGTGCGCGGCACCCCGGCATCGAGCTTTCTCGCCCCGGTGCTGGCCGCGTTGGGCGTGCCCGCGGTGACCACCGGCGCCGAATCGGTGGGTCCCAAGTACGGCGTCACCCACCACATGATCCTCGAGGCGGCCGGCGTCGCCGTGCACGACGCCCCGAACGCGGTGGCCCGCCGGCTCGAGGACCCGGCCGTCGGCTGGGGCTACGTCGACCAGTCACGCTTCGCGCCTGCGCTGCACGGCCTTGTCGGCCTGCGCGAGCAGATGGTCAAGCGCACGGTGGTGACCACCCTCGAGGTACTGCTCAGGCCGATGCGCGCGTGCCGCACGCACTTGATGACCGGCTACGTGCACAAGCCCTACCCGCCGCGCTACCTGAAGCTGGCGCGGCAGGCCGGGTACGCCTCGGCGATGATCGTGCGCGGCGTCGAGGGCGGCGTGATTCCCTCGCTCAGCCAGCCGTCCAAGTATCACCGCTTCATGAACGGCGGCGACGACGAGGAGGTGCGCCTTGAGCCCGGGGAACTCGGCATCGACCAGTCTCTGCGCATCGCGCCGCTGCCTGCCGATGCCGAGCAGCGTGAACCCGAGGGCCAGCCCTTCGCCAGCATCAACGCCGGCGCTGTCGCAGCCGAATCCGCGCGCCTCGGGCCGCGCGCACTGGCCGGCGAGGCGGGGGTTTTCCGCGACAGCCTCGTGTTCGGCGCCGCCATCTGCCTCACCCACCTCGGCCGCGAGGACTCTCTGGCGGCCGCCGCCGACGCCGCCCGCCGGGTGCTCGACGACGGCTCCGCGCTGGCGCGCTTCGAGGCGGGGCGGACGTAGGGCAAAAAGGGGACGGAGGCATTTTCTTTCAGAAAAAGCCTCCGTCCCCTTTTTGCTTCGCGATCACACCTCTCTCAACTGTCGACTCCTCTCGACCATCTCGTCGAGGATCGGCGCGATGATGATCTCCATGGCCAGGCCCATCTTGCCGCCCGGCACCACGATGGTGTTGCGCCTGGAGATGAACGAGTCGTGCAGCATGGCGAGCAGGTAGGGGAAGTCGATGTCGAATGCCCTGGGGTCGCGGAAGCGGATCACCACGAAACTCTCGTCGGCGGTGGGAATGTCGCGGGCGATGAACGGGTTCGAGGTGTCGACCTGGGGCACGCGCTGGAAGTTGATGTCGGTGCGCGAGAACTGCGGCGTGATGTACTTGATGTAGTCGGGCATGCGGCCGAGGATGGTTTCGGTGACGGCCTCGGCGGAATACCCGCGGGTGGCGGTGTCGCGGTGGATCTTCTGGATCCACTCGAGGTTCACGATCGGCACCACGCCGATCTTCAGGTCGACATGGCGCGCCACGTTGACGTCGCCGTCCACCACCGCGCCGTGCAGTCCCTCGTAGAACAGGATGTCGGTGTTCGGCGGGATCTCCTCCCACGGCGTGAACGTTCCGGGTTCCTGGCCGAAGACGGCGGCCTCGTCTTCGTCGTGCAGGTAGTGGCGGCGCCTGCCGTTGCCGGTCTCCCCGTAGTTCCTGAAGGTCTCCTCGATGCGGTCGAAGTGGTTGGCCTCGGCGCCGAAGTGGCTGAGGTAGCCGCCCGCGGCGCGCGCCTCGGCCAGCCGGCGGCGCATCTCCGCGCGGTCGTAGCGATGGAAGCTGTCGCCCTCGATCACGCACGGCGTCACGCCCTCGCGCAGGAATATGTGTTCGAAGGCGACCTTCACGGTGGTGGTGCCGGCGCCGGACGAGCCGGTCACCGCGACCACGGGATGCTTGGCGGACATGGGCGTTCCTCGGAAAGACGACAACAGGAATCTTCCGGCGTCCGGTCGCCGGTCCGGACCGGCGCGCAGTCGCGTGAGGGCGCCGGTCGATTGTCCATGCACCGCCGGCGCCGGTGTATTGCGGGTCACTATACGACGCCGATTATCATAAGTTAAAGTTAGTATTGTTTATTTCAGACATAAGTTTGTATATATTCAAGAACCAACTTGACGGGTAACCGGCGAGGCCGGCGGACATCCACGATGCATTTCACCTTCAGGCAGCTGCAAGTATTCGAGGCGGTAGCGCGTCACCTGAGCTTCACCCGGGCCGCCGAGGAGCTGCACCTGACCCAGCCCGCGGTGTCGATGCAGATCAAGCAGCTCGAAGGGTCGGTCGGCCTGCCCCTGTTCGAGCAGGTCGGCAAGAAGGTCTACCTCACCGATGCCGGCAGCGCGCTCGCGGCCCACGGCCGGCGCATCGCCGACTGCGTGCGCGAGGCGCGCGCGGAGCTCGAGGAACTGATGGGCGCCGACGGCGGGCGCCTGCGCGTCGGCGTGGTGTCGACGGTCAACTATTTCGCCACCGGGCTGCTGGCCGGGTTCACCCGCGCCCATCCGGAGGTACAGATCACGCTGGACGTGACCAACCGCCGCGACATCCTCCAGCGACTCGAGGACAACGAGCCGGACATCGTCCTCATGGGCAAGCCGCCGGACGGCTTCGACGTCGTCGCCGAGCCGTTCAGGACCAACCCGCTCGTTCCGATCGCCGCGCCGGATCATCCGCTCGCGAAGCGCCGGCGGCTGGCCGTTGCCGATCTCGCCGGCCACAGCTTCGTGGTGCGCGAGGCGGGGTCGGGCACGCGGGCGGCGATGGAGCGCTTCTTCGCCGACCACGACGTCGCCCCGGGGCGTACCATGGAGCTGACCGGCAACGAGGCGATCAAGCAGGCGGTCGAGGCGGGCATCGGCCTGGCGGTGGTGTCGCGCCACACCATCGGGCTCGAGATCGACGCCGGGCGGCTCGTGGAATTGCCCGTGAAGGGCTTCCCGATCATGCGCAAGTGGTACGTCGTTCACCGCACGGGCAAGCGACTGTCGCCGTGCGCGCAGGCGTTTCGCGCGTTCGTCCTGGCCCACGCCGACATTTGAGACGCCCCGGGCACGCGAGGCCGCGCTTTTCAACGCCCGGATTCAGTCATAAAATTCGTTTATGAACGTTTCGCGGCCGCCGGGCAGAGCGGCGCTGCGACGATGACGATAAAGACGGGAACCCACAGGTAGCCAAGCCATGGCAGACAGACGACTGCAGGTATTCTCCACCGTAGCCCGATTGCTGAGCTTCACCAAGGCGGCCGAGGCGCTGCACATGACGCAGCCGGCGGTCACGTTCCAGATCCGCCAGCTCGAGGACTACTTCAACACGCGCCTGTTCGACCGCACCCACAACAAGATCAGCCTCACCAGCGCCGGCGAGCTGGTCAAGACCTATGCCGAGCAGATCATCTCGCTGTACAACGAGATGGACAACGAGGTGC
Organism: uncultured Gammaproteobacteria bacterium; assembly: GCA_965652415.1. GTDB lineage: Bacteria > Pseudomonadota > Gammaproteobacteria > Arenicellales > CAJQKF01 > BQJD01. The sequence continues at coordinate 22,142 of CBFGVH010000046.1, read as the reverse complement.
GCAAGCTCACCGGCGACGTGCTCGGACCGCTGGTCATGGGCGCCAGCACCACCATCGGCGAGTACGTCGCGCCGGTACTGCTCGGCGAGTACCAGGCGAAGTATCCGGAGGTGGCGGTGCGCCTGCACATCGCCAACACGGTGGGCATCATCCACATGGTGGAGAACAACGAGATCGACATCGGCATCGTCGAGGGGCCGGTGAGCAACCGCAACCTGGTCACCCGGGTGTGCTGGGAGGACGAGCTGGTCGCGGTGGCGGCGCCCGGCCACCCGCTGGCGAAGAAGGACAAGGTCGACATCGCCGAAGTGTTCCGCTACCCCTTCATCAGCCGCGAGGAAGGCTCGGGCACGCGCGAGGTCATCGAGGACTACATGGCCGCCAACAAGATCGAGCCGGGCCAGGTGAATTCGATACTCGAGTTCGGCGGCCCCGAGTCCATCAAGAACGCGGTGGCGGTGGGGCTCGGCGTGTCGATCCTGTCGGTGGCGACGCTGGACAAGGAACTCAAGCTCGGCACGCTGAAGGCCATCAGTCTGAAGAAGCCGCTCAGGCGTCCGTTCTCCATCGTCTACCAGCGGCAGAAGTTCCGCATGCGGGCCATGGAGGAGTTCCTGGCCTTCATCGAGGCCCAGTGCGAGGCGCGCACCGCCGCGAAGAGCTGATGGACCCGGGCGGGGAGCGCGAGCTGCTGGAGAAGTTCCGCGCCCTGGGCGGCGCCGACCGGCGCACCGTGCTCGACCTGGTCGAGTTTCTCGCCAGCCGCGCCGCCGCCTCGGCGCCGCGTCGGCCGGCCACCGTGCCGCTGCCGCGGCCGGCCGGGGAATCCGTGGCCGGCGCGATTCGCCGCCTGGCCCGGTCGTGGCCGGTGGCCGATGCCGAGGCGCTGCTGCATCGTGCATCGAGCCTGATGTCCGAACACGTCGTCGGCGGCCGCGCGGCGGCGGAAATCATCGACGAGCTCGAGCGCGTGTTCGCCGCCCACTACGCCGCCGGCGAGGACGCGGCCGGGCACGGGAAGTCGCCGCCGGGCGGCCGCTGACCGTTTGCCAAATCGGCCCGATCGTGGAAAAATAATCGCGGATCTTTGGACTTCATTTTCAACACCATGCAGACCTCTGCCGGTTCGAGCAAGCTTGACGCGGAAGGGTATCGCCCGAACGTCGCCATCGTCATCTGCAACGACCGGGGCAAGGTGCTGTGGGCCCGCCGCGCGAGCCGCGACGGCTGGCAATTTCCCCAGGGCGGCGTCGAGCGCGACGAGACGGCCGAGCAGGCCGCGTTTCGCGAACTCTACGAGGAGGTCGGGCTCGGCCGCGAGCATGTGCGCCTTGTGGCACGCACCCAGTCCTGGCTCAAGTACGACGTGCCGCGTTTTCACCTGTCCGCACGGCGCGGCCATTTTCGCGGTCAGAAGCAGCTCTGGTTCCTGTTCCAGCTGCTCGGCGCCGATTCCGACGTTTGTCTCGACCGGGTTCCCAAGCCCGAGTTCGACAGCTGGCGCTGGGTCGACTACTGGGACCCCGTCGATCGCATCGTCGAGTTCAAGCGCCAGGTCTACCAGCGCGCGCTGGCCGAGCTTGAGCCGTTCATGGCCGAGCTGACCGGCGAGTACCGATTCGTGACGGAGAGCCGCACGCTTTAGGGCCGCTATCCTTCCTCGCGTTTGCGCGGCGCGAAAAGTTCCACCTGGAACACCGTGCCGGAGCGGAACGTGAAGCCGATTCCGCGTTCGGGGTAGAGGTATCCGGCCGCCTCCGTTTCCACGGGCTCGCCGTAGATCATGCTCACCTGGTGCCGCGGCATGCCGTAGCGCACACCTTCCGGCGTCGCCAGGGTCGTTCGCCCCTCGATACCGATCTCCTCGACCGTCTCGTCGCCCGACACGGCGATCCAGGCACTGGTCCCCGCCCGGTACAGCAGCGTGGTGCGCCGGTTGACGATGCCGCTGCGTTCGCTCGCCGCGGGGCGGCCCCAGCGCTCGACCACCTGCGCCAGCGGCATGCCGAGCACGAGGTCGCCGACGCCCGTGCCGGGCTGAATGAACACCGCGCTGTCCAGGTAGCGCAGCACCCGCTCGAGCGCGTCTTCGGGGACCGGTGGCGCATCGGCCTGCTGCGCCGGGTTCCCCTGGGCGGGCGCGCGGCCCCCGTCGGCCAGCGCCAGGTGCAGCAGGCAGGCCGCGGCAACGACGGCGCCGGCCAGCGCGGCCCGGACGCTGAAACGCTGTGCCCGATTCGGCGCGCGCTCCATGTCAGGGCAGGGAGAACAGGTTGTGAAAGGCCTTGATGCGGTCGGCGAGTTGCGTGGTCGAACGCTGGTACCGGATCGGTACCGATCGCACCTCGCCGCCGTGCTCGCGCACCCACTGGGCGCCGACGATGCGGTCCTCGGGCCAGTCGCCGCCCTTGACGAGGACGTCGGGGCGTACGGCCTCGATCAGGGCGATCGGCGTGGCGTCGTCGAAGCCGACCACAACGTCGACCGCTTCCAGTCCCGCGACCACCAGCATGCGGTCCTGCTGGTTGTTGTAGGGGCGGTCGTCGCCCTTGCCGAGATTGCGGATCGAGCGATCGCTGTTGACGCCCACCACCACCGTGTTGCCGAGGGTGGCCGCCTGCTCGAGGTAGTCGACGTGGCCGGGGTGCAGCAGGTCGAAGCAGCCGTTGGTGAACACCAGCGGGCGCGCCAGCTCGGCAATCACCGGCTCGAGTTCGGCGAGTGATTCGTAGATCTTCGATTCGTATCTCAGCATGGCTGTGCCGCGCGCGCGGCTGTGAGTTGAATCAGAGGTACTCGAACACCTTGACGATGCGCTCGACCCCGCGAAGCTGGCGCGCCGCCTCCACCGCGGCATCGGCCTCCTGGCGGGTCACCATGCCGAGCATGTACACGGTGGCGCGCTCGGTGACCACCTTCACGCGCCCGGCTTCGACGTCCGGCGAGCGCAGCAGCGCGGTCTTGACCTTGGTCGTGATCCAGGAGTCGCGCGTGCGGCTGCCGAACGAGGAGACCTCGGCGACGCTGAGCTGGTTGATGACCTGGCGCGCCTCGGTGTAGCCGCGGGCGATTGCCACCGCGCGCCGCGCCTCCTCGGGCTGCGTCACCTCGCCGGTGAGCAGCACGATGCCGTTCATCGAGGTCACGCTGATGTGGGCGCCGTCGCCGATCTGGCTGTCGCGTTTGAGCTCGCGGCGGATCTTTATCTCCACCGCGTTGTCGTCGACATAGGTTCCCACCGTGCGGCGGTCGCGGGCGATATCGACCGAGGCGACCACCACGGTACCTACCGCGGCGGCGGCACAGGCGCCAAGATACAGGCTGAGCACGGCGCATATGAAAGCGCCTTTCGCGGCGGCGGGCAGTCGCATCGTCCGTGGGCAAGCATTCATCGGGGTCCTCCTCATGCGTTGGCTTGATCGGCTTCGCGGCGGATGAAGTGATCTTCGACGATGGCGCACAGGCAATGGATGAGGACGGCGTGCGCTTCCTGGATATGGGCGGTGGCGCCGTCGTTCACGCACAGCAGGATGTCGTCGTCCGTCAGCAGGTGCGCCGCGCTCCCGCCGTCGCGCCCGGTGAGCAACACCGTCGCCATGCGCGCCCGGCGCGCGCTGTCGATGGCGGCGAGCACGTTGCCCGAGTTGCCCGAGGTGGTGATGGCGAGCAGCAGGTCGCCGGGACGGCCGAGGGCGTCGACCTGCTTGGCGAACACCTGGTCGTAGTCGAAGTCGTTGGCGATGGCGGTGAGGGTGGCGACGTCGGCGTTCAGCGCGATCGCGGCCAGCGGACGACGGTTGTCGCGGTAGCGGTTGAGCAGCTCGGCGGAGAAGTGCAGCGCGTCGCTGGCCGAGCCGCCGTTGCCGCAGGCGAGGATGCGCCCCCCCGCCTCGAGGCATTCGATCATCCGCGCCGCGGCATCGGCCGCGGCCCGGTCGAGGTCGGCAACGGCGCGGTTGATCGCCGCCACCGAGCGCTCGGCGTGCTGGTGTATGAAATCGACAGGTTCCATTCGGATTTGTCCGGACCGGGGGTGGGCGGCTCAGGGTTCAGTTGAAGGCGTCGGGAAACCACTCGGTGGTCTGCCGGTGACGGTCGCCGACGATGGTGACCACGTCGAAGCGGCAGGGCGGCAAGTCGCGGCCCCGGCGCACGGTGAGGTAGTGCTCTGCCGCGCGGCGGACCCGGCGGCGCTTGCCGTGGTCGATGGACTCGGCGGGGTGACCGAACTCGACGCTGCGACGCAGGCGTACCTCGACGAACACGAGCATGGCGTCGTCGCGCATGATCAGGTCGATCTCGCCCGCGCGCGTGGAATAGTTGGACTCGACCAGCTCGAGCCCCTGGCGCTCGAGGTATCGGCAGGCATGGCGCTCGGCCCAGGCGCCGTCGGCGAGGTGGCGCGCGGTCATCGCTCCTGCCCGGTGCGCCCGGCGAGGGCGCCCTGCATGCCGAGCGGCTCCGCCTCGCCCTCGTCGAAGCGGGCCCAGTCGAGGCGGCGAACGATGGTGCCGCCCGGCGCCAGGCTCACCTCGCCGGTGGTGCCGTCGAAGCGAAGGTTCGGGTTGTTCTTCATCGCCTCGAGGCGAAACAGCAGCTGGTAGGTGTCGATGCCCAGGGCGAACAGGCGGTCGAGCGGGCCGCCGCGATACTTGCCGCCCTCGGGCAGGTCCTCGCGGATGGCCTCGTAGACGCCCGAATCGGACAGCAGCCAGGGCATGTCGCCGAAGATCACGCCGTCGAGATCGATGTCGTTGACCGGGTCCGGGCCGCCGTAGATCTGCGAGATGGCGTAGACCGGGATGTCGTTGCCCTTGAAGTAGTTGATCTGCGGCTTGAGCAGCCGCCCCTGGCGGGAGCGGGCGATCATGAAGATGAAGTCGAGGTCGGTACGCGGCTTGGCCACGAACTCCAGTGCCGTGCCGGTGAGCTGCTCGAGACGGCGGTGGCGGCCCTCGCTCTCGTCGAGGTTGAGCAGCAGCTGGATCGCGCGCGAGTGGTCGTCGCCCTCGGCCTGGTACACGGCGGACTCGGCCAGGGTGCCGCCGAGGTTGCGCCACTCGGCCGAGAAGGCGTCCAGCTGGCGCAGGCCCCAGTCCGTTTCAGGATAGAGCGCGGCGGCGACGCGGTAGCCCTGGTCGTGCGCCCGGCGCGCGACCTGCACTGCCTCGTCCTCGGGCGAGAGGCCGAACTGGAAGACGTTGCGGCGGCCGGCAAGCCCGGCATCGGTGTTGCCGAGCAGCAGCGTCGGCACCGTCAGCTCGGTGTTCGCGACAAGCGCGTCGACCGCGACCTTGCCGAGCGGCCCGACCACCAGTTCGGCGCCGTCGCGCACCGCCGCCTGGTAGTAGAAACCCACCAGCTCGGCGTTCTCGCCGATGTCGTAGAGCGTCACCTGCGGCTTGCGCGGATTGCTGTCGGCCTCGTACATCATGGTGAAGCCGTCGTAAACGGCCTGGGCGGCGGCGCCGAAACCCGAGCTCAGCGGCAGCAGCAGCGCCACCCGGCGGTACTCGGTCATGCCGCTGCCGAGGCCGGCCAGGATGTTCGGGATCAGCACTCTCGACGCCGGGTGCGACGGGTTGACCTGGCGCCAGGTCTCGAGCTGCAGGCGCAGTTCGTGGTAATTCCAGCCGTAGCGCTGGCTGGCCAGCGCGAGGTCCGCCCACTGGGCCAGGATCAGGCGCGAGCGATCGTTGCGAAGCGCCGTCAGCTCGGCGGTATCGAGCGCGGCGAGGACTTCCCAGATGATGTTCTGGTTGTCCTCGACGGCCGCGACGTCCTGCAGCAGCGGCTCGCGCGCGGTCAGCAGGTTGAGCGCGTCGACGGCACTGCCGGTGGCAGCGAGGGCGCGGGCGCGCAGCAGCATGGCCGCCGCGGCGTTGGACGCGTCGAGTCCGGGCGTGCCCGACAGCGGGCGCAGGATCGCCTCGACTCGATCGTATTGACCTTCCTCGAAATAGCTGCGAGCCAGCAGAATCTCGCGACGAGCAGCCAGCGGCGCCGGCAGCGGTTCGGCCTCGAGCTGTTCGAGCAGGGTGCGCGCGGTGGCCGACTGGCCGAGGTCGATGAATCCCTCGATCGCGTCGAGGATGTACACCGAGCGCTGCTCGCCGCTCGCCTGGCGGGCAAGTGCGATATAGTCCCACGGCGACGTCGCCGCGCCCGTCTCGGCAAGCGGCGTGGTGGTCGCCGCCGGTTCGTCGGCCCGGGGCGCCTCGATCACCTGCGGTCCGGTGGGTTGTTGTCGCGGCGGCGGCTGGATGGCGCAGGCGGCAAGGCCGGCGGCCGTCGCGGCCACCACGACGAGAGGCCGCAAGCGGGCAACCGGCGAGGTATCGTGCATGGCGCGGAGTATACCCGAAGGCCGCGGCTGGTCGGCGTTGCGGCGCGTTCAGGTCGTCAACCATCCCGGCGCATCGAGGCCGGCACCAGGAAGCGTGGATCCCGTTGATGTGCGGTCATGATTGAAGCGGCGACAGGTTCGGGGACGCTGTACATCGTCGCCACGCCCATCGGCAACCTCGACGACATGAGCGCGCGCGCCGTCGCCATCCTGCGCTCGGCGGATGTCATCGCGGCGGAGGACACGCGCGTGAGCGCCGTGCTCATGCGCCACCACGGCATCGACACGCCGATGATCGCCCTGCACGAGCACAACGAGGAGCGGCGCGCGCCGTCCCTGGTCGAGCGGCTGCTCGGCGGCGACTCGGTGGCGCTGGTGTCCGATGCCGGCACGCCGCTGGTGAACGATCCGGGCTATCGCCTGGTGCGGCTGGCCCGCAACGCCGGCGTTGCGGTATCGCCCATACCCGGCCCTTGCGCGCTCGTCGCCGCGCTGGCCTGCTGCGGCCTGCCGGCAGCGAAGTTCACCTTCGAGGGCTTCCTGCCGTCATCGCGGGCCGCCCGCCGCGCCGCGCTGGCGGCACTGGCCGCAGAGCGGCGCACCATGGTCTTCTACGAGGCTCCGCACCGGGTGCGTGAGGCCGTCGCCGACATGGCACGGACGTTCGGCGAAGAGCGCCCTGCCGCGATCGCGCGCGAGCTGAGCAAGCGCTTCGAGACCGTCGTCGACGCCACGCTCGGTGTACTCGCCGCCTGGCTCGACGCCGGCGAGTACAATCGCCGCGGCGAGTTCGTGATCGTGGTCCAGGGTTTGCGCGGCGCAGAGGGCGAGGCGCTGCGACCCGAGTGGGTGGAGGCCGTGCGAGAACTCGGCCGCGTGATGCCGCCCAAGCAGGCGGCCCGAATCATCGCCGGCGCCACCGGCGCCCGCAGCCAGGCCCTTTACCGCGCGGCGCGCGGCGAGGGTTCAGAATAGGTCCTCGACCTTGCGCTGCCCGGTGCCTTCCATCTCGCGCGCCAGCTCCGAGGCGCCGGCACCGACGTGGGGTTCGGTGCCCATGATGAAATACTCCTCGTAGGCGCCCGGCGCACCTGGCGCCACCGCCTCGCCGGTGTCACGGCTCACCAGTCCCGATACCACGTTCTCCGGCACCTCGAGGCGGGTTTCCGGTACGCCGTCGAGCGCCACGCGCATGTAGTCGATCCAGATCGGCAGCGCCGCGCGGGCGCCCGACTCGCCGCGGCCGAGGGTGCGCGGCTGGTCGTAGCCGACCCAGGCCGTCGCGACCACCTCGCCGTTGAAGCCGGAGAACCAGGCGTCGCGAAAGTCGTTGGTGGTGCCGGTCTTGCCGGCCAGGTCATTGCGGCCCAGTTCCAGCGCCTGCTTGCCGGTGCCCGAGCGGATCACGTCGCGCATGATGCTGTTCATGATGAACGCGTTCTCGCGCGACAGGACCTCGCGCGCGTAGCGCGGATCGAGCGCGTCCGGATCCGCGGCCAGCGCCTCCTCGGACACCTCGCACGTCTCGCACACGCGCACCCGGTTGGAGTACTCGATGATCTCGCCGTTCTGGTCTTCCACGCGGGCGATGAAGTAGGGCTCGACGCGGTAGCCGCCGTTGGCGAACACGGCATAGCTGGCGGCCATTTCCAGCGGCGTCACGGCCGCGGCACCGAGCGCTAGCGACAGGCCCTTGGGCAGCCGTTCACGATCGAAGCCGAAGGTCTCGAGATGGTCGAGAACGGTGGGCACGCCCATGGCCCTGGCGATGCGCACCGACACCAGGTTCATCGAGTTGATGAGCGCCTCGCGAATCCGGGTGGGTCCGTAGAAGCGGCCGCTGTAGTTCTCCGGGCGCCAGGTTCCCTCGATCGGATCCTCGACCACGATCGGCGCGCCGCTGACCAGGGTGGCCGCGGTGAAGCCGTTGTTGAGCGCCGCCGAGTAGATGAACGGCTTGAGGTTGGAGCCCGGCTGGCGGCGCGCCTGGGTCGCGCGATTGAAATTGTTGATGTAGTAATCGAAGCCGCCGGTCAGGGCGAGGATGGCGCCGTCGTTGGGATCGAGCGACACCAGCGCCCCCTGCACCTCGGGTAGCTGGGCGAGCTTCCAGGCGCCTTCGGCCGCTTCGTCGACGTGGACGATGTCCCCCACCTCGAGGACGGTCGAAGGGTCTTCCATCGCCCACGTGAAACCGTCGCGACCGATGTCGACCTGCCCCGGTCCCGGCGCGTACACGGCGATGGCGTCGGCATCGGCGGCGATCACCATGGCCGGCCGGATCGAACCGCTTTTCGGGTATTCCCCGAGCAGTTCCGCCAGCGCGTCCTTGTCCTGCACCTCGACCGGATCGACGTGGCCGATGGCGCCGCGATAGCCGTGGCGCCGGTCGTAGGCGACCAGGCCCTTGCGCAGCGCTTCGGCGGCCGCCTGCTGGTTCGCCGCAGCGATCGTGGTGTAGATCTGGAAGCCCGACTCGTAGGCGTTCTCGCCGTACTTGCCGAAAATGTAGTCGCGCGCCATCTCCGCCATGTACGGCGCGTCGACGTCCACCGGCGAGACGTGCCGGCTCGCGGTCACCGGCGCCGCGGAAGCCGCCTGGTACGACGCCTCGTCGATGTAGTCGAGATCGCGCATGCGACGCAGGACGTAGTTGCGGCGAGCGACGGCAGCCGACGGATTGGTGAGCGGGTTGCTGGTCGACGGCGCCTTGGGCAGGCCGGCGAGCATGGCGATCTCGGCCAGGGTGAGGTCGGCGAGCGGCTTGTCGTAGTAGAACAGCGCCGCGGCCTGGAAGCCGTAGGACCTGTGGCCGAGGAAGATCTTGTTGACGTACAGCTCCAGGATCTCGTCCTTGGAAAGGGCCTGCTCCATGCGGATCGACAGGAGCATTTCCTTGACCTTGCGGGTGTAGGTCTTCTCGCGCGTCAGAAAATAGTTGCGTGCCACCTGCATGGTGATGGTGCTCGCCCCCTGGCCTGCGTCGCCCGAGCGCAGGTTCGCGACGAGCGCGCGCACGATGCCCGGAACGTCGACGCCGTGATGCTTGTAGAAGCTGTCGTCCTCGGCCGCCAGGACGGCGCGAATCATCATCGGCGGCACGTCGGCGATGGCGGTCGGCGTGCGGCGGTAGTCGCCGTACTCGCCGATCAGCTTGCCGTCCACGGTATAGACCCTGAGCGGCACCTTCAGCGGTATGTCGCGGATGCTCTCTATGGACGGCAGGGTCGGCAGCAGCTGGTATACGACGACGCCGGCGGCGATCGCGCCGGTGATCGACAGCGCGACGGCGGCCAGCAACGTGCGTTTGAACCAGACCGACAGGCGGGAACGGGTCGTCACGCGGATTCTCGACCTGGGGCGGTAAAAGGCGATGGTTTCCGCCGGGCGGGTGCGAACAACCGACGGGCGGCGGACGTGGTCGTGTACGGATCAGGCAATTTGGCTATCATAGCAGAACGCCGTCTGAATTCATTGCGGCGCCGGGGCCTCGCGGGCAAGGCGGCAACACGCGGGGAACTGGTGGCTTTGTCCGGGGATGTGAAGTATATTCTTCAAATGATCAGGCCAACTTACTAAAAAGTAAAGGCTTCGTGTTCAGGAAAAAGAATCCGTCCGCAATCGGCGTCGATATCGGCACGGCCTCGGTAAAGGTCATGGAAATGACCGGCTCCCGCGGTGAGTACCGGGTGGAACGCTTTGCCGTCGAGCCGTTGCCGCGCAACGTCGTGGTCGAGAACGCGATCACCGACATCGACCGCGTCGGCAAGACCATCCGCGCCGCCGTCGAGCGCGCCGGCACGCGCCGCACCCACGCCGTTGCCGCGGTCTCCGCCGCCCAGGCCATCAGCAAGGTGGTGAACGTGCCGGGCGGGCTCACGGGAGACGATCTCGAGCAGCAGGTGGAGATCGAGGCCGAACACTACATCCCGTACTCCATCGCCGAGGTCAACGTCGACTTCGAAGTGCTCGCGCCGTCGGTGGAGAATCCTGCCAACGACGAGGTCATGCTCGCCGCCTGCCGCAAGGACATCGTCGAGGAGCGCGCCGCCGCCCTCGAGGCGGCGGGCCTGAAGCCCAGCGTCATCGAGATCAACTCGCTGGCCAACCAGCGTGCCTTCGAACTCATCGCCCCGAGCCTGCCGGATGCCGGTGCCGACAAGGTGGTCGCCATCGTCGACTATGGCACCACCTCCAGCCACCTGTACGTCCTGGCCCGGGGTCGGCTCATTTATCACCGCGACTACCCCTTCGGCGGCAAGACGCTGACCGAGAGCATCCAGCGCCGCTTCGGCATATCCTTCAGCGAGGCCGAGAGCAAGAAGCGCAACGGCGACTTGCCCGAGAACTATCGCAAGGACCTGCTCGAGCCGTTCGTCGAGTCGATGGCAGTGGAGGCGAACCGGGCCATTCAGCTGTTCATATCGTCGACCCAGTTCTCCGGCGTGGACTACGTCTTCGTGACCGGGGGCAGTGCCGCGCTGCCGGGGGCGGTGGAGCACATCTCCGAGAAGACGGGAATCACCGCCCGGGTCGCCTACCCCTTCTCCGGCGCCCGCCTCGGTTCCCACGTTTCCAAGGATCGTCTGAAGCGGTATGCGACGGTCCTTTTCACCGTGTGTGGTCTGGCCATGCGAGGTGTTCAACGATGACCAACATCAACCTGCTCCCGTGGCGCGAGGAACTGCGCCGCCGGCGCTCGAGGCACCTCATCGCCGCTACCGTCGGCGTGTGGATTCTCGGCGGCCTGCTGGTGTTCGGCGCCTGGCAGTTCATGGAAATGAAGAAGGACCACCAGAACGCCAGGAACGCGTTCCTGCGCGCCGAGATCGCGGCGCTCGAGGACGAGATCCGCGAGATTGAAATGCTGCGCGAGCGCCGCGACCGGCTCATCGCGCGCATGGAGATCATCCAGGGCCTGCAGCAGAACCGAACCGAGCTGGTGCGCATCGTCGACGACCTCGTGCACCGGCTGCCGGAGGGCGTCTACCTCACCCGCATCCAGAAGCGCGACAACGCCATGGTGATCGAGGGTCGCGCCCAGTCCAACGGCCGCGTGTCGTCGCTGATGCGCAGCCTCGAGGACTCCGAGTGGTTTCACGGTCCCACGCTCGACGTGATCAACGTGATCCAGGACGGCGGCGCCCGGGTGAGCGCATTCACCCTGCAGATCGACCACGCCGGCCGCCGCGCCAGCAGGGACGACGAGCAGGCGGGCTGAGGAGGAAGCAATCATGGCGTTCAACCTCTCCGAACTGCAGGACATCGACATCGGCGATCTCGACACGTGGCCGCAATGGTTCAAGACCTTCTGCGTCATCCTCGTGTTCGGCGGCATCCTTTATGCCGGCTACCATTTTCTGATCAGCGTCCAGCTCGACGAACTCGACCGGCTCGAGCGCGAGGAGGCGAACCTGCGCGCGACGTTCCTCGACCGCAAGGGCAAGGCCATCAACCTGCCGGTCTACCGCGAGCAGCTCGCCGAGATGGAGGAGTCGTTCGGCGTCATGGTCAACCAGCTGCCGGACAGCACCGAGGTGCCGCAGCTCCTGATCGACATCACCCAGGCGGGGCTGGCGCGCGGTCTCGAGTTCTCGCTGTTCAAGCCCCAGCGCGAGCAGGTCGGAGACTTCTACTCGACACTGCCCATCGACCTCGTGGTGAGCGGCACGTACCACCAGTTCGGCCAGTTCGTCAGCGACCTGTCCGCCCTGCCGAGGATCGTGACCGTCGGCAACATCACCATCCAGGGCCAGCCGAACGGCGAGCTCAACGTCAATGCCGTGGTCAAGACCTACCGCTATCTCGACGAGGAAGAGACGGCGCCGGGCTCGGGCGATCCGGCGGTGCGCACGGTGAGGCAATGACGCCGGGGGATCGGCAGTCCTTCCTCGCCCGGCCGCTGCTGGCGGCCGTGATCGTGTCGGTGCTGGCCGCGGCATGCTCGCCCCGGGCCGACCTGTCGGACCTTCGACGCTTCACCACGGAGGCGTACAGCGACGCGAAGCCCGAGGTCGAACCCATCCCCGAGATCGAACCCTACGAGAGCCACCTCTACACCGGCGACGCCCTGCCCGATCCGTTCGTGTCCATCAACCTGCGCGAGGCCGAGCCGCTGGTGGCCGGCGGCGGGGACGAGGTCTTCCAGCCCGAGCGGCGCCGCGAGGCGCTCGAGCAGTTTCCGCTCGATTCGCTGAAAATGTTCGGTACCATGTCCCGCGAAGGCCGCGACTGGGTCCTGATCGGCACTCCGGACGGGGGCACGCACCGGGTGACGCTCGGCAACCACCTCGGCCAGCAAAATGGTAAGATCATCGACATTTCCGAGCAGGAGGTGGTACTGCGGGAAGTGGTCAAGGGTCCCACCGGCGAGTGGGCAGAACGTCGCGCCACGCTTACCTTGGTACAGTAAATTGTCATTCTCGAACGGAACACGACTGCTCGATCGAGCCCCGCGCCGCCCGCGGATCGCGTCGCGCGCCGGCGCGCGTGCGCCCCGTTTGATCGCCTTGCTGCTGGCTCCGTTGCTCGTTCTCTCGTCGTTCGTCGCCGCCCAGGCGCAGGAGCTGTCGAACCTGCGCTGGCTCGACGAGGAAACCCCGACGTTCGCCATCACCGCCCCGGGCGAGGTCGAATACGACACCGAGGTGCTCGACAACGGCTACCGCCTGCGTGTGTCCTTTCCCGGCGCCAGGCTTTCACGCAGCATTCGCGATATCGGCGAGGCCGGCATCGTGCGCGGCGTGTTTCCGTACGAAACGGACTCGCCCGAGAGGGCCAACTTCGACATCCTGCTGCGCGCGGTCGGTTCGCTTTCGATCACGCCGACCGCAGAAGGCTATGAGATCGCGGTGCTGCCGGGGCCCGGCAACGGCGCCGTGGCCGCGGCTCCCCGACCGGTTCCGCAGCCGCAGAGCGCCGCTGCGGAGCCTGCCGAGGCCCCTGCCACGCCGACGCCGTCCACCGAGGGCATGACCGAACTCGAGCGCACGGTGCTGGCCGAGATCGAGGCTGCCGGCCGGGGCGAGGCGGCCGAGGAACAGAGCATCGAGGAAGCGGCCCGGGAAGTCGCCGCCCGCGACCAGGGCGAGCCGGCCGTCGAGGAGCCCGCCGCGCAGGTCGGGCCCGAGCCAGAGCCCGCGGTCGCGGACACGGGCGAACGCGCGCGGGTGGTACTGCCGGCCGCGACCGGCGACGAGGCCGCGACTGCCGCCGAACCCGCGCCGGAACCGGTGGCCGAAGCACCCCCGGCGGTACCGGAACCCGAGCCGCGTGAGCCGGCTGCACCCGCCGAGCCCGCCACCATGGCCGAGGCGCAGCCCGAGCAGCCGGCCGCCGCAATGCCGCCGCCGGTGGAGTTCCAGGTTGAGCAGGGCTCGATGACGGGGGACGTCCCGCCGCCGCCTGACGTGTCCGGCGACGAGCCGGTCGCCGCCGCCCAGCCCGTCGCGCCGTCGCCGCCCGCTGCCCAACCTTCCGCCACGCCGGCCGCCGCCGACCAGCCGCCGGCGGGCCGCGCGCGCCTGGAGGCCATCACGTACTCCGAGCTTCCGGGCGGCCGGCTGCAGGTCAACTTCAATACCGGCGCCGCGACCATCGAGCCCGGGGTATTCCGCACCAACCAGCCGCCCCGGATCGTGGTCGATTTCTTCGACACCGAAAGCGCGGTTGCCGAAGCGATCCAGCGGGTAGGGTTCGGCGCCGTGGAGAGCATCGTCACCGCCGAAACGGACGACCGCACCCGCGTGATCCTCAACCTCGTGGCGCCGGTCGAGTTCCAGCAGCGCCAGGTGGACGGCGGCGTTGTGCTGGTGATGTCCTCGCCCACGGACATCCAGGTCACGACCCGCCGGCAGACGCCTTCGGCGTTCGAGCAGGTCGGCGCGCGCGACCTCGACTTCAGCGTCGACAACGTGGATTTCCGGCGCACTCCCGACGGCGGCGGCCAGGTCACGGTCAAGCTCAACAGCCCGGAAATCGGCGTCGACGTGCGCGAGGAAGCCGGCGAGATCGTCGTCGACTTCCCGTCGACGGACCTGCCGGCCGAGCTCGAGAAGCGGCTCGACGTCACCGATTTCGCCACCCCGGTGCAGAGCATCGACACGTTCTTCACCGGTTCCGGCGCGCGCATGATCGTCTCGCCGGTGGGCGAGTACTCGTACTCGTCCTACCAGGTCGGCGACACCCTGACGTTGCAGCTCAGTCCCATTGCTCCGGACGAGCAGGAGCGCGAGCCCGACGAATTCGGCTATTCGGGCGAGCGGCTGTCGTTCAATTTCCAGCGCATCTCGGTGCGCGCCGCGCTGCAGGTCATCGCCGACTTCACCGGGCTCAACTTCGTCACCAGCGACAGCGTCACAGGCGACCTGAGCCTGCGGCTGCAGGACGTGCCGTGGGACCAGGCGCTCGACACCATCTTGCAGGTCAAGGGCCTGGCCAAGCGCCAGCGCGGCAACGTCGTCTGGGTCGCGCCGGCCGAGGAAATCGCCGCCAAGGAGCGCCAGGCGCTGGAGGCGCAGAACCAGGTCACCGAACTCGAGCCGCTGGTCTCCGAGCTCATCCAGATCAACTATGCCAAGGCCGAGGACATCGCATCCATCCTCAAGTCGGTGCGCGCGGTGGATACCGGCTACCAGCAGAGCCTGTTCGGCAGCGTGACCATCAGTCAGCTCGAGACCGAGAGCAACTCGCTGTTGTCCGAGCGAGGAAACGTCACCGTGGACCCGCGCACCAACACCATCCTGGTGCAGGATACCCGCTCCAAGATCCGCGAGATTCGCAACCTCATCGCGCGCCTCGACCGCCCGGTGCGCCAGGTGCTCATCGAGACGCGAATCGTCGAGGCCAACGACGACTTCAGCCGCAACATCGGCGCCCGGCTCGGCTTCACCCGGGTCACCGAGAACGCCCGCTTCCCCGGCGCGAGCGACTCCAACATCGGCACCGTGATCGGGTCAAGCAGCATCGAGGACAACGACCTCGTGCGCACCGGCGGTGGCGTCGGCAACCGCGGCGGCGTCAGCGTGAACCTGCCGTCGGACGGCCAGGGCAGCGCGACCGCGGCCTCCTACGCCTTCACCATCGCCAAGGCGGGCGCCGGCTTCTCGCACCTGATCGACCTCGAGATCTCGGCGCTGGAGGCCGAGGGCACCGGCAAGGTCATCGCCAACCCGAGACTCCTGACCACCGACCAGAACCAGGCGCACATCGAGCAGGGACAGGAGCGGGTGTTCACCACCAGCGTGCTCGGCGAGGGCAGCGTGGTGACGAAGAAGGCGGTGCTTGGCCTGACCGTGACCCCGCAGATCACGCCCGACGATCGCCTGGTGCTCGACGTGTTCGTGACCAAGGATTCCTTCTCGGCCACGGGCGACGACACCATCAACACCAAGCAGATTCGCACCAAGGTGCTGCTCGACAACGGCGAAACCGTGGTCATCGGCGGCATCTACGAGCAGCAGCAGGCGGAATCGACCACCAAGGTGCCGCTGCTGGGCGACATCCCGTTGGTCGGGGCGCTGTTCAGGAAGCGCAATCACTTCGACAACCGAACGGAGCTCCTGATCTTCCTGACCCCGCGCATCCTCGATCCGGCGCTGACCGCGCGCTGACCGCCCAGCGCAATGCCGGGCGGCGCGCCGTCGGCGCGGCGCGCACCAGTCGATACCGCCAACGTCCTCGTCATGCACCCCAACAACGTGATCCTGGTCGGCCCCATGGGGGCCGGCAAAACCACCGTCGGCAAGGCGCTGGCGAGGCTCGCCCACATGGAATTCATCGACCTCGACATCGAGCTCGAGGATCGCACCGGGGTCAGCGTGACCACCATATTCGAGATCGAGGGCGAGGAGGGTTTCCGTCGCCGCGAGAGCACGCTGCTCGAGGAGATGGCGGCGAGGCAGGGCAGCGTCATCGCCACCGGCGGCGGTGCCGTGGTGCGAGAGGAGAATCGCCGCCTGATCCGCCGCATGGGGCTGGTGGTGTATCTCGCTGCGCCCGTGTCCCGGCTGCTCAGGCGCACCCGCAACAGCCGCAACCGGCCGCTGCTCAACACGCCCGATCCGGAAAAGACGCTGACCGCGCTGCTCGCCGAGCGCGATCCCCTGTACCGCGAGGTCGCCGACATCGTGATACGGGTCGACGACCGCTCGCCGCAGTCATTCGCACGCCGCCTGCTCGAAGAGATCCGCTCGCATGAAAACCCTGCCGGTTGAACTCGGCTCGCGCAGCTACCCGATCCACATCGGAGCGGGCCTGCTGCACCGCGCCGATCTCGTTGCAGCGGCCGTCAAGGGCCGGCAGGTCATGGTGGTCACCAACGAGGTCGTGGCACCGCTGTATCTCGATGCGCTGATCGCCGCACTCGGCGGCTTCGACGTCGCCACCACCGTGCTGCCCGACGGCGAGGCCACCAAGACCATGGCGACCGCGGAATCCATCATCGAGGACCTGCTCCGCGTACCCTGCGACCGCACCGTCACCCTGGTGGCGCTCGGCGGCGGGGTGGTCGGCGACATCACCGGCTTCGTCGCCGGCTGCTACCAGCGCGGCGTGCCCTTCATACAGGTGCCGACGACGCTGCTCGCCCAGGTCGACTCGTCCGTGGGCGGCAAGACCGCTGTCAACTCGCGCCTGGGCAAGAACATGATCGGCCTGTTCCACCAGCCGCGCGCGGTCATCGCCGACATCGACACCCTCGCCACGCTGCCCGATCGCGAACTGTCGGCCGGGCTCGCAGAGGTCATCAAGACCGCCCTGATCCGTGATGCGGCTCTGTTCGCATGGCTCGAGGACAACATCGGCGCGCTGCGCAAGCGGCGCCCGCAGGCGCTGGTGCACGCCATCGAGCACTGCTGCCGGATCAAGGCGCAAGTGGTTTCCGAGGACGAGCGCGAGCAGGGCGTGCGTGCCCTGCTCAACCTCGGTCATACCTTCGGCCACGCCATCGAGACCGGTCTCGGCCACGGAAGGTGGCTGCACGGCGAGGCGGTTGCTGCGGGCCTGTGCATGGCGGCCGACCTATCGCTGCGCTCGGGGATGATCGACGAGGCGGCACGCCGGCGCATCGAGTCGCTGGTGGAGGCCGCGGGACTGCCCACGCGGGGCCCGGCGGAGTTGTCCGCCGAGCGCATGCTCGATCTCATGAAGGTGGACAAGAAGGTACTCGCCGGCACCATGCGCCTGGTGCTGCTCAACGCCATCGGCGACGCCGGGGTCACCGCCGGCTACGACCCGAAGTTGCTCGCCGGGACGCTCGCCGACATGCGCGCCTGACAGTGCACGCCGCCGGCGTCGACGAACTTTAGAAACAAGATTAACTAGTTACGTCAGATCATTGTAAAAATTATCATGGATCGATAGGATAGCGACGGTGCGTGCGCCCCCTGCACGCAACCCGACCATCCGGAGAGCGCCCATGAACACGACCTTCCTCCGCCTGCTCGCACCGGCCGCCGCGGTGGCGGCATGGGGCCTTGCCCCCGTATCCCCGGCCCTCGCGCAACTCGACGAGGACTCGGGATTCTATCTCGGCCTCGCTCACGGCGAGACCGAGTTCTTCAACGGCACGTCCCTTTGCGAGGAGTTCGGCGAGGAGGTCGGCGAGGCTCTCGAGGGCGAGCTCGGCCAGTCGTTCCTGGTCACCGAATCGTTCGCCGAGCTGGTCTACGCCACCGAGTGCCGCCAGCGCGTCACCGACAACTCCAACAAGTTCTTCATCGGCTACCGTGTCAACCGGGCCGTCGCCGTCGAGCTGGCCAAGATCGACTTCGGCAAGGCCGGCGTCGCCCTGACCACCGATGTCACGGCGCCGTCCGGCACGTTCCGCGGCGAGGCCGAGGTGGAAGTCGAACTCGACGGCATCAGCCTGTCCGGCATGTTCTCGGTGCCGGTGGGAGAGCGATTCGGCCTGTTCGCGCGCCTCGGGGTGCTGGCCTGGGACGCCAAGGGTCGCGGCAGCGCCAGCGGCAGCGTCCCCGACGGCTCCGGCGGGCGCGAGACGATCTCCGAGCGGTTCGTTGCCAGTGACGACGGCGCTGACGTACACTACGGCGTCGGCGGACGACTTCGCCTCACCGATCACGTCGCGGTGCGCGCCGAGTGGGAACGCTACGAAGTCGTGGACGTGGAGATGATCTCCGCCGGTGTCGAATTCTCCTTCTGAGCTTCAAGTCATGCCCGTTTCCCCTGCCAGGACACGCCTGGTCCCGGCGCTCGGCGCCCTCGTCGCCGTGCTGCTCGCCTCCGGCTGCGCCAACCACGGTGCGGCCATGATTCGCACGCTGCCCGAGGGCGCCGAGGTGGTCAACCTCGCCGACGACACCGTGCTGGGAGTCACGCCGGTCAAGGTCTGGTGGCGCGAGGGGACCGAGAAGCGCAAGTTCGTCAATATCCGCGTGCAGAAGGACGGCTACCGCGACAAGACCTCGTCGTTCTGGGTCACGCTTCGCCACGGCAGTAAGGACGCCGCGCTGACGGAGCCGCAATTCGTTGAAATCCAGATGGACAAAGTCGATGAATAAATCGGGAACCCTCCGCCGCTTCGCCCGCCCCGGCGCCGTCGCCGTGCTCGCCGCCGTCCTCGCGGCCGGCTGCGCCAGTACCCGCATGGTTCCGTTCACGGTCCAGTCCGACCCGCTCGGCGCCCACGTGCTCTACCAGGTGCAGACCCCGGTCACAGGCTCCCCCGGCAGCAGCGACTGGATATATCTCGGCCTCACCCCGGTCGACCTGCACCGCGAGGTCGGCAAGACCCAGCTGCGCAAGGCCGACGCCTTCGTGCTGCGGGTGATGAAGGAGGGCTACCTCGACCAGCAGAAATCCTGGACCGCCGACGAGTTGCTCGACGAGCTCCGCGACAAGGGCAAGGTATTCTGGAACCCGCGCCTGGTGCGCTCCTCGCAGTAGGAACACGCGAGCGCCGGACGCTATAATCGGCGGCGCATTCGACAATGCAGAAGAGCCGGGTCCGCCAAGCGGCTTCCGGCATCCACGCGATAACGACGCGGTCGAGCGCGCCCCCATGCCAACGATTCCCACCCCCGAAGAGCGGCTGATCGTCGCCCTCGACCTGCCCGACGCCGCGGCGGCCCGCGACTTCGTCACGCGCATAGGCGACGCCGCCTCGTTCTACAAGGTCGGCCTCGAGCTCTTCATGACCGGTGAGGCCGTCGGCCTCATCGACTGGCTGCGCGCGCGCGACAAGCAGGTGTTCGTCGACCTCAAGCTCTTCGACATTCCCGCCACCGTTGCGCGCGCGGTCAAGCGGTTGAACGGCAGCGGCGCCCGCTTCGTCACCGTGCACGGCAACGACGGCATGATGCGCGCCGCCGCCGAAGCCGCCGACGACATCGAGGTGCTGGCGGTGACGGTGCTCACCAGCCTCGATCGCGGCGATCTCGACGACCTCGGCTTCGACTGCGACGTCGAGCAGCTGGTGCTGTCCCGGGCCAGGCGCGCCGCCGAGTGCGGCTGTGCCGGGGTGGTCGCCTCGGGCGCCGAGGCCGAGGCACTGCGCGCTGCCCTCGGCGACAGGGTGCTGATCGTCACCCCGGGCATCCGCCCGGTCGACAACCGCGAGGACGATCAGAAGCGCATGGTGACCGTGCCCGAGGCGTTCGCGCGCGGCGCCGACTACATCGTCGTCGGCCGGCCGGTGCGCGACGCTGCTGATCCCGCCGCGGCGGCCGCCGCCATCACCGCCGAGATCCGCGCCGCCCTCGGGTGAGCGCGCGGCGTTGCCCGTGACCGAGATCGCCAACGACACCTTCCTGCGCGCCCTGCGCGGCGAGTCCACGGCGTACACGCCGGTGTGGATCATGCGCCAGGCGGGGCGCTACCTGCCCGAGTACCGCGCCACCCGCGAGCGGGCCGGCAGCTTTCTCGACCTGTGCCGCAACCCCGAGCTTGCCTGCGAGGTCACGCTGCAGCCGCTCGAGCGCTTCGACCTCGACGCCGCCATCCTGTTCTCCGACATCCTCACCGTGCCGGACGCCATGGGCCTCGGCCTCTCGCTGAACGAGGGAATCGGCCCCCGCTTCGAGCGCCCGGTGCGCGTCGCCGCCGACATAGAGCGGCTGCCGGTACCGGACCCGGAGGACGAGCTTGGGTACGTGATGGACGCGGTGCGCACCATCGTCGCCGCGCTCGACCGCCGCGTGCCGCTGATCGGCTTCGCGGGCAGCCCGTTCACGCTCGCCACCTACATGGTGGAGGGCGGCAGCAGCCGCGACTTCCGCCGCGTCAAGGGCATGATCTACGAGTCGCCGCAGCTCGCCCACCGTCTGCTCGAGGTCGTCACCGATGCCGTGATCGCCTACCTCGACGCCCAGGTCGCCGCCGGTGTCGACGCCCTGATGGTGTTCGACACCTGGGGCGGGGCGCTCGGCTGGCGCGCCTACCGCGAGTTCTCCCTCGGCTACCTGGCGCGCATCGTCGAGGCCCTGGGGCGTGAGCGGCCGGGCGGGCCGGTGCCGATCGTGCTGTTCACCAAGGGCGGCGGACAGTGGGCCGAGGCCATCGCCGCCACCGGCTGCGACGGCATCGGGCTGGACTGGACCGCCTCCCTCGGCGACGTCAGGCGGCGCCTGGGCGAAGGCGTCGCGTTGCAGGGCAACATGGACCCGATGAGCCTGTATGCGCCGCCGGAGGCGATCCGCAGCGAGGTGCGTGCGGTGCTCGACGACTTCGGTGCGCCCGGTCGTCACGTGTTCAATCTCGGCCACGGCGTGCTTCCGGACATCGACCCCGACCACGTGAAGGTCATGGTCGACGCGGTGCACGAGTACTCGGCGCGGCCGGCATGAGTGCGACCGCGCGGCCCGTCGCCCTCGTCACCGGCGCCAGCCGCGGCATCGGCGCCGAAACCGCGAAGCTGCTGGCAGCCGCCGGGTACGATGTCGGCATCAACTACCGCCGCGATGCCGAGGGCGCGCAGGCCGTGCAGGCGGAAATCGTCGCCGCCGGCGGCAGTGCGTGGACTTGCCGCGCCGACGTCGCCAGCGAGGAAGAGATCAAGGACATGTTCGCCGCCGTCGACGCGCGCGGCGGACCGCTCAAGGCGCTGGTCAACAATGCGGCGGTGCTGTTTCCGCAGACCACTGTCGACGGCATCGGCGCCGACCGCATGAGAAGCGTGTTCGAGGTAAACGTCGTCGGCGCCATGGTCTGCGCACGCGAAGCGGTCATGCGCATGTCGGCCCGCTTCGGCGGAGCCGGCGGTGCCATCGTGAACGTCTCGTCTGTAGCGGCGCGCCTCGGTGCGCCCGGCGAGTACGTCGACTACGCAGCCTCGAAGGGCGCCATCGACACCTTCACCCGCGGGCTCGCCTCCGAGGAGGCGCCCCACGGCGTGCGCGTCAACGTGGTGCGCCCGGGCATCATCGACACCGGCATGCACGCCGACGGCGGCGAACCCGGCCGCCTCGCCCGCCTCGCGCCATCGCTGCCCATGCGCCGCGGCGGCACCGCCGAGGAGGTGGCGCGCGCCATCACCTGGCTCATCAGCGACGAGGCGTCCTACGTCACCGGCGCCTGCCTCGACGTCACCGGGGGGCGGTGAGCCTTCGGCCGGCGCCGTGCCCGCCGATGCGATCGCCTGCAGGCAGGCTCCTACAGCGGCTTCGATTTGCCGTGGAGCCGGGTTTTGGCACTGTAGGAGCCGGCCTTGCCGGCGATTCTTTTGAGGCGCCGTGCCCGCCGATGCAATCGCCTGCGGGCAGGCTCCTACAGCGGCTTCGATTCGCCGTGGAGCCGGGTGTTGGCACTGTAGGAGCCGGCCTGCCGGCGATTCTTTCGG
>CBFGVH010000045.1:0-26342 GCA_965652415.1 uncultured Gammaproteobacteria bacterium | reverse complement strand
GTCGCGCCACCTGCTGCCGTGAGCGCCCGGAACATCGAAGGATTCGGCGAGGGGACAGTGTCGGCCCCAGGGAACCGACACAGGAAAACGAGCGGTATCGCCGTTCGTACAGGAGGTCTTTGGGGATGAACATCCATCTCGCGCTTCACTCACCGGTCATAGCCCCGCGGGCAGGGTGCGTCGTCCGACCCGGAATTTCGCGTCGACTTCCGCGAGTCGTTCGCCATCGCGACGGCTCTCGTCGGTCGCCCACCGGCGCCCCTCTCGCCGGAATCGTCTCACCGACGCAACGACTCTAGCCGAACCACGCCGCCGCTCGCCATCGCGTGGCGAACCCCCCTTTGCCCGCGACGGACAGAACCGGCAGCGTTGCTCATGGACTACTGGACTTCACTCATGAACGGGATTTCGTACATGGACCACTGCACGACAACCGCACCCTGCCCGCCGCTGTACTCGCCGGACGAAGACGGCGCCCGCAAGCTTGCGGAAACCGTCAAGCATGCCGGCATCACTCTGCTGGCAGTGATGATGATACTGGCAAGCCCCGCCGCCTCGGCGGCGTTCGCGGTCGACAATCTCGACTTCGGACACTATGCCGGCGGGCACGGCTGGAACGGCGACTGGACTGAATCGAACCCGGCCAACCCCGACCCGGGACCGACCTGCGACGCCGTGGACGGCGCCGGGTCCGGCGACCGAATCTGCATCCACGACGAAACGCGGGAGTTGCGGCTGCACGGTGCCAACGGCAACAACCCGTACGTCTACCGGGAAGTCGATCTCTCCGATCCGACCATCGCCGGCGCCACCCTGCGCTTCTTCGTCGACACCAGCCGCAACCTCGGGGCCAATGACGCAATGACGGTGTCCGTGTCCGCCGACGGCGGGTCGAGCTGGACGCCGCTGGCGGTCTACGAGAACGACGTCCGGTCTGTCGAGCGGCTCGACATCACTGCACACCTTTCCGCGAACATGCGGATCCGGTTCCAGATCACCGGCGACACCAATGTCGACGGCGAGTACTTCCTGGTCGACAGCGTCCGGATCTTCGGCCGCGTCGAGCCGGCCGCGCCCGCGGCAGGGTCGGTGGCCTGGGACTGGTTCGACGGCGACAGCTTCTCCGGCGGGGATGGCTGGATAGACGACTGGACGGAGAACGACGACGACGGCCTTCCGACGTCCGGCAACCTTTTCACGTCCGGCGGGCGCCTGCACCTGCACGGCGACGGCGACACCCAACCCTCGTACGTGTCACGGACCGTGAACCTCACCGGTCACGCCAACGCCATCATCATGTTCGACATCGACGTCGCCGGCGACCTCAGCCAGTACGAGGACGAGGACGAGATCGAGATCCACACCCGCGCCTCTCCGGCGGACCCCTGGACGCAGGTGCGCCAGTTCAATGCCACGGCGCTGCTGCGCGACCGGCTGCCGCGCAGCAACCACGTCGTCGAGATCCCGGCCGAGGACCTGTCGGCGACCACCGGGGTCCGCTTCGGCGTGGCCGGCGAGTCCACGTCGCTCGCCGAGCCCGGCGAGGCATTCGTCATCGACAACGTCCGCGTCTACCCGATGCCGGTGAAGCTGGACTTCGAGACCGACGAACTGGTCGGCGGCACACCGCTTCACAACGGCAACACGGGCTCGTCGCAGGTCTTCGACGAGAACAACCAGCCGTACGCCGACGACGGCATCACCATCACGCTGAGCGAAACCACGCACGGCCCGATCATGCTCTTCGACTCGCTCAACCCGACCGGCGATGACGGCGACCTCGGCTCGCCCAACCCGCTGGTCAGCGTCGGCGAGTCGTGCGGTCCGGGGGACCCGACGATCTTCGGAGACTACGGCGTGATCGGGGGACCCGGCGAGAACTGCACACCGCTCGGCAACCTGCTGATCATCTCCGAGGACGGCGATGTGAACGACCCGAACGACAGCCCGCTCGGTGGATTGATCAGTTACGCGTTCGATCGCGAAGTCGTGTTCACCGCGATCATGTTCGTCGACGATATCCGGCCGCTCAACGACGACAACCCGTCGATAACCCTGCATCTCGCCGGCGGAACCAGCATCACGACGCCGTTCTATGCGTTCAACGACTATGGCGGCAACGGAGCCAACGGCAAGCACTGGGCGACGTTCACCGATTTCCAGGCCGACGCGCCGATCGCGGGCGTGACTGGCATCGATATTCACCTGCAAGACACCAGCGGCGGCACGCAGGCGTTCTTCATCACCGAGCCGGGCATCGACTTCGGCGACGCCCCAGACAGCTACGGCACCACCCTCGCCAGCGGCGGTCCGCGACATCTCATAGACTCCCACCGCGACGTGCGCATCGGCTTCGAGGTCGACTCGGAGTCCGACGGCCAGCCTACTGTCGAGTCCGACGGCGACGATGCCTTCACAGCCGGTGCGCTGGACGACGAGGACGGCGTTTCGCTTCCCGCGTCCTCGTCAGCGGACGGCGACGGCGACGACACCGTGTACACCGCGACCGTGTTCGCCACCAATGACACCAGCGACGACGCGCTGTTGTGCGCGTGGATGGATATCGACCAGGACGGCGCGTTCGACAACACGCCCAACACGTCGACCACGACCGCCGACCCCGATACGGCGAGCGGCACCGACGACGGCGAGCGCAGTTGCGTCCTCGTTCCCGCCGGCACGGTCGAGCAATCGTTCTCAGTGAGCTGGACCATTCCGGAGGCCGAGCGCGACAACACCGGCCAGTTCCAGTTCCGCTTTCGCCTGACCACCGACAGCTCGTTCGCCGCCTCACCCGCAGAGCTCGGCCAGGCTTCCGACGGCGAGGTCGAGGACATCCTGGTCAGCATCGACACCGTCCCGGTGACCCTCGGCCACTTCGAGTCGCGCCTGGCAGGAGGCCGCCTCAGGGTCGAGTGGACGACGATGTCCGAGACCTTCAACGCGGGTTTCAACCTGTGGGCACAGGCGGCCGGCGAGTGGCTGCCATTGACCGACCGCCCGATCCTGTCGAATTCACGGGACGCGGTTTCCGTGCAACGCTACCGCGCCAACGTTTCGCTCGCCGGACTCGATGCCGCCGCGGTCGACGCGATCGCACTGTCCACCATCGAGACCTTCGGCGACGGCGAGATGTACGGCCCGTTCGAGATCGGCGTGGTCTACGGCGAGAGCAGCCGACCGGCACCGATCCCCTGGCGGGATATCCGCGCCGGCGTCGATCGGCGCATGACGGCACTCGGCTATCGGCCGGGCAAACGAGGCTGGCGCAAGTCCCTCGCTGCGACGGTCGACATAGCCACCGGCCACCTCGACGTCGCCGTCACGAACCCGGGCATGCAGCGCCTCACCTACGAACAGCTAACGGCCGCCGGATTCGACCTCGACGGCGCGAGCGCCGAAACCATCGCCGTGACCCTCAAGGGCGAGCCGGTGGCCCGGTACGTGCACAGCGACGGCGACGGATTCGGCCCCGGCGGTTACCTGGAGTTCTGGGGAGAACGGCCGCAACTGCCCGACGCCCTGTACGTCGAGGAATACATCTACCGGATCGCGCTCGATGCCGACCGGGTTCGTGTTCACGACGACGCTGCGCGAACGGCGGCCGAGGGCGTCGATGTGGCCCTGCGCCGGATCGACATCGACAAGGACAACGACTATCACTTCGTCAATCCGCTGCCCGATCCCTGGTATGCCGCACTGCTCCGCCATCCCTGGGGTCCGACGGCATGGAGCGTCGATGTCGCCGTCGGCGACGACCTCGTCGCCGATACCGCCGGGCGCATCGAAGTCACCGTCGGCGGCCTGACCGACTTTGGCGACGCCGCGCCCGATCACCGAGTCTCCCTCTCCCTGAACGGGGAAACCATCGCCGAGGCCGAGTTCGACGGCGCCAAAGCGCGCCGGATCACCGCCGAGGTGCCCGCGGGCCTGCTGGTGCCCGGCGGCAACCGGGTCGAGGTGTCCCTACCCGGCGGCACGGCCGCGCCGTTCGACATGGTGTTCGTCGACCGCGTGTCACTGTGGTACCCACACCGCCTCGCGGCGCGCGACGGCCGGGTTCACGTGCATGACGCGGCCGGTGCGAGAGAACTGTCCGCCGGCGGGTTCTCCACCCGCAGGGTCGTAGCGTACGCGCACCGGGCGGACGGCCGGCTGACCCGGCTGCCGGTCACAATTCGACCCGAGCAGGGCCGCAGCGCAAGAGCGTCAACCCGTGGATGGCGCGCCAGCGTGGCCGCCATCGAGGAGTCCGGACAAGGCACCGAGTACTGGATCTCCGTCGAGGACGCCGTGCTGTCGCCCGATGTCGTCGGCACCGGAACGACGCGATCCCTGCTTCCCGGCGATCCCGACCTGCTTGTCATCGCGCATCCCGCCTTTCTGCCGGCGAATGAATCGGAACCCCATCCGCTCAACGATTACGTCGAACACAGGCGTTCGCAGGGCTGGCGAGAGACGGTGGTCTCCATTGCCGATATCCAGGACGCCTACGGCGGCGGCATGCCCCTGCCCGGCGCGCTGACCGCGTTCCTCGCGGATGCCGCCGCGGCGACCTCCTACAGCCACGTCCTGCTGGTCGGCGGCGACAGCTACGACTACCGGGACCGCCTCGGGCTCGGCAGCCTGAGCTTCATCCCGACGGTGTACGGCCGCTCCGGCCAGGTCACCCATGCGCCCCTCGACGACCGGCTGGTCGACCTCGACGGCGACGGCCGCGGCGACAAGGCCGTTGGCCGTTGGCCGGTGCGAACCGTCGACGACCTCGCCGCCGTCGTGCGCAAGACGCTGGACTTCGAAGCCTTTCCCGGCGGACCGGCCCACCGCAATAGCGCGCTGTGGGTGGCCGACAGCAAGGACCCGGCCCTGCCGTCCTTCGCCGGCCAGGCCGAGCGCATGATCGAGCGCCTGGTATCCCCCGGCGCCGGCGGCACCGTCGAACCCTGGCCGGCCGAGAACATCTCGCGGGTCTATTTCGACGAGGTCACGGCGCTGGCGGGCAGGAGCATCGCCGAGAGCGCACGCACGGCGCTCCTCGACGCCATCGCCGGCGGGCCCACGATCACCGGCTTCGTCGGTCACGGCTCGCCCACCAGCTGGACCTTCCAGGGCCTGCTGCACCCGCATCACGTCGCGCGGATGGACAACGAGGGCCGGCCAACCCTGGTCACCACCCTCACCTGCTACACCAGCTACTTCGTCTCGCCCTACGCCGACACACTGGCCAACCGCCTGCTGAACGGCTACCGCCTGGACGCCGGCGGCAATCGCGTCGAGACGGCCGCCAACGGCGCGGTCGCGGTCCACGGCGCCGCCACCCTGTCCTCCTTCATCAACAACGAGGCCGTCGCCGCCGAGGTGCTCAACCGGCAGCTCGTCGACGGCGACACGCTGGGCGAAGCCATCCGCAAGATGCGCCACGGCAAAGCGGGCGCCGCCTCCGGGAGCTGGACGCTGCTCGGCGATCCAACCCTGATCGTCGGCAACCGTTGATTGACTGGCCGTGTTCCCACGACCTTGCACTCCGGCAAGGTCGTGGGAACACGGTGCGACCCTGGCTCCCCTCTCGACCGAAAGCGCTCGGCACCGTATCCTTACGCGACGCGACAAGGTCTCGCGAGGCGTACGGCACGTACATACCGCTGCCACACGACGGTACGTGAACGAACACGGACACAAGCGTCGTCGGCTCCCGAAACCCGTCCTCGAAAGAAGCAGTAACACCGTTTTCCCGAACCCCGATGATCGACCCGCGAGACGTCGCCCGGCGCGCCAGCCGACTGCTCTTCTCGGTGGTGCGAAGCCTGACCGCCCTCGCGGGCAGGCTCCTTGACACTCCCGTGTGGCGGGGAGTTGCGGACCTCGCCCGCCGCGGATGGAGCCCCATTCGATCGCTTGCCGTGCTCGTGCACGCTCGCATCGGGAAACTTCTGCAACGCGTTGCGCGCTGGATTGCCAACCAGCCGGCACTGGCCAAAGGAACGGCAATCGCCGTCGTCATCGGGATACTTGCGGCGCTCGCGGCGATAGTGATCGATCGCGTCATCCCAGAGCGACCAACAGTCACGTGGACCATGATCAACATCTCGGCGCCCGGGATGCTCGGCGATGCCCACCTGTTGGAGTTCGCCAACGGTCGGAACATCCTGATCGACACGGGCTGGGAAGCGACCGCGCACCAGTACCTGTTCCCCTTCCTCGAGAACAAGGGCATTCGCCGTCTTGAGCGAGTCGTCGTCACTAACGCCAAGGACAGCAAGGCGGGCGGCCTTTCCGTCCTGCTCGAAAGCGGCATCGAAGTGGGTTCGGTCAGTTTCAACCCGCCGTCCGAAGAAGTCTGCAACACCGAGCGCGAGTGGGGCTGCGACTACGGCATGATCATGAAGCGCGTGCGCCACTGGTCGCGACTTTCGTCGGTATGGCCGATGGAGACCGGTCAGGTCCTGGTCGACACCGGCGAGGCCGTGCTGCGCGTATTCATCACTCACGACGGCCTCTCGCCGCCAGTCGGCACTTCGACCCTGGCCGACGCCACCAGCCTGCTCGAACTTCAATCCGGCAACAACCGGGTTCTGTTCGCCAGCGACCTCGGCACCACGCTGGGCGGTTATCTCGCCGATCATCGTTCCGCGGACCTCGACTTCAACATGCTCAAGGTTCCCCACTTCGGCACCTGGACGCACGCTCCGACCCGCTTCTTCCACGCCCTTCTGCCACGTCTCGAGCTTGCACTGGTACCGACCATCGAAACACAGTGGGCCAGTAGGCGCAGTGTCATCGTCCGCGAGGCGCTGGCAGACGTTCCGACCTACCTGAGCGAACGTCACGGCCACGTCGAGGTGCGGCTTTTCCAGGACCGGTTCGAGGTGGCAACGCAGAAACAAGGCGGGTCGACGGTCGCAAACTGAAATTCCTTCCATCACCCGCGTTCGTACCGACCGGGGCCTCGGGATGACGCGAGACGCCGACAAGAATCGGGTCTTGCGACTGAACGTCGAATCTGCGGACGCGCAGCCAATCGAAACCGTCCGCTCGAGATTCGGGGCGCCTGAGAATACGACCGATAGAGACTATTCGCAGAGACGAAGCATGACGTGCGGCGTGGTGGGCCGTGCAGGATTCGAACCTGCGACCACCTGATTAAAAGTCAGATGCTCTACCAACTGAGCTAACGGCCCATGGTCGCGGCAGGAATCGGGGGCGGCGGGGAGCCGGCCCGCGAAAGGCCGCGTATTATCGCGGCCGGGTTTCGGGGTGTCAATTTGCATCCCCCACCTCGTCGGGGTTTCGGGGTCAGCCCTGGCGTGCGGCCGGCATCAGGTGCATGTCGGCCAGCGACAGCCTCAGCGAGCGCCAGAAACTGTCGTCGATCATGTAGTACTGCACCTTCAGGGTCAGCGCGCAGCCGAAGATGATTGACAGGATCGTGAACACCGAGCCGAGCGCCAGCGTGGAGATACCCGTCACGCCCTGGCCGATCGTGCATCCGAGCGACAGCACGCCGCCGAATCCCATCAGCACTCCGGATGCGAGGTGGTTGACCATGTCGCCGCGGTCGTTGAACGTTTCGATGCGGAAGTTGCCGGAGAAGATGGCGTACAGGAACGAACCGGCGATCATGCCGCCGACGATGGCGATGCCGAAGTTGATCGTCGAACCGGTATAGGTCATCACGTAGTTGAGTGCGTTTCCGACCGGGGCGATGAACGAAAAGCCCTCGAGCGGCACCGGCTCGAAGTCGTCGAATCCGACCACGCCGGTGATATACCACGCCGATGCGCAGACGATGCCCACCGTGAAGCCGGCCAGCATGTTGTCGAAGCTGCCGCGAAACGCCTTGTCCTTGAACACGTACCACAAGAGCACGCCGGCGAAGACGACGGTCAGGGCGACGCGGGCCGCGCTCTCACCCATTCCCGTCAACGCAGCGATCATGTCGGGCATGCCCTGCGTGGCGAACCCGGCGGCGGACAGGTCGGCTGCGGCGCTGTCGATCCAGTTGATCCGGGGTAGCGCCAGCAACCCGCGCAAGGTCATGTAGGCCGTGATGGCGAGCACCAGCAGCACCACCAGCGACTTGAGGTTGCCGCCGCCCACGCGCACCAGCGTGCGCTGCCCACAACCTCCGCCGAGGGTCATGCCGATGCCGAAGATCACGCCGCCAAGGATGTAACCCAGCCAGCCGAAGCTGGGGGTCAGGTAGATGGACTGGGTGAGATCCACCCAGCCGCCGAGGTACATGGCCTGGCCCAGGATGACGGCGACGGCGATGGCCAGCATCCAGGCGCGAAAGCGGCCCATCGAACCCATGTTCACCCAGTCGCTGACGGCGCCCATGATGCAGAAGTGGGTCCGGTTGGCGACGGCGCCGAACACCATCGCGGCGATGAACCCAAGCAGGGACACGAGATGAACCGGGGCGAGTTCCATGAAACCTCCTGGGCACTGTTGGGGCCCGCCGCGCGTCGCGACCGCCGACGTGCACGGACCGCGTTTTGCGCGGCGCTGCCGGCGCCGCGCGTGGACGATCAGTTGGGTCCGCGAATATTAAACAATGGGTCCCGGCGGCGGAATCTCAACACCATCAATATCGTTTATCGATCACTGTGCTGGTCTTATTCGGGGCCGAGGCGGGGGCCGGGGCCACGGACGGCGCGGCCGTGGCGCCGCCGTCAGCGCCCTTCCCGGTCCATCTTCTTCAGGCGCGTTTCCGCCGACACCGCCACCCGGTGCGTGGGGAAGTTTTTCATGATGTAGCTAAGCGTCTCGCGTGCGTCCTCGTAGGCGCCGATTTCGTACTGTATGTAGCCGATCTTGAGATACGACGCGGGCACTCGTTGCGACTCGGGGAAGTTGGTGGTCACGGTACGAAAGCCATTCAGGGCGGCCTCGAACTCCCGCGTGACGTAACGCGCCTCGGCGAGCCAGTAGTAGGCGTCGTCGGTGAGGTCGTTGACCGGGTAGTCCTGGATATAGGCCTCGAACGCCTCGATGGCGTCGTTGTAGCGGCTCTGCTTGAGCAGCGAGAACGCCTGGTCGTAGGCACCTTGCGCGTCGTTGCTCACCGGTTGCGGCGGCGTCGCCGCTACGGCCGCACCGGCGGTGTCTATCGCGGGCTGCTCGATGGCGATATCGCCCGACGATGCGGGCGCGCCGTCCCCGCTCGATGGTTCACCGATGGTCGGCAGTTGAAGGTCGCCGGTCTCGCCCGAGGGCGCCACCGCCCGACCCTGGATGACGCCGGCCGACTCGCCGCCGATGGTGGGCAAAGTGGTACCCGACGGAGCGAGTGCGCCGGCCGTGGATTGCGACTGCATCGAATCGCGCTCGGCCGCCCTCAACCGCTGGTCGAGGTCGTCGTAGAGGTCGCGCTGGCGATTCCTCAGCCGTTCGAGTTCGAACTCCTGACGCTCGACACGATCGCGCAGTTCACGGACCTCGACCTGCAGGTTCTGTACATCGGAAAGCGCGCGAACGACGTCGGCATTGGCGCCGCCTGCGGAGGGCGCCGGCGCGGGCGCGCGCTGCGAGGGCATCATCCCGGCGCAGCCGGATATGACGAGGCAGGCGCCTGCCAGCGCCGCCATGCGGTGGATGCGTGTCATCGGTCCCCCTTCATGGCTGTTCGGTGCGGTGACCGGACGGGCAGCACCGGGGCGCTACCCGTCCAGCTCGAGCCGCTGTCAGTTTCCGTAGAGAATTTCCACGCGGCGATTCAGGCTCCACGCGCTCTCGTCGTGCCCGAGAGCGACGGGCCGCTCCTCGCCGTAGGACACCGTGCGAACGCGTCCGGACTGAACGCCCATGGCCTGCATGAACTGGCCCACAGACTTGGCCCGATCCTCGCCGAGAGCGAGGTTGTACTCGCGGGTGCCGCGCTCGTCGGCATGGCCTTCGAGCACCAGGCTCACGCCCGGGTTGGAAAGCAGGTAGTTGGCATGCGCCTCGGCAATCGCCTGGCCTTCGGGCGACAGCAGGCTGCTGTCGTACTCGAAGTACACCACGCGCTTGCTCAGCGGATCGCCGTCGGCGCCGCTCATGCCGTCGCCGTTGAACCCGGTGCCGCTCATGCTGCCGTCGGCACCGAGTCCCGAGGAGCTGGCGCCGTCG
The DNA here is from genome assembly GCA_965652415.1 of uncultured Gammaproteobacteria bacterium. Lineage (GTDB taxonomy): Bacteria > Pseudomonadota > Gammaproteobacteria > Arenicellales > CAJQKF01 > BQJD01. The sequence goes on along the minus strand of CBFGVH010000045.1, from coordinate 16,232 downwards.
GCTCCCATGCTGGCGTCATCGACCGCGACTCCGTCCTGCACCGGGGTTCTCTTGCACGCTGCCAGAGCCAGAGCGGCGGCCAGCAGGATGACTATCGTGTTCACTTTTCGCATCTGTCTCTCCTTTAGAGCTTTTGATTGAAGGGTGACCAGGCCGGCTCGCGAACTGCTCCGTCGAGAAACCTGAGTCGCTGCTTGACGCGTCCGTCGGAGGAAACCGCGGCCAGAACGCCACGCCCGCCGACCTGGCTGGCGTAAAGAATCATGTCGCCGTTGGGTGCAAACGTCGGAGACTCGTCGAGACTCGAATCGGTGAGCACCTGCAACGCCTTGTTGGCGACATGAAACACGCCGATCCGATAACCGCCGCCCTGGTTGGTGACCAGCACCAGCCGGTCGCCCGAGGGGCTGAACGATGCACGGGCGTTGTAGTTGCCCTCGAAAGTCAGCCGGGTGGGTTCGCCGCCCGATGCGGGCATCCGGTAGATCTGTGGCTTGCCTGCGCGGTCCGAGGTAAACACGATATGACTGCCGTCCGGCGACCACGCCGGTTCGGTGTCGATGGCGCCGTGATTGGTCAGGCGTTCCAGGGAGCCGCCTTCGAGGTTCATCACGTAGATCTCGGGATTGCCGTCGCGCGACAGGGTAATGGCGAGCCGGCGTCCGTCAGGCGACCATGCCGGGGCGCTGTTGAGGCCCTCGAAATCGGCGATCAGCCGGCGGTCGCCGGTGGTGACATCCTGAACATAGACCATGGAGCGCCGCGATTCGAACGAGACGTACGCCAGCCGATTGCCATCCGGCGCCCATGCCGGCGACATGACCGGCTGGGTGGAGGACAGGATCTCGCGGGCGCCGTAGCCGTCGGAGTCGGCCACCATCAACAGGTAGCGATTGCCGGAGCTGGCCTCGGACTGCACCGTGACATAAGCGATGCGGGTGTCGAACGCACCCGGCTTGCCGGTGAGCCGCTCGTAGACGATGTCGCTGATCTGGTGCGCCACCTTGCGCAGCTTGTCGGCCTCGACCACGAACTGGTAGCCGGCGAGCTGCTGCTCCTTGTAGACGTCCATGAGCTGGAAGCGAATCTCGTAGCGCCCCGGGGCCGCGGCGCGCACGCGGCCGATCACCAGCGCCTCGGCCTTGAGCAGGCGCCAGTTGCGGTAGCTGATGTCGGTGTGCTCGTGGGGCGTTTCCAGGAAATCCTCGCGCGACTTGACGTCGAAGCGGCCGCTGCGCTGCAGGTTGGCATCGACGATGTCGGCGATCTGCTGCGGCAGCGGCTGCGAGCCGGTCCACTCGAACGGCACCACGGCGATCGGGATGCCGGCGTCGACGCCCTCGGTGATCTCGATGGTGAGCTGCGCCGATGCCGGTGCGGCCGCGAGGGCCGCGGCGAGCGCAAGGAAACGGGGGAGGCGTCGGAGAATCCGGGTCATGGGCTACCCTTCGGGATTGAAGCGGAAATTGAAGGTGCTGATGAACTCATAATATTTCGGATCGCTCGGCAAGGGCAAGGGAGAAGCCTTCAGCACCGCGCGCAGGGTTGAATCGTCGAACAATTCATTGCCGCTTGACTGCACGATATCCGCGGATACCACCTCGCCGCTGCGCGTGACACGCACCTGTATGACCACCACGAGCCCCGTACCCGCACCCGCGGGCCGGTTCCAGTTGCGGCTGACCTTCTCCTTGATCAGCCCGAACATCGCCGACAGGGCATCATAGGCCTCGTTCTGAGTCTGCTCGCGCTCGATCTCGGCCTGGATGCGCCGCTCCTCTTCAAGGCGCTGACGCTCGGCCTCCTCGCGCTGACGGCGCTCCTCCTCCAGGCGCTGGCGCTCGGCCTCCTCCTGGCGCTGGCGTTCCTCGGCCTCGCGCCGACGGCGCTCCTCTTCCTCGCGCTGCCGCTGCTCCTCGGCGAGACGCTGCTTCTCCGCCTCCTCGGCCTGGCGGCGCTCCTCCTCGATACGCTGGCGCTCGGCCTCCTCCGCCTGGCGCCGCTCCTCTTCAAGCCGCTGGCGTTCAGCTTCCTCCTGGCGCTGCCGCTCGGCTTCCTCCTCCTGTCGCTGGCGCTCGAGTTCGAGCTTTTTCAGTCGCTCGGCCTCGGCCTGTCGCTGCTGCTCGAGCTCGCGCGCCTGGCGCTCGGCTTCCTCGCGCTCGCGCTCCGCCTCGAGCCTGCGCTGTTCCTCGGCCTGGCGCTCCGCCTCGACTTGCTTGAGACGCTCCTCCTCGGCCTTGCGCTGCTCTTCCAGCTGACGAGCCTCCTCGCGGATGCGCTCGAGTTCGGCCTCGCGCCGCTCGGCCTCCTGCTCCTTCTGGAGCTCTTCCTCGTTGATTCGCGCCAGCTCCTGCTGCAGCTCCGACTCGGTCACCACTGTCGCCTGCACCGGCGGCGTGCCGCCGGATTTCAGGAAATGCGGGCTGAAGTTCAGGCTCACGCCGATGGCGAGCAGGAACAGCAGGTGCACGCCGACGGCAAAGATCACCGAGCGCGTCGTGGTGCCCCGATTGAGCGGACTTCGCGACACGGCGGATCAGCTTTCCGGCGGGTCCTGTGTCACCAGTCCGACGCTCGGCACGCCGGCCTCGCGCAGCAGCGTGATGGCCTCGATGATCGCCTGGTAGGAAACCTGTCCGTCGCCGCGGACGAGAAACGGCACGTCCGGGTTGTTGCGCAGTACTGCCGCGGCCTTGACCCGCACTTCACGCCCTTCGGCTGCGGGCGTCTCGTCCTCGTTGACGTAGTAGCGACCTTCGCGATCGACGGTAAGTACGAACGGCTCGACCGTCTCGGTTTCCACGGGCTCAGAGCTCGCCACCGGCAGGTCGACCTTGACGCCCTCGGTCAGAAGCGGGGCGGTGACCATGAAGATCACGAGCAGCACCAGCATCACGTCGATGTACGGCACCACGTTGATCTCGCTCATCTGGCGCTTGACACGGCGCCTTGACGGCACGTACACGCGTCTATCCCCGGGCGCGGGCCGCGGCCGGCGCCGCCTGGCGGTTGACGATGCTCAGGAACTCCTCGAGGAATACCTCGTAGCGGCTGACGAGCTGCTCGGCGGTGTTGCTGAAACGGTTGTAGGCGATGACCGCCGGAATGGCCGCGAACAGGCCCATGGCGGTGGCGATCAGCGCCTCGGAGATACCGGGCGCCACGGTGGCGATAGTGACCTGCTGCATGGCGCCGAGGGAGCGAAACGAGTTCATGATTCCCCACACGGTGCCGAAAAGACCGATATACGGGCTCGTCGACCCCACCGTGGCCAGGAACGACAGGCTCGATTCGAGCACCTCGATCTCGCGGGTCAGGGCGACGCGCATGGCGCGGTGAACGCCGTCGACCAGCTCGCTGCGGGTGATCGAACCGCTGGAGGACAGGCGGCTGTATTCCCGGTAGCCGGCCACGAAGATGTTGGCCATGCCGATCATGCGCCGCTCGTCGGAGGACCACTCGCGGTACAGCCGACTGAGCTCGCCGCCCGACCAGAAATCGGACTCGAAGACCTCGCTCGACCCGCGCAACGCCTTGAAGGCGCTCCACTTGTTGAAGATCATGGTCCACGAGACGATGGAGGCGACGAGCAGGATCAGCATCACCAGCTGAACCAGGAAGCTCGCGTTGAGGATCAGCTCGATGATCGACAACGACTCGCCGGTAACGCCTATTTCTACTGCGTTTTCCATTGCTGTACCTGGTCTAGCATTGATGCCGGGATCGGCTTCGGCCGAAACGTGACGGAATCTACACAGGCCACCTGGACGCGACAACTGAACAGTTGGTCATCGTCCCTGACGACGGTCTGCGCGAGCTCGATGCTGGCGCGCCTTGACGCGACGAGCCGCGCGGTGGCCGCGATCTCGTCTCCCAGCCGTGCCGGTTTCTCGTAGCTGGCTTGAAGCGAGCGAACCGGAAAGACGACGCCCTCGTTCTGCGCGAGTTCGCCGAGTTCTACTCCCATTGAGCGCAGCCACTCGCTGCGCGCTCGCTCGATGTACTTGAGGTAGTTCGCGTAGTATACAACGCCCGCCGCGTCGGTATCCTCGTAGTACACGCGAATCGGAAGCACAAAGGACGGCAGTTCCGCGGTCAAGTCGGGTTGCGCCTCGTTATCGCGATGATTTCAGCCGAGCGGAACTGAACGCAACATGAACCCGTCCGGTTCAGGAGGCGTCGTCGTCATCGAACAGGCCGGTTTGCGCCGCGAGGGTTTCGGGCATCTTCAGCCCGAAATGGCGCCACGCGCGCCTCGTCGCCACGCGCCCGCGCGGCGTGCGCATGAGGAACCCCTGCTGGATGAGGTAAGGCTCGATCACATCCTCGATGGTGCCGCGTTCCTCGCCGATGGCGGCGGCGAGGTTGTCGACGCCGACGGGCCCGCCGTCGAATTTCTCCATGATGGCCGTCAGCAGCTTGCGGTCGAGCAGGTCGAGGCCGAAGGTGTCGACCTCGAGCATCTCCAGGGCGTCCTCGGCGACGCCGCCGGTCACCTTGCCGGTACTGCGTACCTCGGCGAAGTCCCGCACGCGCCTGAGCAGCCGGTTGGCGATGCGCGGCGTGCCGCGCGAGCGCCGGGCCACGGCGATCACCCCGGCCTCGTCGGCATCGATGCCCAGGATCCGGGCCGAGCGCTCGACGATGAGGGCCAGCTCCTCGGCCAGGTAGAACTCGAGCCGCTGGACGATGCCGAAGCGATCGCGAAGCGGCGAGGTCAGAAGGCCCGCGCGGGTGGTGGCGCCCACGAGGGTGAACGGCGGCAGGTTGAGCTTGATGGAGCGCGCCGCCGGCCCTTCGCCGATGAGAATGTCGAGTTGAAAGTCCTCGAGCGCCGGATACAGGATCTCCTCGATGGCCGGGCTCATGCGGTGGATCTCGTCCACGAACAGGACGTCGCCGCTGTTCAGGTTGGTCAGGATGGCGGCAAGGTCGCCGGCCTTCTCCAGCACCGGCCCCGACGTCTGCCGCAGCTTCGCGCCCATCTCGTTGGCGATGATGTGAGCGAGCGTGGTCTTGCCCAGCCCCGGCGGGCCGAACACCAGCACGTGGTCGAGACTCTCACCGCGCCGGCGCGCGGCGGTGATGAAGACCTCGAGCTGGTCGCGGGTCTTTTCCTGGCCGACGAACTCGGCGAGGCTCGGCGGCCTCAGGCTGCGGTCGAGGTGTTCCTCCTCGCCGTCGACAACACCGCCGTCGCGGTTGGGAAAGTCGCTCACGGGCTCACTCTCGCGAGGCTGGCGAGGGCGCCGCGGATGAGCTCCTCGCTGTTCATGCCGGGTTTGCGCACAGCGCGCAGCGCGCGGGTCGCCTCCGCGGGCTTGTAGCCCAGCGCCACGAGGGCGCTCATGGCGTCATGCTCGGCGCCACCGGTAGCCGCCGACGCGCCGTCGGGGGCAACGGCGAGTTCCTTCAGCCGGTCGCGCATCTCCACCAGCAGCCGCTCGGCGGTCTTGCGGCCGATGCCCGGCACGCGCACGAGGCGGCCGATGTCGCCGTCGGCGATGCACTGTTCGAAATCGTCGGTGGACAGGCCCGAGAGGATCGCCAGCGCCACGCGCGGTCCGACGCCGGACACCTTGAGCAGGCTGCGGAACAGGTCTCGCTGGCGCAGCGAGTCGAAACCGTAAAGCTTGTGCGCGTCCTCGCGCACCTGCAGGTGGGTGTGCAGCACGACCCGCTGGCCGACCTCGGGCAGGTCGTAGAAGACGGTCATCGGCGCCTCGACCTCGTAGCCGATGCCGCCGACGTTGAGCACGAGGTGCGGCGGCTGCTTGCCGACCAGCACACCGTCGATGAAGCCGATCACTGCACTTTTCCGTTCAGGGCGATCCGGCCGGCGCCGGCGCGGGTGTGAATGTGACAGATGGCGCAGGCCAGCGCGTCCGCGGCGTCGGCCGACGGCGGTTCGCGCAGGCCGAGCAGCACCCGGACCATGTGCTGGACCTGTTCCTTGCCGGCGCCGCCGCCGCCGACGACCGCCAGCTTGATCTCGCGCGCCGAGTACTCGGCCACCTCGAGTCCGCGGGTCACCGCGGCGCTGATCGCACCGCCGCGCGCGTGCCCGAGAATCAGCGCCGAGCGCACGTTGCGGGCCACGAACACCTGCTCGACCGCTGCCACCTCGGGGCGAAAGCGCTCGGCCACATCAGCCACGGCGTCGAAGATGATCCGCAGGCGTTCGGCGAGATCGCCGTCGCCGGCACGCACGCTCGCGCTGTGCAGGCAGGTAAGCGCGTCGCCCTCGCCTTCCACCACGCCGAGACCCATGATACGCGAGCCCGGATCGATTCCCAGCACCCGCATCAGCGGTCAGCTGTCCGCGAACACGGCGTTCGTGTACACCTCCTGGACATCGTCCAGGTCCTCCAGCATGTCGATCAGCTTCTGGATCGTCTCGGCCTCCTCCCCCGCCAGCTCGGTCTCGGTCGCCGGCCGCTGCACGACCTCGGCCACTTCCGGCGCGAGCCCCGCGTCGCGGAATGCATGCTTCACCGCCTCGAACTCCTCCGGCGTGGTCAGCACCTCGATGCTGCCGTCGTCGTTGATCTCGACGTCGGAGGCGCCGGCGGCGATCGCTTCTTCCATGATTCGCTCCTCGTCGCTGCCGGGTGCGAACACGAACTGCCCGGTCTTGGAGAACAGGTAGGCCACCGAGCCGTCGGTGCCAAGGTTGCCGCCGTTCTTGCTGAACGCGTGGCGCACCTCGCTCACCGTGCGGTTGCGGTTGTCGGTGGCGCATTCCACGAGGATGGCCACGCCTCCCGGGCCGTAGCCCTCGTAGCGGACCTCCTCGTAGTTGGCACCCTCGTTGTCGCCGGCGCCGCGCGCAATCGCCCGTTCGATGGTATCACGGGTCATGTTGGCGGCCAGGGCCTTGTCGATGGCGGTACGCAGTCGCGGATTGGAGTCGGCATCGCCGCCACCGGCGCGCGCCGCGACGGTGATCTCGCGAATCAACTTGGTGAACAGCTTGCCGCGCCGCGCGTCCTGGGCGGCCTTGCGGAACTTGATGTTGGCCCATTTGCTGTGACCGGCCATAGCGACTCCTCGTTTACCTCAAGACTTCTCCCGGGGCGTGGGCACCCCGGGCGGATTGAAACGTGCCGAATCGACCCGCGATTCTATGCTGAATGGCCGCCGCCGAGAAATCGGCCCGGGTCGGGATCCGGTCCGACGCCGAGCACCCGGCGAATCGCCAGTCGATTGCTCCACGACCAGCTCATGGCGAGCGCGTCCCCGGCGTCGAACCAACCGATCCGGTCATGCTCGGCGGGATCGGCCCGCACCGCCCGCCCGTCCCCGACCGCCACCGAGTACAGGTGCTCGACGTTCGAGGTCGTCCCCGGTGCGAAGCGGGCCGCGAGTTCGGGCAGGATGCGGAAATGGGGCTCGACGCGCCAGTCGCGAAGCGCCGCCGGGGGCACGTCGAGGCCCGTCTCCTCGGCGATCTCGCGGCTTGCGGCCTGGCGCGGATCGTCCTCACCCGCATCGAGCGATCCGGTCACCGACTGCCAGAATCCGAGATCGGCGCGGCGCAGCAGCAGCACCCGCCCGTTGCCATCGTGGATGACCACCAGAATCGACCTGGGCCGCCTGAAGGCTGGCGCATTCATGACGCCGGCCGCGAACTCACTCCCCGCTGCCGCGCGACTCCCCGGACACTCCCGGCCGAAGTCGGATGCCGAGTTCGGCGAGCTGGCGATCGGCCACCGCGCCCGGCGCGTTTGTCAGCAGGCACGAGGCCTTCTGAGTCTTGGGGAAGGCGATCACGTCCCGGATCGAGTCGGAGCCACTCATCATGGCGACCATCCGGTCGAGACCGAATGCGATGCCCCCATGCGGCGGCGCGCCGTACTCGAGGGCGCGCAGCAGGAAGCCGAACTTCTCCTCGGCCTCGGCCGCGCCGATGCCGAGCACGTCGAGCACCCGTGCCTGGACGTGAGCGCGATGGATACGGATGGAGCCGCCGCCGAGCTCGGTGCCGTTGAGCACGAGGTCGTAGGCGCGCGACAGCACCGAGCCGGGATCGGACTCGAGCCGGTCCAGGTGCTCCGGCTTCGGCGCCGTGAACGGGTGATGCAGCGCCTGCCAGCGCTTCTCGGTCTCGTCGTACTCGACCAGCGGGAAGTCCTCGATCCACACCAGCTTCCAGTCGCCCTCGACGAGACCCATGTCCCTGCCGACGCGAATCCTGAGCGCGCCAAGAGACTCGTTTACGACGCGCGCGCGATCGGCGCCGAAGAACAGGAGGTCGCCGTCCGCCGCGCCGCTTCGCTCGACGATGGCCGCGAGCACGTCGTCGGGCAGGAACTTGACGATGGGAGACTGCAGGCCGTCGCGGCCGTCGGCGAGGCTGTTGACCTTGATGTAGGCCAGGCCCTTGGCACCGTACTGCTTGACGAAATCCGTGTACCCGTCGATCTGCTGGCGCGTGAGGCTGTTGCCGCCCGGCACCCGCAGCATCGCGACCCGGCCGTCCGGGCTCGTCGCCGGGCCCGAGAACACCTTGAACTCGACATCGGCCACCAGGTCCTTCACGTCTACCAGTTCCAGCGCGATGCGCAGGTCGGGCCGGTCGCTGCCGTAGCGGCGCATGGCCTCGGCATAACTCATGCGCGGAAACGGGTCCGGCAGTGCCACGCCGAGCACCTCGTCGAATATTTCGCGCACCATCCGTTCCATCAGTCCGGTAATCTCGGCCTCGTCCGCGAAGGACATCTCGACGTCGAGCTGGGTGAACTCCGGCTGGCGATCGGCGCGCAGGTCCTCGTCGCGGAAGCAGCGGGCGATCTGGTAGTAGCGCTCGAAGCCGGACACCATGAGCAGCTGCTTGAACAGCTGCGGCGACTGCGGCAGGGCGAAGAAGCTGCCGGGATGAGTGCGGCTCGGGACCAGGTAATCGCGCGCGCCTTCCGGAGTCGAGCGGGTAAGGATGGGCGTCTCGATCTCGACGAAGTCGCGCGACTCGAGGAACCGGCGCATGGCCCGGACGACCTGGTGGCGGCGCCTGAGGTTCGCCTGCAACCGCGCCCCGCGCAGGTCGAGGAAGCGGTTGGCGAGGCGCACCGTTTCGCCCACGTCTTCCTCGTCGAGCTGAAACGGCAGCGCTCGCGAGGGGTTCAGGACCTCGATGGCGTCGGCCAGCACCTCGATGGTGCCGGTGGCCAGCTCGGGGTTCTCGGTGCCGGCCGGGCGGGCGCGCACCCGGCCCGTCACGCCGATGACGAACTCGCTGCGCACGCCGTCGGCGGCGGCGAAGGGCTCGGGGAGATCGGGATCCGCGACCACCTGGACGATGCCGCCGCGGTCACGCAGGTCGATGAATATCACACCGCCGTGGTCGCGACGACGATGCACCCATCCGCACAGGGACACCCGCGTGTCGATCAGGGATTCGGTCAAGTCCTTGGCGAGGTGTGTGCGCATGAATGGCTCCGGATGGTCTGGGCGTGCCGCCGTCGTACCGGCGGAGAGAATGTCGGTTTTGTGCTTGATCGGGAATCGGAACATGCCGGCGCCGCGGCCGAGGGGGGCCGCGACGCCACGGGGCGGGACGAACGGCTCAGGCGGCCTCGGTGGAACCGCCGGCCGGTTTCGGCGCCTTGCTCTTGCCGCTCTTGTCCGCCTCGGAGCCGGAGCCGGCCCCGGAATCAGCGCCGTCCGACTTGTCCTTGCCGTTGCCCTTGTTCTTGCCCTTCGACTTGAAATCCGTCTCGTACCAGCCGGTGCCCTTGAGGCGGAAGCCCGCTGCGGAGATCTTCTTCTTCAGGCTCGGCTCGCCGCAGGACGGACAGAAAACCAGTCGTTCGTCGGAAATCTTCTGCAGCGCCTCGAGCTCGTGTCCGCAGTCGGCGTTGGTGCACTGGTATTCGTAGATGGGCATGGAATCGGCCTCCCGGCTTGATGAATGCGCAACACTCGAATGCACGCCCGCGCGCGGGCGGCGATAAACCACGGCTGTCTAGTGGTATCTTTGCCGGCGGATTTCAACCGGCCGGACCCGTCAAAAGGCGCGCGATTATACTCCAATCGACACGCCATGCGGATTGCGGTGCCATGGTCAGGGTCGCGACGGCGCCGCCTCGGCGTCGGCGGCGGCATCGACCACGAGGTGCCGCCCGGCCAGCCACACCAGCGCCAGCACCGGCAGGCCGAGGACGGCGGTGATAATGAAGAAATTGACGTAGCCGACGGCGTCCACCATGGTACCGGAGTAGCCGCCCATCACCTTCGGCACAAGGGTCATCAGGGAACTGAAGATGGCGTACTGCATGGCGGTGAAACGGATGTTGGTCAGGCTGGACAGGAAGGCGACGAACGCCGCGCTGGCGAGGCCCGCGGCCAGGTTGTCGGCCGAGATCACCACGTAGAGCATCGGCAGGCTGTTGCCGGCCATCGCCAGCGCCACGAACAGCAGGTTGGTGGCCATCGCCAGCACCGCGCCGAGGAACATGATCCGCATCACGCCGTAGCGGACCGACAAGAGTCCGCCCAGGAAACCTCCCCCAATGGTCATGAACAGGCCGAACGTCTTCACCACGGTGGCGATCTCCTCCTTGGTGAAATCGAGGTCCTGGTAGAAGACGTTGGAGATCACCCCGAGGACGATGTCCGAGATGCGGTACATGCCGATCAGCGCCAGCAGCAGCAGGGCCAGCCCCACGCCGTGACGGGTGAAGAACTCCCGCACCGGCTCGACGTAAGTCTCGACCGCAATCTCGCGGTTCACCAGGGCGGTCGAGGTCAGGATCGAGGCCGCCGTCACCGCTGCCGCAAGGGCCAGCGCCAGGCGCGCCGCCTCGACCAGGAATCCCGCGAGCGCATCGTTGCCGAGTGCCGCACCCAGGGCGTCGCCCGCGCGCCCCGCGAGGTCGCCGCTCGACGCGAATACCGCGATGAATACCGCCACGGCGAGAATGAACATCAGCAGGAACCCCGCGTACTCCCGCACCCCGTGGCGGTGCACGGCGGCGCGCTCGCCGGACGGCTCCTCGATGATGAGCGTGGTCGCCACCCCCACGCCCATCACCGCGGCCATGGTGAGGTAGGTGAGCATCCAGGCGCCGTAGTCGTAGCTGTCCTTGTCGGAGCCGAGCCAGCTCGCCAGGTACAGCGCGCCGGCGCCGGAAACCAGCATGCCGATCCGGTACCCGGCAATGTAGGTGGAGGCCATCATGGCCTGCAGCCTGACCTCGGCCGACTCGATCCGGTAGGCGTCGATGACGATGTCCTGGGTGGCGGCCGAGAAACCGAGCAGCACCGCCGCCAACGCCATGGTGGTAAGTGTCGCTCCGCCGCCCGCCGGGTCGGTCAGCGCCATCCAGGCCAGCGCCGCGATGATGCCGCACTGGGCCAGCAACAGCCACGCCCGCCGGCGGCCCAGCCGGCGAGTGAGCAGCGGCAGCGGCAGCCGGTCGACCAGCGGCGCCCACACGAACTTGAACGAGTAGCCGAGGGCGGCCCAGCTGAAGAACGTCACCGCCGAGCGCTCGACGCCGGCCTCGCGCAGCCACAGGGACAGCGAGGAGAAGATCAGCAGCAGCGGCAGGCCCGCCGACAGGCCGAGGAACAGCATCGTGACCACGCGCGGATGCACGAAGACCCTGACGGTCTCGCGCCAGTCTCGGCTCGGCTCGGACATCGACCCGGTCATGCGGTGGGCGGGCGTTCTCGCCCCGGAGGGAGCGGTTGGTGGGGGGCGTTCATGTGCGGTACAGTGCGCGGGTTGCACCCTACCGGAAAAGCCGCGCCGGGTCCATGCGCGCCGCGCACGCACGGTTTGACGATTTCCATGACCGACAACGACGCCGATTTCATCGAGTTCTGCATCCGCTCCGGGGTCCTGCGCTTCGGGGACTTCGTCCTCAAGTCCGGGCGCCAGAGTCCGTACTTTTTCAACGCCGGACTGTTCAGCAGCGGCGCCGCCCTCAACCGGCTGTCGGAATATTACGCCCGCGCGCTCAAGCGGCACATGGGCGATGCCCCCTACATGCTGTTCGGGCCGGCGTACAAGGGTATCCCGCTGGTGACCGCGGTGGCCATGGCCATGGACCGCCTGTACGGCCGCGACCTCGCCATCGCCTTCAACCGCAAGGAGGTCAAGGATCACGGCGAGGGCGGCAACGTCATTGGCGCCACACTGTCCGGCGACGTGGTGATCGTGGACGACGTCATCACCGCCGGCACCTCGGTGGGCGAATCGGTGGCGATCATCCGCGCCGCCGGCGCCCGCCCGGCCGCGGTGCTGATCGCGCTGGATCGCGAGGAGATCGTGGAGGGCACCGGCGGGCGCTCGGCCGTGGAAGCCGTCGCCGACAGCTACGGCATGCCGGTCTACGCCATCGCCCGCCTCGGCACCCTGGTCGACCACCTGGCGGCCGGCGGTGGCGATCCCGACCTGCTGGCGCGGGTGCGGCGCTACCGCGAGCAATACGGCACTGCCGCCCACGCGAGTTGAACGACATGACCGCCGCACACCGTACCGCCCTTGTCTCCATGCTGGTCGCTGCCTTGCTCGCGGCGGCTGGGGTCGCCCACGCCGCGCTCGGTGACGTGCTCGAACCGTACCAGGCCCGCTACGAGTTCAGCCGCTCGCTGCTCAAGGCCGACTACGACTACTCCCTCGCGAAAGACGCCTCGTCGTACACCGTGTCCACCGTCCTCGAGCCGCGGGGCATCGCCGCCATGGCATTCGAGGATGCCGCGCGCGAGCAGGCCCGGTTCGTCACGGAGGCAGGAGCCATCGTACCGCTCTCCTACAGTCGCGACGGCGGCCGCTCCGGCAACGACGGCGACGCCGAGGTTCGCTTCGACTGGGAGCGGGGCATCGCGGACGCTTCCACGAGCGGCGCCACGATGGAGGTACCGATCGCCCGCGGCGAGTCCTTCGACCTGTTGACGGTGGAGCTGGCCGCGCGGCGCGCCCTCGCCTCCGGCATCGAGCAGCCCGAATTCTCGGTGGTGGAAGGCGACGAGGTCGTTCGCTACCGCTATATCCCCGAAGGAACCGCAACCATCGAGGCCGGCGGACGGACCTGGGAGACCGTCCACTACCGGCTCGATCGCGGCTCAAGCCGGGAGGTCCACTACTGGTTCGCGCCCGACTCCGACTACCTGGCGATCAAGGTCGAGCAACGCGCCCGCGGCAAGCTCAAAGGTACCTTGACCCTGCAATCGCTGCGGCCATAGGCCGCACGTTCCCGGTCGATTACGCGCCGCCGTCCATTACCTTTGCGAACCAGCGGGCGAGGTCGGCGATCTCCGCCGGTGATACGGAGTGCGGGATGGCGTAGGTGTGCCAGTCGACGTCGTGGCCCGCGTCGGACAGCTTCTCCATGGCGGCGGCGCCGAGAAACAGCGGTACGACCGGGTCCATCGTGCCGTGGCCCATGAACACCGGGACCGGCGTGCGATCCGCGCCCGCCGCATCGAGCGCGGATGGGAGCGGCAAGTAGGTCGACAGCGCCACGACACCCGCAATCGGCAGCGACCGGGTCAGCATGGCATGCAGGGCAATCGCGCCGCCCTGGGAAAAGCCTGCGACGATGACCTTGCCCGGGTCGATTCCGCGGGCGATCTCCTCCTCCACCAGTTGTGCCAGGTGATCGGCCGACGCCTCGATGCCGGCCGTGTCCGGCGCGGTCACGATGTCGATGGCGCGGATGTCGTACCAGGCGCGCATGCGCATGCCGCCATTGACCGTGACGGTCCGGTAAGGGGCGTGGGGGAAGACGAACCGGACCGCCGGCGACGCCGGCAGGCCGAGCTCGGCGACCACGGGCTCGAAGTCGTGCCCGTCGGCGCCGAGGCCGTGCAGCCAGACGACCGACCACTCGGGCGAATCGCCGGTCTGCATCTCGACACGGTCCGGGGGGCTCTCGTTCATGGCGAGGGGTCCATACGTGGAATCCACGGGTGTGTGCGGCAGCACCTGGTACAACCAGCCCCCGATCCAGGGCAGGCGAATCATCATCGTGTGGCGTTGCCCGGTTTGTCGTTTTGGTCGATCCGCAGCCCGGCGCAGGCTCCTCTGGTATCCTTTACTCGGAGTCCGTTCCGGTTCGCGAAGCGGGATCGAGTTCCAGGGAGATTTCAGAAGGATCGCCACCCTGCTCGCCCGGCACCAGCCCCAGCGAGGTGAGCACGCCGCTCGGGCCCCACAGCTTGATGCCGCTGAACGCCCAGGCCGCCACGATCAGGGCGATCAGGCCGATCCACAGGATCCAGCCCCGGCCGCCGCGCTCGCGCTGGCGGCGAAAGGCGGTCGGGCGCATGACCGGCACCTGCCCGGAATAGGGTTTCGGCTGGCTGGAGATGAAGGTCTCGTCGTCGACGACCTCCGATTCGTCGATGCCGAGCAGGCGGGCATAGGCGCGGATGTAGCCGCGCACGAAGGTCGGACCGGGAAGGTCGCCGTAGTCGTCCCGCTCCAGGGCCTCGATGACTGAAACCCGCAGGTTGAGGTTCGCCGCCACGTCCTCGATGCTCCACTTGAGCTCATCGCGCGCCGCCGAAAGGATCATGCCCGGGCTCGCCTTGGATGAGAGCGACGGCTCGTCTGTCGTCAGATCGTCGATCATGGGTCGGCCAGACCCCCCGAGGGATACGTTCATTGACAAATTCTAGCAGTTTGGGCCGGAAAATACGAAGTTACGATCGGAACCTGCAGTATTTTCTCCGCGAAGGGCCACTTCGCCCCCATTCGGCTAGCCGATACTGTAGGCGCCCGTGCCCGCCGCGATCAGGCTGCCGGCGTCGTCGAGGAGTTCCATCCTGGTGACAGCGACCTTGCGCCCGACCCTCAACACCACCGCCGTGGCGCGGTAGTGGCGCCCGAAACCGGGCCTCAGGTAGTCGATACGAAGGTCGATGGTGCCCATGCGACCGAACACCTCCTCGGCCTTGTCGTTGGTCAACTCGTCGCGCTCGAGCAGGGCGCAGAAGGCGGCGAACCCACCGATGACATCGAGGCAACTCGAGATGACCCCTCCGTGCAGGTTGCCGCGGATGTAGTTGCCCACCATCTCGGGCTTTTTCTCGAACCGGAGGGTGGGGTTGCCGTCGCCGTCGAACTCGAACTCGAAGCCGAGTTCACGGTGAAACGGGATCTTCTCGGAGAAGATGCGCGCGACTTTCTGCGGGGTGAGCGGACCCCCCGGGGCGGGTGTCATGGGAACTCCAGGTGCAGCGGGGAAGGTACGAGACCGAAGGTGCGGTGGACGGCGCCGGGCGCCGGTCGGGGCCGTATTGTAGCGGGCGCGCCGCCCCGGTGGAATCGTGCCGCAGAAGACCCTGGGACGCCGGAAATTTTACCGGACAACTGGCGGGCGGCCCCGGTGTTGTTTACAATTCGGCCGCGTGGGGCGGTAGCTCAGCTGGGAGAGCGTCGCGTTCGCAATGCGAAGGTCGGGAGTTCGATCCTCCTCCGCTCCACCATTTCACCCTTGCCCTGCCGGCGGTTCTTCGCTAGTCCCGATCCGAGGTAGGCAACCACTGCACAGAGTGCCAACGCGAACCGGTGTATCCGTATCGCTGCGGCAGCTGGCCCCGCTCCTAGCCTTCCGGGAATCCATCCCCGGACGTATCGCCCCCCAGTTCGGAACATGACGGACAGTCGAAGTTCCGCTCCATCTGGATTTCGTCTTGTGAACAATACAGTCTCAGCGTCGCCGAATTGCGATCAATTATAGTTACGAGGAATTCTTCACCACCGATCGCCCCTGGCACTCCGCTCTGAAATGGCGCGCTGATATCCTCGCAGTCCTCGACCTGCTCGTCGACATCCTGACTGATTTCGGGGGTGAAAATCCTGATGAAGAGCGTACCCCGATCGGAGTTGCAGTCGAAACGGATCCAGTAACATACTGTTGCTGGGCTGCACAACTCTGGAACCGTGTCTCCGGCCCAAGCCGGTAACGACCGGCCCGCCCCTCTTCTTGGCCGAGAGGTGGTTGAGCATCGGCCCGCCTTTCGGGGATCTCTTCGGGCACGTGGCCTGCGGCGACAAGCGCAGCGACGGTCTTCTTCCGGTCCCAGACGTAGAACGGCTCCGTGGAGTCCGACTCCGCCTCCGACACGAGCCCCTCCTCCCATGCCCTCGGGGTGGGGACGCCGTGTTTGTTCCGCATGCCGATCGTCTTGAGCCAACCTCCCGCCGCCTTGCCGGAGACGCCGAACACCTGGCCCAGTTGCGTCAGACTCAAGGTTTCGAATTGTTCAAACATGGCCTT
>CBFGVH010000044.1:0-26569 GCA_965652415.1 uncultured Gammaproteobacteria bacterium | reverse complement strand
TTACGGGCGCGCGAGCTACGCGGTATTCACTCCGGACGGCGCGCCCGGCAGCGCCCGCTCCGGCCAGTGGCCGGGCCGATCGTCCACCCTTACCCGGGTATTCGACGACACCGTGAGGCCGCGCGGCGAGATGAGCGCGCGGCCGTTGTTCTAGCCCTCGCAGAAACGCACCCTACGCGACCGATGCGACCGACGACGCTCGTCGGGTTGTCAGCGCGGGCAATAGGCGGCGCCGACGATGGCACCGGCCGGTTGCTGGACCAGCACGGCACAGGCGTCGGCCGGCGGGGAGACCCGCCCGAGGTCAATGTCGGGACCCGTGCCCTCGCGCGTGGCGAGTCGGTGCACGGCGGTCACGATGTGCCGGTTGACGAGATGCTTGCCATGGTTCTCGCCGGCGGTGACGGGCGTCTTCGCCGAATCGATGAAGTCGACCCGCCAGATGCCGGCCGGGCCGCGGTACCCCGCCGGCAGGCGCACGCGGGGTGTGCCCGCGGCGTCGACGATGCTCACCGCGACCGGCAGCGTGCCGACGTTGCCGAGGGCCTCGTAAAGGCGCTGCCGGTCGCTGCCCACGACCGCGCGCGCGCCGTTGACGACCATCTGCGGGGTATACACGCCGCGCCTGCCCTCGAGGCCGGCATCGTGGTAGCGCTTCTGGCGATGGCTGAAGGCGGCGTCGGAGAACGGGTCGCGCCACCTGCCGGCACTGCCGTAGACGAGGTCGTCCCAGTAGTCGACGTGGAATTCGAGGGCCACGACGCGCGGGCGGCTCGCGATGAGTTCGCCGAGCAGGGCGTCCGCCGGCGGGCACGAATAGCAGCCCTGGGACGTGAACAGTTCCACCACGCCGGCGGCGGCGCCCGGTGTCCCCCCGTGGTCGGCCTCGAGTTCGGGGCCGACGGCGAGCAGCACTGCTCCGACGAAAGCGGCCATCCTCATCCTCTGCCTCCGGAATATCGCGTCGTTGTTGGTGATAAACTTCCGGCCGTCATTTCGCGGCGGCACGGCTGCGCCGGTCCGCCGTCCACCACTTCAGCGTTGTCGCGAGACCGAACCATGAGCGAGCACGACCTGCGCGAACTGATCGAGCGCCTGCGCGGCGAGGTCAACGCCCTGCCGGCGACCGACGTCGATGCTCGAAGGCGCCTGGACGGGATTATCGCCGACCTCGAGGAGCGCCTGGAACGCGACGAACTGGCGAACCCGCCGGGCCTGACCACGAGCCTCCAGGACAGCATCCACCAGCTCGAGGCGCGCCACCCCGACGCCACGACGGTCCTGAACAACATCATGATGACCCTCGCCAACATGGGGATCTGACATCGCCGCCACGGCGAAGGTTCCGCGCGGGCGGCCCGTTTCGAAGGGCTTCGAACGGCGAAAGACAGGCGACATGCGCTGGCTGGTCGCACCCGGCTTTCTTGCCGCGGCCGACGCCGGCTTCCTGGCCGCCGCCGACCGCGACTGGCGCACCGGCAGCGATCGTGCCGGGCGCCGCCGCCGCTGGCACCGGCTGGCCGGTTCCCCCGGCGGCGAAGTGTTTCTGAAGTACTACCTGCCGCGTTCGCGGCTCGAGCGCATCAAGTACATGCTCAGGGCGAGCCGGGCCAGCGCGGAATGGCGCAACGCATCTCGGCTGGCCGACGCCGGCGTCAACGTGCCGGCGCTGCTGGCCATCGGCGAGTCGCGCGGCGCCGGCGGCTGGCGGCGCAGTATCCTCGTGACCCAATCGCTGGCCGGCGCGCCCACGCTGCTCGAGTGGAGTCGCGGGGCATGCGCCTGCGGCGAGGCGCGCCGACTCGGCGGGCGGCTGGCGCGGAGCGTCGCGGCGATGCACGACCAAGGCCTGTTCCATCGCGACCTGCACGGCGACAACGTGCTGGTGACATCGCGCGGCGATGAACCCGAGCCGTACCTCGTCGACTTTCACGAGATGCTGCGCCTGCCCTGGTCCTCGAGGCGCCTGTGCATCGACGACCTGGCGCGGCTCAACGGCTTCGTCGAAGCGGGCGCCCGGCAGCGGGTGCGTTTCCTGCGGGACTATCTCGCCGCGCGCGGCATCGACCGGCGCGAGCTTCGCCGCTGGCTCGCCGCAGTGGACCGGCGCACGCGGCGGATCTGGGACTACTACGACGGCAAGGGGCGGGATTATCGACGTTATGTTTGAACCGCCACCGCATTCAGCGTCGCGCGCACACCATGATGCGCTTGACGCTGAACGGACCTCCCGGCCGGAACGCGCGATCGAGGGTGAGGCCTGCTTCGGCGATGGCGCGGGCGACAGCGTCGGGCGTCGCCGAGGCGCGCATCGAGGAGCGGCGCCTTGCCAGCGGCGTGTCGACCCAGGCATAGAAGATCACGCCGAGCCGGCTGACGCGGGCGAGGCTGGTGAGGGCGCGAACGCGTTCCTCGTGGCTCATCAGGTGATGGATGTAGCGATGGCACACGGTCCAGTCGAAGGCGCCGTCGTCGAACGGCAGGCGGAAGATATCGCCGCAGCAGCCGGCCCGACCGGGGGCGCCGTCTCGATAGACCCACAGCATCGGCTCGGAGCTGTCGAGGCCGACCACGGTCTCGAAGCGCTCGCGCAACAGGCCATCGATGCGACCGGTGCCGCACGGCACGTCCAGCACGCTGGCGCCGCCGCGGGCCGCCGCCAGCGCGCGCGCCACCGCGGCCAGTTCGAGGCGCTGGCTCAGCGTCGGCCGGCCGGCGGCGTTGGTGCTGGCGTGATAGGCCTCGGCCTGTTCGCGACGGCTGTACCTGTCGGGGCGGGTCTTGACCGGCGGATTCATGATCGATCGTGCACGGGTTGGTGGCGGCTCGCGGGATGTTGAACATGCCGGGTGAAGCGGGTCGCCGACTTGCGGCGGCGGGCATCGCCGACTTCGAGGCGCTGTGGTCCGTCGCGGGAACCCGGGTCGATGAATCCAACCGGCGCGGAAAAGGCGTTAGCGAAGTGGTGCGACTCGAGCTCGTCGACGACGGCGCGGTATTCTACCTGAAACGCCAGCAGGACTATTTTCCGCGCAGCCGTCTGGCGCCGCGTCGGCTGCTGCTGGAACGCGAGCACCGCGCCCTGGAACGGTTTCGCCGCTCGGGCGTGCCCGTGCTCGACACGGCGGCCTTCGCCGTGTCCACGCGAGGCGGCAGCCGCCAGGGCGTGCTGGCCACCGTCGGCATCGTCGATCACGTCCCCCTCGATACCCTCATGGCGGCGCCCGACCCGATACCCGATCGGGTGCTGGTCGAGGTCGCGAAGTGCCTCGGTGCCATGCACCGCCAGCGCCTGGCGCACGGCAACCTGTACCCCAAGCACGTCTTCGTGCACCGCGAACTCGCCGCCGGCGGCGCGCCGGGCGACCCGGTGCGCATCATCGACCTGGAAGACGCGCACCGGGTGCCGCTGGCCCGGTTCGCGGCGGTGCGCGACCTCGAGAAGCTCGACCGCTACAGCGAGGGGCTGAGCGACTTTCGCCGCCTGCGGTTCTTCCTCAGGTATCTCGGCGTTCGGCGCGCCTCGACGCGCCAACGGCGTCTGCTCGAGGCCATCGCCCGCCGCCGCCGACGGGCGCTGCGGCGACGGCGGGCCATCGGTTAGAATCCGTCGCTCTTCGGCAAGCATCGATGGATCGCGGCATGTACAGGCCCCTCACCACCGAGGGCAGCGCGGGGGACGCGCTTCGCTCGCATTTCGACACCGTCCGTGACGTCAGGGCATGGATGAATTCCCGCGTGCGCGGCCAGCCGCTGCTCGTCGAACGGTTGCTGATCGGCCTGGTCGCCGACGGCCACCTGCTGGTGGAAGGCGCGCCGGGACTCGCCAAGACGCGGGCGGTGCGGGTGCTGGCCGACTGCGTGGAAGGGGATTTCCACCGCATCCAGTTCACCCCCGACCTGTTGCCGGCCGACCTGACCGGCACCGACGTCTTCCGGCCGCAGACCGGTTCCTTCGAGTTCCAGCCCGGGCCGCTGTTTCACAGCATCCTGCTCGCCGACGAGATCAACCGCGCGCCGGCCAAGGTGCAGTCCGCGCTGCTCGAGGCCATGGCCGAACGCCAGGTCACCGTGGGCGCCGCCAGCTACCCGCTGCCGCGACTGTTCATGGTCATGGCCACCCAGAACCCGATCGAGCACGAGGGCACGTACCCGCTGCCCGAGGCCCAGCTCGACCGCTTCCTGCTGCACCTCGCCCTCGACTACCCGGACCCCGCCAGCGAACGCGAGATCCTCGAGCTCGCCCGCGTCGAGGCGCTCGACGCCGGCGGCGACGGCCCCGGCCCGGACCCCGCGCCGCGGCTCACCCAGCAGGCCCTTTTCGAGGTTCGCGCCGCGGTGCTCAGGTTGTACATGGCCCCGGCGGTAGAGGAATACATCGTGCAGCTGGTGCTGGCGACGCGCCGCCCGGCGCCCTACGGCGAGGCGCTCGCTCGCTGGATCGACTTCGGCGCCAGCCCGCGCGCCACCATCGCGCTGGACCGCACGGCGCGAGCCCATGCCTGGCTCGCGGGACGCGACTTCGTCACGCCGGAGGACGTGCAGTCGATGGCGCCGGACATTCTGCGACACCGCCTGATTCTCAACTACGAGGCCGAGGCCGAGGGCGTCGACGCCGACCACTTCATCGGCCAGTTGCTGGCGCGGGTGCCCGTCCCCTGATGGCGGCGGCGCGCGCACTGGCCGGCACGGCCTTCACCCTCGCCGACCTGCTCGCGCTGCGCCACGCCGCGAAGCGGCTGGCGCTCGGCGGCCGCACGGCGCCGACGTCGTGGCGCGCCGGCGCGCGGGCCTCGCGGATCCGCGGCCGCGGCATGACCTTCGTCGAATCGCGTCCCTACGACAGCGGCGACGACGCGCGCCTGATCGACTGGCGCGTGACCGCGCGCACCGGCCGTCCCCACACCAAGGTGTTCGAGGAGGAGAAGGAGCGGGCGGTGTTCGTGGTGGCGCAGTTCTCGCCGTCGATGTACTTCGGCACCCGCTCGGCCTTCAAGCACGTGATCGCCGCCGAGCTGGCCGCGGTGGTCGGCTGGGCGGCGATGGCCGGCGGCGATCGAATCGGCGGGCTGCTGGCGTCGGCCGGTGGTCATGCCGAACTGCGCCCCGCCGCCGGGAGGCGTGCACTGATGACCCTGTTCAATGCGCTCGCGGCACTGGCGGCGCCGCCGGCCGGAGCGGTGGCGCCGCTCTCCGAGACCCTGTCGCGGGCCGTGCGGGTGGCGCGAACCGGCGCCGTGGTGTTCGTCGCCGGTGACTTCTACGACTTCGACGACGACGCAGCCGATCACCTCGTCCGCCTCGCGCGCCACAACGACGTGGTCCTGTGCCAGGTCCTCGACCGGGTGGAAATCGAACCGCCGCCGCGCGGCCTCTACCCGGTGAGCGACGGCACCCGCTTCGCCATGCTCCCGGTGGGCGGCGCCGATGACGCGTTCGCTCGGCTCACGGCGCGTCTCGCCCGGCCCCTGGAATTCGCCCGCCGCCACCGGCTGCCGCATGGCCGGGTGGTTGCCGGGCAGCCGGTGGCGGACCAGCTCGGGGCGATTCTCTGACGACGCCATGGAGCCGGCCGATCCTCTTGCCGCCCTGCGCGACATCCGGCTGCCGCACGACCCGTCGTGGTGGCCGCCGGCGCCGGGATGGTGGCTGCTCGGGCTGGTCGTACTGTCGCTCGCGGTGCTGGCGGCGCGCGCGTTGCTAAGGCGGCGCCGGGTCATGCGGCCGCTGGTCGCGGCCCGGCACATGCTGGCCCACATCGAGTCCGACCTCGCCCGCGACGGCGACCACGACCGTGCCGTGCGCCGGCTCTCCGTGCTGTTGCGCCGCTACCTGCTGGCACGCTTCCCGGACGCGGGACCTGCCGCATTGTCCGGCAGGCAGTGGGCGAGGTACGTCGCATCGGTGGCGCACGGTACGGGGCCGGAAGATGACGATCTCTACACGCTGCTCGACGCCCCTTACCGGCCGGGCGCATCGGATGCTTCGAGCTATGCCGCACTGGTGCGATCAGTTCTCGCTGCAACCGCATCGCCCCGGTCTTCGCGGGGAAGCGAGGCGTCATGACCCTGCAGTTCGCCTGGCCCTGGCTGTTCCTGTGCCTGCCGCTGCCGTACCTCGTGTGGCGCCTGGCGCGCCCCGCGCAGCAACAGGGGGCGGCCGCCATCCGCGTGCCGTTCTTCGCCGTGCTCTCCGGCGATGCCGGTGCGGCGCCCGGACCGCGCCGCCGGCGCGCGGCGATCGCCGTCGCCTGCTGGGTGCTGCTGGTCGCGGCGGCGGCACGGCCGCAGTGGCTCGGGGAACTGGACCGCATCGAGGTCAGCGGCCGCAGCCTGATGCTGGGCGTCGACATCTCCGGCAGCATGGACATCGGCGACCTCGAACTGGACGGCCGCCCGGCGGACCGGCTGACCGTTGTGAAAACCCTCGGCGCGGACTTCCTCGAGCGGCGCACGGGCGACCGGGTCGGCCTGATCCTGTTCGGCACCCGCGCCTACCTGCAGGCGCCGCTGACCTTCGATCGCGCCACCGTGGCGACGCTGCTCGACGAGTCGGTGACGGGACTCGCCGGCGAGCGCACCGCCATCGGCGACGCCATCGGCCTGGCGATCAAGCGTCTGCGCGAGGTCGAGGCCGAGCAGCGAGTGCTGGTGCTCCTGACCGACGGCGCCAATACCGCCGGCAGCGTGGAGCCGCTGGAGGCGGCGCGGCTCGCGGCCACGGCCGGACTCACCATCCACACCATCGGCGTCGGCGCCGAGCGCATGGTGGTGGACGGCCTGTTCGGTCGCCGCGAGATAAACCCCTCGGCCGAACTGGACGAGGCCCTGCTCCGGGACGTTTCCTCGCTGACGGGCGGACGCTACTTCCGCGCCGCCAGCACCGCGGGGCTCGACGACATCTATCGCCTGCTCGACCGCATCGAGCCGGTGCCGCAGGGGGGCCGTGATGCCCGCCGTGTCCACGAGGCGTTCCACTGGCCGCTGGCGCCGGTGGTGCTGCTCGCCGTCGCCTGGATGGCGGCGGCATGGCGCGGGGCCCGCGCGGGAGCGCCGGCATGATCACCTTCCTGAGACCGGAGTGGCTGCTGCTGGCACCCCTGGTGGTGCTGGTGCCGCTGGTGATGCGGGCCCGGCGCACGCCGTGGCGCGCCCTCGTCGATCCGGACTTGCTGCCTCACCTGCTGGTCGGTCGGGGAGGGCGCCGCGAGGCGTGGCCGTGGCTGCTGCTGGCGGCGGCCTACCTGGCGGCGGTGGTGGCGCTGGCCGGCCCCGCGCTTCCCCTGCCGGAGTCCGAGGCGATCACCCGCATCAAGGCGCGTGTCATCGTGCTCGACCTGTCGCCGAGCATGGATGCCGCCGATATCGCGCCGAGCCGCGTGGCGCGCGCCCGCTTCAAGATCCGCGACCTGCTGGAACGGAGCGACGATGCCCACCACGGCCTGGTGGCGTTCGCCGGCGACGCCTTCGTGGTGTCGCCGGTGACCGAGGATTCGGCCACGCTCGTCAACCTGCTCGACGCGCTGTCGACCCGGGTCATGCCGGTCGCGGGCGATCGTTTCGACCGCGCCATGACCCTGGCGCTGGACCTGCTCGCCCGCTCGCAGAATGCCGGCGCGGAGATCCTGCTCGTTACCGACGGAGTGGGCGCGTCGGCGTCGGGTCAGGGCGCACGCGCGCGGCGTGCCGGGGCGGTACTGAACGTGATCGCCGTGGGCAGTGCCGACGGCGCCCCGATTCCGGCCGGCGACGGCGGCTTCCTCAGCGACGAGGCCGGCAACATCGTCGTCGCCGGCGTCGACCATGCGGCGCTGGCGGAACTGGCGCGCGAGGGTGGCGGGGTCGCGGTGCGCATGACCGCGGGCGACGACGATCTCGACCTGGTCGCCGCCGGGGACATCTCGCTGGCCGGGGCCGAGGCCCTGGAGCGTCCGGACACCGTCGTGCGGCATCGCGACGTCGGACCGTACCTTGTGCTGCTGTTGCTGCCGGCAGCGCTGGCGGCGTTCCGGCGCGGCTGGCTGCTGGTCCTGCTGCCGCTGGCGGCGATGCCGCCCGATGCCGCTGCTTTCGGCTGGGACGAACTGTGGGCCCGCGCGGACCAGCGGGCCGCGCGCGATTTCGCCGCCGGCGACCAAGCCGCCGCCGCGGCTCACGGCGATACACCGTGGCTCGGCGCGGCCCGTTACCGCCAGGGCGACTACGAGGGGGCGGCGCAGGCGTTCTCGGGTGACGACAATGCCGACGGCCTGTACAACCTCGGCAACGCGCTGGCCCGCGCGGGCCGGTTGAGCGAGGCGCTCGAAACCTACGACGCGGCGCTGGCAAAGAATCCGGACGACGCCGACGCACGCTACAACCGCGACCTTGTCGCCGACCTGCTGGACCAGCAGAACGCGGCCGGTGGCGGGCAGTCGCCGCCCGGATCGACGGACCCGCAGCAGGGTGCCGATGACGGCGATCGGGAAGCGGCATCCGCCGACGGCGGGCAGGGCGCGCCGCGGCCGGGACGCGACGGGACGGGGGGCGACAGCCTCGACCAGGCCGGCGACGACGCGACGGCGGGCACCGGGGAAGCCGCGTCCGACGCGGATGCCGCCGCGGCTGCGGGCGAACCGCCGGAGGAGAGGGGCGACGAGGCTACCGCAGGGTCCTCGGACGAGGGCCGCCCGGCCGAGGGGACGCCCGGTGACGCGGCCGCGGAAACGGGGGTCGCCGCATCGCCGGCCGGCGACGACGGCGACGGGGCCGCGCGCCAGGCGCTCGAGCAATGGCTGCGCCAGGTGCCGGACGATCCCGAGGGGCTGCTGCGGCGCAAGTTTCTCCACCAGTACCGGATGCGCCAGGGAGCGCTCTGAAATGATCGACGGACACGCGCTGCGACGAACGATCCGCAGGGGCGTCCTGCAATTGACCCTGGCCCTGCTGGCGGCCGTCCCGGCGGCGGTACACGCCGACGGGGTCACGGCGACGCTCGACCGCAACCCGGTACGGCTCGGAGAGAGCGTGCGGCTGGTCATCGAGCTTGAGGGTGCGGGCGAGATCGGTGATCTCGATACAGCGGTTCTCGAGCCGGATTTCGAGGTGCTGGGCACCGCCAGCAGTTCGCGACTCGACATCGTCGACGGCACGCCCAGCCGGACAAGCCGGCTGATGGTGGAGCTGGTCCCGCGCCGCGAGGGGCGACTGGTGATCCCGGAGTTCGAGGCCGGCGGCGGGCGCACGGCGCCGATCGTGCTCGAGGTGCTGGCCGCGGCCTCCGGCAGCGGCGCAGACGTGTTCGTCGAGGTGGCCGCGGAGCCGGAGCGTGCCTACGTGCAGTCGCCGGTCGGCCTGCGGGTGCGCCTGTTCGTGGCGGGGTCGCTCACCGAGGGCAACCTGTCCGACCCGGTGGTGGACGGCGCCCAGGTCAGGCGCGCGGGCGAGGACACTCAGTTCAGCGCCGTGCGTGCCGGTACCCGCTACCGGGTCATCGAGCGCCGCTTCCTCGTCACGCCCGGCCGGCACGGCCGGCTCACGGTGGGCCCCGTGGCCTTCAGCGGCCGTCTCGCCGATCCCGGTCAGGGCGCGTTCGGGGGCCTGTTCGGACAGGGACGCCACGTGCGCGCCCACAGCGAGAGCGTCGAACTCGAGATCCTGCCGCCGCCGCAGGCGGCCGCGAAGCCGTGGCTGCCGGCACGCGACGTGCACATTGCCGAGCACTGGCCCGACGGCGAACCCCGCTTCGCGGTCGGGGAGCCGGTCACGCGAAGCATCCGGATCGAGGTCGACGGCGTGACCGGCGAACAGATTCCGCCGCCCGCCGCCGCCGGCGCCGACGGCATTCGCCTGTACCCGGACAAGCCGTCGTTCGACAGCTCCATCGACGACGCCCGCGTCGTCGGCGTGCGCGAGCAGCGCTTCGCCATGGTCCCGCTGCGCCCCGGTGCATTGACGCTGCCTGAGGTGACGGTGTCATGGTGGGATATCGCCGCCGACCGCGCGCGGGTGGCGCGCCTGCCCGCCCGCACGGTGACCGTGCTGCCGGCCGCGGACGCAGGGCCGACGGCGATCGCGGCGCCGATGCACACCGCTCCCGTGACGACCCCGGCGGCACCGTCGCCCTGGCGGCTGGTGGCGCTGGCCTTCGCCCTGCTGTGGCTGGCGACGGCGGGCCTGTGGTGGCGCCGGGCGCGCCGAGCAGCCTGCGTCCCGGCGGCCGGCGATTCCCGCCCGGCAACGGCCTCGAGCCCGGCGGCGGTGCGCCGCGCCTGCCGCGAGGACGATCCCCGGGCTGTGCGCACGGCCCTGCTCGACTGGGCAACCGGCCGCTGGCCCGACGATCCGCCGCGTGGGCTCGACGCGCTGGCGGCGCGGCTCGGCGGTGCCGACGCAGCTCGGTGGTTGGCCGAACTCGACGCCGCCTGCTACGCGCCGGCGCCCGTTTCGTTCGACGGCAGCACCTTCTGGTCGTCCATCGGCGGCCTGCTGGCGAAGCCGTCCGCGCGAGGGTCGGGATCCTCCCGCGATCCGTTGCCGCCGCTGTGGCCGGGGTCCGCGCGCTGATCCGGCCGCTCCGATCGCCGTGATAGCATCCCCGCTTCGCCACAACTGGACCGGTCATGTGCGGACGCTTTGATCGCCACAGTGAACTCGACAAGTTCGTGTCGCTGGTGAACGGGCTGGTGCTGGACGGCGCGCCGGACGTGCCGCCCAGCTACAACGTTTGCCCGTCCCGCGACGTCGTCGCGATACGCGCCCGTGACGACGGCGGCCGCCGGTTCGTGAAGCTCAACTGGGGACTGGTGCCGTCGTGGTCGGTGCGGCCCGATCTCAGGCGCCCGATCAATGCGCGCATCGAGACGGCGGCCGAAAAGCCGATGTTCCGCGCGGCCTTCGCCAGGCACCGCTGCCTGGTGCCCTGCGACGGTTACTACGAGTGGGCCGCCGCCGACGGCTCGAAGCAGCCCTTCTACTTCACGGTACCCGAAGGCCTGCTGCTGGCCGCCATCCACGAACACAACAGCCGCCTCGAGAAGCCGCCGCTGGAGACGGTATGCCTGCTGACGCGGGACGCGCCGCAGGCTCTCGCGCCGATACACGACCGAATGCCGGTGATCCTGCGCGGGCCCGCCGCCGAGGCGTGGCTCGATCCGGAGATGACGGTAGCCGATCTCGCGGCGCTGGCCCGCGAGGACAGCGAGGAGGAACTCGCGTTCCATCCGGTGAGCACCTTCGTCAACAGCCCAGCCAACGATTCTCCGCGCTGCGTCGAGCGCCAGGAGTGACGGCGAGGAGTGGCGGTCGGGGCGCGCCGGTCAATCGGCCGGGGCGGGCAGCAGCGGCTCGAGGTGAGGCCAGACGTGGTCGAGCAGCAGCGGCTGCGCGGCGGCGTTCGGGTGGATGCCGTCGGCCTGCACCATGTCCCAGTCCTCGGCCACCGGTTCGAGGAAGAACGGCACCAGGGCGATATCGAAGCGCTCGGCCAGGCGCGGAAATACCGCGGCGAACGCCTCGGTGTATTCGGGACCGTAGTTGGGCGGCATGCGCATGCCGAGCAGCAGCACGGTGGCGTCGGCCTCGCGGCTCATGGTGATCATGCGCGCGAGGTTGTCCTCGGTGGCCGGCGGGGAAATCCCTCTCAAGCCGTCGTTGGCGCCGAGCTCGATGATCACCATGTCGGGACCGATCTCGGCGAGAGCGCTACCGAGCCGGCCGGCGCCGCCGGCGGTGGTGTCGCCGCTGACACTGCGATTGACGACCTCGATATCGCGCGCCGCGAGCCGCTCGCCGAGCAGCGCCACCCAGCCGTCCCGGGTCGCCATGCCGTAGGCGGCGCTCAGGCTGTCGCCGATCACCAGCACCGTGAAGCGGCCGTCGGCACGCGCCGCTGCCGCCGACAGGACGGCCGCGGCAACAATGGCGAGTGACATCGACACGAGGCACCGCAAGGCGTTTGGCATGGTGTTCACAAGATGCAGGATAAGGGCGAAGCGACCGCCGATGCTACCCCCGGACCGCGCCGGCCGCACGTTGCATGGCGGCAACAATGGGTCCGTGCGCGTTGACGGCGGCGGCGATCGGGGTTTGAATTCGCGGCGCCGGCCCCCACAACGGCCGGGTCCGTCCCATCCCCGAACGCATTCCAATGACATCCGCCGACACCGCCGTGGTCGAGACCCGGGCCCTTAGCAAACACGTCTCCCTCGGCGGCGACGTGATCCGAATTCTCGACGGCGTCGATCTCGCCGTCGGCGACAACGCCACGGTGTCGATCTCGGGAAGTTCCGGCTCGGGCAAGACCACCCTGCTGGGCCTCGTCGCGGGCCTCGATACGCCGAGCGCGGGCGAGGTGTTGCTGTTCGGCCATGCGCTCGGGCCCTTGTCGGAAGACGCTCGCGCGCGGCTGCGCCGCGGCCGGGTCGGCTTCGTGTTCCAGTCCTTTCACCTGCTGCCCAACCTGACCGCCCAGGAGAACGTGGCGCTGGCGCTCGAGGTGGGCGAGGCTTCCGCGGACATCGACGCGCGCGCCGCCGAGGCGCTCGACCGCGTGGGCCTCGCGGGGCGCCGGCGGCATCTTCCTTCGCAGCTCTCCGGCGGCGAGCAGCAGCGCGTGGCACTGGCGCGGGCCATGGTGGTCCGGCCGCGGCTGCTGCTTGCCGACGAGCCCACCGGGAACCTCGATCACGCCACCCGCGAGCGCGTCGCGGCGCTGTTGTTCGAGCTGCGCGCCGAGCACGGCTGCACCCTGATCCTGGTGACCCACGACGACGAGCTGGCGGCGCGCTGCGACCGGCACTACCGGCTCGAGTCCGGGCGCCTTTCCTCGTGAAACGCCTGTTCGCCGCCCTCGCGCGCGAGGCGCGCCTGGCCGAGTTCCGGCTGCTGCTGGTCGCGCTGGCCTTCATCTCGGCGGCGCTTGCCGCGGTCAGCCTGTTCGGCGACCGCGTCGAGCGGGCCATGGTGCTTCAGGCCTCCGCGCTGCTCGGTGCGGATGCCGTGATCGACTCCACCCGGCCGATCGACGCGGAACTCGAAGAACTGGCCGCCGGGTTCGGCCTCACCACCGCTCGGACCGTGAGCTTTCTCAGCATGGCGGTAACCGGCACGGGCAGCCGCCTGGTGCAGGTGAAGGCGGTGTCGCCGGGCTATCCGCTGCGCGGCGAACTCGTCTCGCGCGAGCCGGACGGGGCCGGCGAATCCGGCAGGCTGCCGGAATCGGGGACCGCGTGGGTCGCCGCGGAACTCGCCGCCGGCGATGGTGACGGCACGCTGGGCCTCGGCCACGCACGCTTCTCGGTAGCGCGCGAAGTCGTGCTCGAACCCGAGGGCGGCATGGGATCGTTCAGCATCGCACCCCGGGTTCTCATCGCCCTCGGGGACGTCGAGGCGACGGGCCTTCTGACCCCCGCCAGCCGCGCCCGCTTCCGCCTGCTGGTGGCCGGCGACGACGAGCGGGTGGAAGCCTTCGGTGCCGCCGTTGCCGAGCGGCTCGCCGCCCACGAGTCGTGGCGGCAGGCGGACCTCGCGCAGGACGAGCTGGCCTCGACGGTCGGCCGGGTCGTGTCCTACCTCAATCTCGCGGTCCTGCTGTCGGTGATCCTGGCGGTGGTGGCGCTGGCGCTGGCGGCGCAGGGGCTGTGGCGGCGCCAGGCCTTCGCCGCGGCCCTGATGCGCTGCCTGGGCGCGGCGCACGGCCGCTCGGTCGGCAGGCAGGCGATGGTGCACCTTGCCGCCTCGCTGCCGGTTGCCTCACTCGGGGCCGCCGCGGGTGCGGGGTTGCAGTGGTTCGCCGCCGGCTTCGTGGAGCGCGCCGCCGGCGTCGAGCTGCCGGCGCCGGCGCTCGCCCCGGCGGGGAGCGCGGCACTGATTGCCGTGTCAGCGGTCATGGTGATCATGGTGCCCATGCTCATCGCCCAGCGCCGCGTTCCCGTGATGACGCTGCTGCGTGCCGGCGATCGCGACCGCATGCACGCCGGCGCCGTCGGCGTGGCACTGGTGGTGGCGCTCGTCGCGGCATTCGCATTTATCCTCTCGCGCGACCTGCAGCTGGCGCTGGTGGTGCTGGCCGCCCTGGCCGCCGCGGGCTGCCTGTTCTGGCTGCTGATCCGCGGCCTCATTGGCGCCGTGGCGGCGGGCGCGCCGGCGCGCGCCTCGCACTGGTTCATCGGCATCAAGACCCTGGCCAGCAACGCGCGACGCAGCGCCTGGCTGGCGAGCGCCTTCGGCGCCGCGGCCTTCGCGCTGGTATTGCTGGGCGCGGTTCGCGGGGACCTGTTCGCGGCGTGGAGCGAGAGCATCCCGCACGACGCGCCCGACACCTTCCTGGTCAACATCCAGGGGGCCGAGCGCGACGCTGTGGCGGCGATGCTCGACGGGCAGGGCATCGAGCCGGCGCCGTTCTACCCGATCTTTCGAGGCCGCCTGCTCGCCATCGACGGCGTTCAGGTCGCGGCCGGCGACTTCGACAGCGAGCGCGCCCGGCACCGGGTCAACCACGAGTTCAACCTGACCGAGAACGACGTGCTGCCCGAGGGCAACCGGGTTGTCGAGGGCCGCTGGTTCGCTCCCGGCGGGAAAGGCTACTCGGTGGAGCGGGAAACCGCCGAGTCACTCGGCCTCGGCATCGGTTCGCGCCTTGAATTCGACGTCGCCGGGACGCGGGTCGAGGCGCCGGTCACCAGCATCCGCTCGGTGCGCTGGGACACGATGACGCCGAACTTTTTCGTCCTGGGCTCGCCGGGACTGTTCGGCGACGCGCCGCGCATGTTCATCACCGCCGTGCACACGGGCGAGGAGCACTCCGACCTGGTGCGGGAAGCGGCCGAGCGTTTTCCGTCGGTGACGGTCATCGACCTCGGCATGCTGCTGGCGCGCCTGCGCGGCCTGGTCGGGCAGGCGAGCGCCGCGGTCAGCGTGGTGTTCCTGTTCACCCTCGCGGCGGCCGTGCTGGTGCTGGCCGCCGTGCTGCAGGCGCAGCGCGAGTCCCGCCGGAGGGAGATCGCGCTGCTCAAGACCCTCGGCGCCGCGCAGGGCAGGATACGGGCCGCGATCCTGGTCGAGTTCGGTGTGCTCGGGGCGATTGCCGGCGCGGTGGGCGGTGCCCTGGCGCTGGCGTGCGGCTGGCTGCTGGCAGAGTACGTGTTCGGCTTCGACTACCTGCCGGCATGGCGCTGGCTGCCGATCAGCGCGCTCGCCGGCGCGGCGGTGGTCGGCGCGGGCGGCTACCTGAGCATTCGCACGCTGGTGCGCGTGCAGCCCGTGCGCCTGCTCGCGGCATGACGCGGCGCAAGGGTTACAATGCGCCTACACCGAACCCGCTGCCCGCTGCCCGCACCCGCACCATGGACCCTTTGATACTCGTCGACGGTTCGTCGTACCTGTTCCGCGCCTTCCACGCCATGCCGAGCCTGACCAACTCGCACGGCGAGCCGACCGGCGCGATCTACGGCGTAGTCAACATGCTGAAGAAGCTGCTGACGGACTACCGGCCGACTCGCCTTGCGGTGGTGTTCGACGCGAAGGGCGAGACCTTCCGCAGCGAACTGTTTCGCGAGTACAAGGCGAACCGGCCGTCGATGCCGGAAGACCTGGCCGGCCAGATCGGAGACATCCACTCCGCGGTCAGGGCCATGGGCCTGCCGCTTCTGTGCGTGGAGGGCGTCGAGGCCGACGACGTCATCGGCACCCTCGCGCGGCAGGCCGCCGATGAGGGCACCGACGTGGTCATAGTCAGCGGCGACAAGGACCTCACCCAACTCGTCGGCGGTCGCATCACCATGGTCGACACCATGAAGGACGCCCGTTACGACGTCGACGGCGTGCGCGAGAAGTTCGGGGTGCCGCCCGAACTGATCATCGACTACCTGTCCCTGGTGGGCGACACCTCGGACAACATCCCCGGCGTGCCCAAGGTGGGGCCGAAGACGGCGGTGAAATGGCTCGAGGAGTACGGCTCGCTGGACGGCGTCATCGCCCACGCCGACGAGATCAAGGGCAAGGCGGGAGAGAACCTGCGCGCGAACCTCGAGCAGCTCGAGCTGTCCCGGCGCCTGGTGACCATCAAGTGCGACGTGGATGTCGGGCAGGACTACAAGGCTCTCGAGCTTGCGCCGCGCGACGAGGATGCGCTGCGCGAGTTGTTTGCGCGGCTCGAGTTCAAGACCTGGCTGTCGGAGCTGGGCGGTGCCGCCCCGGACCCGGGAGAGGACGCCGTCGAGGCCCGCTACGAGACCGTGCTGAGCCGCGAGGAACTCGACGCGTGGGTGAAGCGGCTCGAGAAGTCCGATCTCTTTGCCGTCGACACCGAGACCACGTCGATAGACGCCATGAGCGCCGCGCTCGTCGGCATCTCGCTCAGCTGCGAGCCGGGGCACGCCGCCTACGTCCCCCTGGCCCACGACTACGACGGGGCTCCGGCGCAGCTGCCCATGGACGCCGCGCTCGACGTGTTGAGGCCGCTGCTCGAGGACCCCGGCCGGCGCAAGGTGGGCCAGAACATCAAGTACGACATGACCGTGTTCGCAAATCACGGCGTGGCGCTCGACGGCATCGCCTGCGACACCATGCTCGAGTCCTACGTGCTCGACAGCACCGGCTCGCGCCACGACATGGACACGCTGGCGATCAAGTTCCTCGGCTACAAGACCGAGAAGTACGAGGACGTGGCCGGAACCGGCAAGAACCAGGTGACCTTCGACAAGGTCGACGTCGAGCGGGCCACGCATTACGCCGCCGAGGACGCCGACATCACCCTGCGCCTGCACCGTCACCTGATGCCGCGCCTCGAGGAGGAGCCGCGCCTGGCGGCGCTGTTTCGCGACATCGAGATGCCGCTGGTGCCGGTGTTGTCCAGGATCGAGCGCAACGGCGTGCGCGTCGACGTCGACATGCTGCGCCGGCAGAGCGTGGAGCTTGCCGAACGCGCCGACGCCGTCGAGCTCAGGGCGCACAACCTGGCCGGCGAAGTGTTCTCGATCGCCTCGCCGAAGCAGATCCAGGTCATCCTGTACGACAAGCTCGGCCTGCCGGTGACCGCGAAGACGGCCAAGGGCCAGCCGTCGACCGCGGAGAACGTGCTGCAGGAACTGGCGGCCGAGCACGAACTGCCCGCGCTGATCCTCGAGCACCGGGCGCTGGCCAAGCTCAAGTCGACGTACACCGACAAGCTGCCGGAGCTGGTCAATCCGCGCACCGGGCGAATCCACACCTCGTACCACCAGGCGGTGGCCGCCACCGGGCGGCTGTCGTCGAGCGATCCCAACCTGCAGAACATCCCGGTGCGCACCACCGAGGGACGGCGCATCCGCGAGGCCTTCGTCGCGGACAAGGGCTGCCGGCTCGTCGCGGCCGACTATTCGCAGATCGAGCTGCGCATCATGGCGCATCTTAGCGGCGACGAGGGACTCAAGGCGGCGTTCGCCGCCGGCGAGGACATTCACCGGGCGACCGCGTCCGAGGTGTTCGGCGCCGAACTCGACGAGGTCAGCGACGAGCAGCGCCGGGCCGCCAAGGCGATCAACTTCGGACTGATCTACGGCATGTCCGCCTTCGGCCTCGGCCGTCAGCTCGGCATCGACCGCGCCAGCGCCCAGCAATACGTCGACCTGTACTTCGAACGCTACCCGGGCGTGAAGGCGTTCATGGACCGCACCCGCGAGGAGGCCCGCGAGCGCCGCTACGTCGAGACCGTATTCGGCCGGCGCCTGTACCTGCCGGAGATCAACTCGGCCAACTTCCAGCGCCGCCAGTATGCCGAGCGCACCGCCATCAACGCACCCATGCAGGGTACCGCGGCGGACCTGATCAAGATGGCGATGATCGAGGTGGACCGCTGGATTCGCGACGCGTGCCCCGAGGTGCGGATCATCCTGCAGGTCCACGACGAGCTGGTGCTGGAGGTGCCCGAAGGCGACGTTGAGGCCGTGATCGATGCCGTCAAGCCGATGATGAGCGGCGTCGCCGAGCTCGCCGTCCCGCTGGTGGTCGAGGCCGGCAGCGGCCCGAACTGGGCCGAGGCTCATTAGCGAAAGTTTTTCATGCACAATACCCCACCTGAATTGCAACCGCTCCAGGAACCACCACCCATGACCGACTGCGTGTTCTGCAAGATCATCGCCGGCGACATCCCCGCGTTCAAAGTGTACGAGAACGACGACACGATCGCCTTCATGGACATCAACCCGCTGCACCCGGGCCATGTGCTGGTGATCCCGCGGGAACACTCGGCCAACGTGTACGAGGTGTCCGACGAGGCCATCGCCGCCGCGGCGCGCACCGCGCGGCGCGTGGCGCTCGCGGTCAATGCCGTGGTGGACCCCGACGGGCTCAACGTCCTGCAGTGCAACGGCCCGGCGGCAGGACAGTCGGTGTTCCACTTCCACATGCACGTGCTGCCGCGGCGCCTGGACGACGGCGCGGCATTGAACTGGGAAGTGATTCCCGGCAACATGGAGGAGATCGGCGCGCTGGCCGGGAAGATCCGCGCGCGCATCGAGTCCTGACCCGGCGCCCGCGCGCCGTGGAATTATGTCCGCAAGGACGTTCTGAACATGTGCACGGTCCGACCGGGCCGCTTCGAGGAAACCCCATGACCGACATCGCCGCGCTGCTCGGCGCCGAAGCCGATTCGCTGCTCAACCATCGTTCGCAAACCATCGACGCCTCGCTGCTGCAGCTGCCGGGCGCGGACTACGTCGACCGGGTGATGTCCGTCAAGGCGCTCAAGCCCGCCGTACTGCGCAACATGCAGTCGATCTTCGACCACGGGCGCCTGGCGGGCACCGGCTACCTGTCGATCCTGCCGGTGGACCAGGGCATCGAGCACAGCGCCGGGGCCTCCTTCGCCCCCAACCCGATCTATTTCGATCCGGAGAACATCGTGCGCCTGGCCATCGAGGGCGGCTGCAACGCGGTCGCCTCCACCGTGGGCGTGCTGGCGGCGATGTCGAACCGCTACGCGCACCGCATCCCGTTCGTGGTCAAGCTCAACCACAACGAGCTTCTGACCTATCCCAACATCCACGACCAGACCCTGTTCACCAGCGTCGAGCGCGCCTTCGACCTCGGCGCGGTGGCGGTGGGCGCGACCATCTACTACGGATCGCCCGAGAGCCGGCGCCAGATCGAGGAGATATCGAACGCGTTCGAACGCGCCCACGACCTCGGCATGGTCACCATCCTGTGGGCGTACCTGCGCAATTCCGGTTTCAACAAGGACGGCGTCGACTACCATGCCGCCGCCGACCTGACCGGGCAGGCCAACCACCTCGCCGCGACCATCGAGGCGGACATCGTCAAGCAGAAGCAGGCCGAGAACAACGGCGGCTTCACCGCCGTCGGCTTCGGCAAGACCAGCTCGAAGGTCTACGACAAGCTGACCAGCGAGCACCCGATCGACCTCGTGCGCTACCAGGTGGCCAACTGCTACATGGGTCGCGCCGGCCTGATCAACTCGGGCGGCGGCTCCGGGGAGAACGACCTCGCCCAGGCGGTGCGCACCGCGGTGATCAATCGCCGCGCCGGCGGCATGGGCCTGATCTCGGGACGCAAGGCGTTCCAGAAGCCGATGAAGGACGGCGTAGAGCTGCTCAACGCCATCCAGGACGTCTACCTGTCGAAGGACGTGACCATCGCGTAGCGCGCCGGCAGCGCGGGGCGGGCCGCGCCGGGGGGAGCATGAAGGCGGTCATCATTCCGGTCACGCAGTTCCAGCAGAACTGCTCGCTGATCTGGTGCGACGACACCGGCCGCGGCGCCGTGATCGATCCCGGCGGCGACCTCGACCGGGTGCTCGCCGAGGTCGAGCGGCGCGGCGTCGAGGTGGAGAAGATCCTGCTCACCCACGGTCACGTCGATCACGCCGCCGGCACCACGACGCTCAAGGCGACGCTGGGCGTGCCCGTGGAAGGGCCCCACGTCGAGGAGAGGTTCTGGCTGGACCGCCTGCCCGACGACAGCGTCAAGTGGGGTTTCGACGAGGCCAGCGCCTTCGAGCCCGACCGCTGGCTCGATGACGGCGACACGGTCACAGTCGGCAACATCGTGCTCGACGTCTACCATTGTCCCGGCCACACGCCGGGCCACGTGGTGTTCTTCGAACCGAGAACCCGCATCGCCTTCGTCGGCGACGTGCTGTTCAAGGGATCCATCGGCCGCACCGACTTCCCGCGCGGCGATCACGAGCAGTTGCTGGGTTCGATCCGCGGTCGACTGTGGCCGCTCGGCGACGATGTCACCTTCGTGCCGGGACACGGCCCGGTGTCCACCTTCGGCGACGAGCGGCGCACCAACCCCTTCGTCGGCGAAGGTGCGCGATGAAGGTCAACATCGTTGGCGCCGGTCCCGCCGGTCTCTACCTCGCGTATCTGCTCCGCCGCCTCGACGGCGATCACGAGGTCACTGTATACGAGCAGAATCCCGCCTCTGTGACCTGGGGCTTCGGCGTGGTGTTCTCCGATCGGGCCCTGGAGTTCCTGCGCGGGGACGACCCGGACACCTGCGAGTTCCTGACTGCCCACCTCGAGCGCTGGGACGACATCACCGTGGTCCACGGCGCCACTGCCATGGCAGTGGACGGCAACGGATTCGGCGCCATCGGGCGCCTCGACCTGCTCGAGCTGCTGGCCGGGCGCGCGCGCTCGGTCGGTACCGACATTCGCTACGGCGCGCGCGTCGACGACGTCGACGCGCTGGCCGATGCCGACCTGCTGGTGGGTGCCGACGGCGTCAACTCGGCGGTGCGCGCAAGGGACGAGGAGGCGTTCGGCTACCGGATCGAGTACCGTCCCAACCGCTTCATCTGGTACGGCACCACCCAACCATTCGACACCCTGACGCTGACGTTCCGGCCGACGGAGCACGGCGTGTTCTGTGCCCACCACTATCGCTACCGGCCCGACATGAGCACGTTCCTGGTCGAGGTCACTGAAAGCACCTGGCACAGGGCCGGCTTCGACGGTATGGACGATGCCGCCGCCATCGCCCACTGCGAGCAGGTGTTCGCCGCCGACCTTGACGGCCACCCGATCGTCAGCAACCGCTCGTACTGGCGCCGGTTCCCCGTCATCGCCAACGAGCGCTGGTCGGTGGGCAACAGGGTGCTGATCGGTGACGCGGTTCGCACCGTGCACTTCTCCATCGGCTCCGGCACCCGGCTCGCCATGGAGGACGCGCTTGCACTGGCGCGTGCCCTCGGCGAGCACCGCGCCGACGCGCCCGCGGCGCTCGCGGTGTACGAGGCGACGCGGCGCCCGCCCACCGACAAGCTGTGCCGTGCGGCCCACGCCAGCCTGCGATGGTACGAGCGGATGGACCAGAACATCGCGCTCGCCCCGATGGATTTCGCCCACAGCTACATGACCCGCACCGGCCGGGTCGACGACGACGAACTGGCGCGCATCGCGCCGCGCTTCATGGCCTCCTGGAGGGCCCGCGCGGCGGGGCGGCCATGACTGACGAGGTCCTCGTCGACCGCGTGCCCCGTGAAGCACCCGGGAGCCGCGAGATCGGTTTCAGTGTCCCTGAGCGTTACAACGCCGCGAGCATCCTGTTCGACAATCTCGAGCGCGGCCTCGGCGACAAGGTCGCCGTGTACAGCGACGCCGGCAATGCGACCTACCGCGATCTCGCGCGCGACGCCGGCCGCTTCGGCAATGCCCTCAAGGCGCTCGGCCTCGAACCCGGCGCGCGCGTGGCCATGGTGCTCGACGACACCGCCGCCTATCCCGCGGCTGTCTTCGGGGCGCTTGCCGCCGGTTTCGTGCCCGTGCTGCTGAACACGGCTTCACCGCCGGAGTTGCTCGAGTATTTCCTCGAGGACAGCGGGGCGCCGGTGCTGGTTATTGAAGGTGCGCTGGCGGCGCTGGTGCGCGAGGGCATCGGCGGGCGCCTCGCCGCGCTGCGCCACGTGGTGGTGGTCGACGGCGAGCCGGGTGGGCAGGCGGGTCCCGCGTGGCACGACTTGCGCACCCTGCTCGAGGCCCATGACGACGAACTCGCGCCGGCCGACACCGGGCGCGACGACATGGCCTTCTGGATGTACAGTTCCGGCAGCACCGGCCGGCCCAAGGGCATCGTCCACCTGCACCACGACATGCTCTACACGCACCTCGCCTACGCCCGCGGCGTGCTCGACATCGGCCCCGGCGACATCTGCTTCTCGCCGCCGAAGATCTTCTTCGCCTACGGCTTCGGCAACTCCATCACCTTTCCGTTCAGCGCCGGCGCCGCCTGCGTGCTGATGGCCGGGCGGCCCACCGCCGAGGCCGTGTTCGACGCCGTTGAGCGCCACCGGCCGACGTTGTTCTTCGGACTGCCGACCCTGTACAACGCCCTGATCAACAGCGACCGCTCGGCGGAGGCCTCGCTGGAT
This sequence comes from uncultured Gammaproteobacteria bacterium, assembly GCA_965652415.1. GTDB lineage: Bacteria > Pseudomonadota > Gammaproteobacteria > Arenicellales > CAJQKF01 > BQJD01. The sequence continues at coordinate 4,219 of CBFGVH010000044.1, read as the reverse complement.
TCGGTGAGGCTGTGCCTGTCGGCGGCCGAGACGCTGCCGGCAGAACTGGCCGCGCGCTGGCGCGAGCGCTTCGGGCATTCCATCGTCGAGGGGCTCGGCTCGACCGAGGTCCTGCACATCTACCTGTCCAACCGGCCCGGCGACATTCGCACCGGCGCCGCCGGCCGGCGGGTTCCCGGGTATGAACTCAGGCTCGTCGACGACGACGGACGCGAGGTCCGTGACGGCGAGGCCGGCACGTTGTGGGTGCGTGGCGACTCGCAGACGCCGGGCTACTGGAACAAGCCCGACAAGACCGCCGAGACGGTGCGGGACGGCTGGATCGTCACCGGCGACCGCTTCAAGCGGGACGCGGACGGCTTCCACTATTTCCTCGGCCGGGCCGACGACCTTGTCAAGATCAGCGGTCAGTGGGTGTACCCGCTGGAAGTCGAGCATTGCCTCGCCGACCACGAGGCGGTGCGCGAGTGCGCGGTGCTCGCGGTGCGCCTCGACGACGGCCGCACGACGCTCAAGGCATTCGTGGTCCTGAACGAGCCGGGCGGGGCGGGCGACGCGATGACGGAACGCCTGGCCGGCTACGTCAAGCGCGCGCTTCTGCCCTACAAGTATCCGCGGATCGTGGAGTACGTCGAACAACTGCCGAAGACCGGCACGGGCAAGATCGATCGCCAGGCGCTGGCCGCCCGGGAAGGGCACCGGCCGGGGTGATTCCGGCCCCGTCCGCCGGGGTTACACTTGGGTAATGTCGGGAACGGAGCGGCCTTTTCGAGGTCTACGGGTTTACCGGACACCAGGAGCGTGTCCGTCCCGCTCCTCCTCCCTGAGCGGGTGGCCCCGCGTCTTGCAGGGTCAACGGCTTGATACCCCGGCATCCGTCCTGCCTGATACGTGCCGGGGTTTTTTTATGCGCGCGCGATGAGTCCGATCACCGCCGCGCGCGCCTCGTCGACGCCCGCGCGGGTGAGCACCGAGAACAGCTGCCAGGTGGTGTCGGGCCGGCCGGCGAGCCTCGTGCCCAGGGCCGCGAGGGCCGCCTTCGCCTGTCCGCGGCCGAGCTTGTCGGCCTTGGTCAGCAGGATGTGGACGGGCAGGGCGGCGCGGTCGCACCAGGCGAGCATCTGTTCGTCCAGCGGTGTCAGCAGCCGCCGGCAGTCGACAGGCATGACCAGGCCGCGAAGCGTGGTGCGTGTCAAAAGGTAGTCGCTGATGGTCTTCTCCCAGTGGCGCCGCATCTCGGGCGGCACCTTCGCGAAGCCGTAGCCCGGCAAGTCCACCAGCCGCTCCCCCGTGGCGAGTTCGAAGAACACGATCTGCCGGGTGCGGCCCGGCGTCTTGCTGGTCTTCGCCAGGCCTCGCCGGCCGGTGATGGCATTGATGGCACTGGACTTGCCGACGTTGGAGCGCCCTGCGAACGCCACTTCCGGACCCGCGGGGGCGGGCCATTCCTTCTTCACGTGAGCGCTTGCGATGAAGCGTGCGCTGGCGAGATCGGCGACGGTGTCTGGTGCTGTTTCTGGCATGGTCGAGGGGGCCGGCGGATTTGACGCACCGGGGGAAATCGGCTATACGGTGGCGGCGAATTTGCGGCGGCGGCCTGCATCTCCCGGCGGCCGTCGATGCTTGCTTTATACCAATTTTTCCAGGAGTGTCCCATGAAACCGGAATCGCTGGGCATCGTTTTCGCTCTCGTCGCCATGACGGCCGTGCCGTCGATCGGGCACGGCGCGGGCGATGCCGAGGCGGGAGCGCAGAAGGTGGCGGTGTGCGCGAGCTGCCACGGTGCCGGCGGTGTGAGCACCACGCCCGATTATCCGTCCCTGGCCGGCCAGGTGCCCGGCTACATCAGTCAGCAGCTGAAGGCCTACAAGAGCGGCGCCAGGGAAAACGCGATCATGGCCGGCATGGTCGCCGCCCTGTCCGAGCAGGACATGGAAGACATCGACGCCTACTTCTCCTCGCTCGAGCCGCCGGCGCGTGCCATCGCCGAGGCCGACGAGGAAGCAGCGCGGCGCGGCGAGCGCATCTACCGCGGCGGCTATCGACCCTTTTCCGTTGCGGCGTGCATGGGTTGTCACGGCCCCGGGGGACACGGCATTCCGCCCAACTATCCGCGCCTGTCCGGTCAACAGGCCGCCTACCTCGAGGCCCAGCTGCTTGCCTTCAAGTCGGGCGACCGGCAGCACGAGGTCATGAACCCGATCGCCTTCAAGCTGTCCGAGGACCAGATTCGCGATCTCGCCCTCTACATGTCCGCCCTCAACTGAGCACCGTCGCGAATTCGGGCGCGAGGGAGCAAAAAAAACCCCCTTCAGGTGGAAGGGGGTCTTGTCAATCAGCTCGGATTCGGTGGGGGTGCTTTGAGGAAGGAATAACCGAGCTGCATGTTGCCGGTTCGCGAGGCGACGCCGGTAACATGGGCGATGATGCTAACTCCGGCACCACGGCAGTCGCAACCGGTTTTCGATCGGCGGTTGCATCCGGCGGATGAGCGGTGTTGCCAGGTCGTCGGCGCGCGTGTTCCGCCCGACAGCCACGGGTCGATCCATCTTCATGAAATCAATACGTTAACGGCGGAATATGGCCAAAGGCGACGACAGGAAACCCTGGGGCGGACGGTTTTCGCGGCCCACCGACCGGCTGATGGAGCGCTTCTCCGCCTCCGAGCATTTCGACCGCCGTCTGGCCGCCTGGGACATCGCCGGTTCCACCGCCCATGCCCGCATGCTGTCCCGCGTCGGGGTACTTTCGGCCGAGGAGTGCCGGCTCATCGTCGACGGACTTCAAACGATCGCCCGCGAGATCGCGGACGGGCGCTTCAACTGGCGGCGTGAGCTCGAAGACGTCCACATGAATATCGAGTCGCGGCTGACCGAACTCGTCGGCGACGCCGGCAAGAAACTGCACACGGCGCGCTCGCGCAACGACCAGGTGGCGACCGACATGCGGTTGTTCGTCCGCGATGCCCTCGACGGCATCATCGCCCGCCTGCGCGCCCTGCAGGGCGTGCTGCTCGACGTCGCCGAGCGCGAGGCCGACACCATCATGCCTGGCCTGACTCACATGCAGAGCGCGCAGCCCGTGACCCTGGGTCATCACCTGATGGCGTGGTTCGAAATGCTCGATCGAGATGCCGGGCGCTTCGCCGACTGCCGGGCGCGTCTCAATCTCAGCCCGCTGGGCGCGGCGGCGCTTGCAGGTACCTCGTTCCCCGTCGACCGGCAGATGACCGCCGACGAGCTCGGCTTCGACGGCGTCACGGCCAATTCCCTGGACAGCGTGTCCGATCGCGACTTCGTCATGGAGTTCGGCGCCGCCGCGGCGATCCTGTCAGTGCACCTGTCGCGCTTCTCCGAGGAACTCGTGCTGTGGTCGTCGGAGCGCTTCGGATTCGTCGACCTCGGCGACGACTTCTGTACCGGCTCGAGCATCATGCCGCAGAAGAAGAATCCGGACGCCGCCGAGCTGGTGCGCGGCAAGACCGGGCGCGTCGCCGGCAACCTGGTCGCGCTGCTGACCCTGATGAAGGGCCAGCCGCTCGCCTACAACCGCGACAACCAGGAAGACAAGGAGCCGGTGTTCGACACCGTCGACACCGTCAACGACTGTCTCGACGTCTACATCGCCATGCTTCCCGGCGCCCGCTTCGATCGTGCGCGCATGCGCGCCGCGGCCGCCGACGGCCACCCCACCGCCACCGACCTCGCCGACTACCTGGTGCGCCGCGGCGTGCCGTTTCGCGACGCCCACGAGGTGGTAGGCAAGGTGGTCGCGGCCGCCATCGGCGACGGTGTCGCGCTCGACGCCATGCCGCTCGAGCGCCTGCGCGCGTTCAGCGACGCCATCGGCGAAGACGTCGCGCAGATCCTCAGCGTCGAGGGTTCTGTGAACGCCCGCGACCACGTTGGCGGCACCGCCCCGGCGCGGGTGCGGCAGGCGGTTGCCGAGGGACGCCGGCGGATCGCGGCGGACGGACCGGACGGGCCGGCATGATTGCGATACAATCGTCGCGAAGTCACCATGTCCGGCGGCGCCGGGCATTGTCGGCATCGCTCACCAATTCGCGCTGAAGAGGCAGTCCCATGATCAGGTTCCCGGTTCGCATCGCATTGCCGGTCGTCGTCGTCGTCGCCCTCGCCGGCTGTGGACAGAAGGGGCCGCTGTATCTTCTGGAGGACGAGTCGGCGGCCGACGAGATGCAGGCGATGCCGGCCGAGGG
>CBFGVH010000043.1:0-26671 GCA_965652415.1 uncultured Gammaproteobacteria bacterium | reverse complement strand
GCAGGCTTACCTCCGACAGCGGCTTCGTCAAGGCGCCGGGGTGTTTACGGCGACTGCGCCACCACCGCGTGCACCCTGCCCCGGCGTGACAGGTAGGCGTGCCACAACAGCCGCGCGGCCACCGAGCGCCACGGCCGCCATTGCTCGGCGCGCGCCGCACACGCGGCCTCATCCAGCGCTTCCCCGAAGACCTCGGCCACCGACCTGACCAGGGCGACGTCGCCGCGCGGCCAGATGTCCGGTTTGCCGGCCGCAAACAGCAGGTAGACGTCGGCGCTCCACGGTCCGACACCGGGAACCTCGAGCAGCATGGCGCGCGCGGCGTCCTCACGGGCGCGGCCGATGCGCCGGAACGAGGTGCGCCCGTCGAGCACCCGGTGCGCAAGCTCGCGACAGTAGCGCGCCTTCTGCCGCGTCAGTCCCGCGCCCCGAAGGTCGTCTTCCGTCAACACCGCCACCGCTTCGGGAGCCAATGCCCCGGCGATCCGCTCGAGCCTGGCGAGGACGGAGCGGGCCGACTCCAGCGACACCTGCTGGGCGGCGATGATCGACACCAGCGTGGCGAACCCGCCAGGCCGGGCCCACAGGGGCGGGTAGCCGTGCTCCTCGAGCACCGCCGCGAACGGCGCGGCACGAACGGCGAGCTCGTCGCAGGCGGCATTAAGTGCCGGTTCATCGAGACGGGGCAAGGATCAACCTCGGACTGATCATTGGCGGGTCACTGCCGTTGAACTACCATCGCGGCACACCCCCGGCCCCGGGTGCGGCAATTGCTTTTCGCCGGGGCGCGGATTAACGTGCGCGAACGGCGAGCGTGCCGCACGGACAACCGTCATCAATAACACCACAGCACGGCAAATGGAAACCATATCGATCATCGCGGCAACCATGGGAGTCGCCTGGGCCAGCGGCATCAACCTGTATGCCGCGATCTTCGTGCTCGGCTGGATGGGCGGTTCCGGGGCCATCGATCTGCCGCCGGACCTGGAGGTTCTCGCCAACCCCGTGGTGATGGGGGCCGCGGCGCTGATGTACTGCGTCGAGTTCTTCGCGGACAAGATCCCGGGCGTGGATACCGCCTGGGACGCGCTTCATACCTTCGTCCGCATCCCCGCCGGCGCCATGCTCGCCGCCGGGGCCATCAGCCCGCTGGGCCCGGAAGCGGAGCTGGCGGGGCTGCTTCTCGGCGGCACGCTCACCGCCGGTACGCACGCCACCAAGGCCGGCAGCCGGGTGCTGATCAACACCTCGCCGGAGCCCTTCAGCAACTGGACGGCGAGCATCGGCGAGGACGTCGCCGCTATCGGCGGGCTGTGGATGGCGCTGAACCACCCGATCCTGTTCATCGTTCTGCTCCTCGCCCTGGTCCTCTTCATGATCTGGCTCCTGCCGCGAATCTGGCGCGGCATCGTCGCCCTGGTGCGCAAGATCGCCGGTTTCTTCTCCGGGTCGAAACCGCCCGCCCCGGCCGACCCGAAAGCCGCGGGCCCCGACCGGGACCGGGGCCGGGACGCAGGGTAGCCGAAGCGAGGGGTAATCCATGCTGTGGCTCAAGGCCCTGCACATCATCTTCATGGTGACGTGGTTCGCGGGCCTGTTCTACCTGCCTCGCCTGTTCGTGTACCACGCCATGAGCGACGATGTCGCCAGCATCGAGCGCTTCAAGGTGATGGAGCGCAAGCTCTACTACGGCATAACGACCCCGGGCGCTGTGCTCACCATCGTCTTCGGGACCTGGCTCTGGCTCGGCTACGGCTTCTCGGGCGGCTGGCTGCACGCCAAGCTGGCGCTGGTCGCGGTGCTCGTCGGCTACCACCTGTGGTGCGGGCATCTGGTGCGCCGGTTTCGCGACGACGCCAACACGCGCGGCCACGTCTTCTACCGCTGGTTCAACGAGTTCCCGGTCCTGTTGCTGGTCGCGATCGTGATCCTGGTCGTGGTCAAGCCGTTCTAGCGGCGATGCCGCGAGGGTAATCGGACCAGTGTTCCACATCGTGCTGTTCGAGCCGGAGATTCCACCCAACACGGGCAACGTGATCCGCCTGGCCGCGAACACCGGGTGCACGCTGCACCTCGTCCGGCCGCTCGGATTCTCCGTCGACGACGCCGCGCTGCGTCGCGCCGGGCTGGACTACCGCGAGTGGACCACGATGCGCGTGCACGACGACCTCCAGGCCTGCCTCGCGGAACTCGGCGACGTACCGCTGTACACGTACTCGACTCGCCACCGGCGGCGCTACGACCAGGCGGCCTTCGAGCCCGGAGCGGCGCTGGTCTTCGGGCCGGAGTCTCGCGGCCTGCCGGACTCCGTGCGCGAGATTGCGCCGCCGGCGCACCGACTGGCAATTCCCATGGTCTCCTCCAGCCGCAGCCTCAACCTGTCCAATGCCGTCGCCGTCGCCGTCTACGAGGCCTGGCGCCAGCACCGCTTCGCCGGTGAAGGCGAATCAACCCGGAGTACGCAATGATCATCGACTTGTCCGCCCAGACCCCCGCCAAGGTCTACTTCAGCCTGATCCAGACCGTGATCCCGCGACCGATCGCCTGGGTGCTGTCGGAAAACGCGACCGCCGGCAGCTTCAACCTGGCGCCGTTCTCGTATTTCAACGCGGTGTGCAGCGACCCGCCGCTCATCATGGTCTCCATCGGCCGCAAACCCGACGGCTCGTTCAAGGACACCAAGGTGAACATCGAGGAGCGTCCCGCCTTCGTGGTTCACCTCGTCGACGAGACGACGCTCGACGCGATGAACGCCTCGTCCGCGACGCTTTCCTACGGCGAGTCGGAGCTTGCCGCCGCGGGCCTGGCGACCACGGAGTTCGAAAGCTTCTCGTTGCCTCGCCTGGCCGACGCCAGGGTCGCCTTCGCCTGCCGGCGCTACCAGGTGATCCAGGTGGGTGCGACGCCCCAAAGCCTGGTGCTCGGGCAGGTGGAGCGCATCTTCGTCGACGACTCGGTCGTCGGCAAGGACGACAAGGGCCGCTCGAAGATCCTCGCCGACAAGATCAGCCCGGTGGGCAGGCTCGGGCCCAACGAGTACGTCACCTTCGGCGAGATCGTGCGCCGGGTCCGGCCGGCGTAAACAGTCTGCGCGCAAGCGGCGGCATCACAGCAGGATGGTGAGCCAGACGAATGCGGCCAGGCACAGGCTGAGGAGCACCGCCGCCGAGCCGATATCCTTGGCGAGGCCGGAGAGTTCATGGTGCTCGCGGCCGATGCGGTCGACCGTCACTTCCACCGCCGTGTTGAGCAGTTCCACCAGCAGCACCAGCACGACACTCGCGACCAGCAGCACCCGCTCCACGGCGTCGCCGGTCAGCCAGAAGGCCGCCGGCACCGCCAGCGCGAGCAGCAGGGCCTCCTGGCGAAAGGCCTCCTCGCTCCTCCACACTGCACCAACGCCGCGAACGGAATTGCAGCCGGCGAGCCAGAGCCGCCGAAGCCCGCGTGCGCCCTTCTCTGTCACCTGGTCCCTCCCCTTCGACGGAGTATCGTTTATGGCCGCGATCGACCGGCCGCCAAGTGTACCGCGCAGTCACGTTCGGGACCCGGGCGCCTGATCGGCTCTGGCAGCCCCCGGCATCCGGCGGCGCGGCGGGCATCAACGCCGGCCAAGGAGTACTCAATAAGCGCTTGAAACACAAGCGTCACGATCGACCGCGACGACGGCGTCGCCGGGCCGCCCCGGCGGAGGATTTATGCACACTGGCAATCACGGTTTCCGATTTGCAGGATTTGGCCCCAATCGTTAGTCAAAATGTTTCAAAAGCCGTGATATCTATTTGTTCTTACGATGAAATAATCAACTGTCTAAATTTTAGGCAATTTGAGCCCGAAGCGTTCCGGACCTGTAAATTTGCGTGTCGCCAGATCATTATGCACACAGTTATCCACAACGCTTGTGAGTAACTTCGAGCGTGCCTGGCGGGCGCGGGGCGCTGCTACACTACGCCGCCCTGCCAACCCTGGGCAACCCGCGTGAACCCGTCCTTGTCCCCTGATGCCGTGGTGGCAGTCGCCTTACCCGTGCCGCTGTACCGGGTGTTCGACTACACCGCTGCCGACGCTCGCGTCGTGCCGGTCGGCTGCCGGGTACGGGTGCCGTTCGGCCGCGGTCACCGCATCGGCTTCGTCGTGCCTCGCGGCGCGGACAACGGCGACGGGCGCGAACTCAAGCGCATCGCCGAGGTCATCGATAGCGAGCCGCTGTTCGACGACGCACTGCTCGACCTTCTGTGCTGGGCGTCGGATTACTACCAGCACCCGCTCGGCGAGGTACTGCAGGCGGCGGTGCCGACGCGGATCAGGCGTGGCCAGGCGCCGCCGCCGGGCGAGCGCCGCTATCGCCTCGCGGCGCCGCTCGAGGCCGTTCTCGACACCCTGCCGGCGCGCGCCGTGCGACAGCGCAATCTGGCGACGCACCTGGCCGGACTCGGAACTTCCGGTGCCGATCGCGGCACCCTCAAGGCCGCGGGTGTCGATGCCGGTGACGCCTTGAAGAGGCTCGAGGCTCGCGGCCTCGTCGAGTGCACACGTCCACGGGACGGTACGACACCCACGCCCGGGCCGCGCCTGAACGCGCGCCAGCGCGAGGCGGTGGACGCGGTGATCGCGGCCGGCGGCGGCTTCGCCTGTTTCCTCCTCATGGGCGTCACCGGCAGCGGCAAGACCGAGGTCTACCTGCAATGCGCGCGCCACGTCATCGAGCGCGGCCGCCAGGTGCTGGTGCTGGTGCCGGAGATCGCGCTGACCCCGCAGCTCATCGACCGGTTTCGCTCGCGCCTCGGGCGATCCGTGGCGGTCATGCACTCGGCCCTGGCCGACGGCGAGCGCCAGCGGGCCTGGCTGCAGGCGGCCTCGGGCGAGGCCGACGTGGTCCTCGGTACCCGACTCGCAGTGTTCAGCCGCCTGGCGAGGCCGGGGCTGGTCATCGTCGACGAGGAGCACGACACCTCGTTCAAGCAGCAGGAAGGGTTCCGCTACCACGCCCGCGACGTCGCCATCAAGCGCGCCGCCGTGGACGGCGTGCCGGTCGTGCTCGGCTCGGCGACGCCTTCGCTGGAGAGCTACCACAATGCCGTCAGCGGGCGCTATCGGCTGCTGGCCCTGCCCGAACGCGCCGGGGCGGCCACGCTGCCGGACATCCGCCTGGTGGACGCGACGCGCTGGCCTCTCACCGACGGCCTCAGCCAACCGCTGGTAAGGGCCATCGACGAGCGGCTCGCGCGCGGCGAACAGTCGCTGGTGTTCATCAACCGCCGCGGTTTCGCGCCGGTCGTGATCTGCGGCGGCTGCGGCTGGCAGGCGCACTGCACGCGCTGCGACAGCTTCCTGACCCTGCACCGCCGCGAGAACCTGCTGCGCTGTCACCATTGCGGACTGACGCGCACCGCACCGGCGGTCTGCCCGGCTTGCGGCGGCGGCGACATCTACTTCGCCGGCGCCGGCACCCAACGCATCGAACAAGCCCTGACCGAGCGCTTTCCGGCGGCACGCATCGCCAGGATCGACCGCGACACCAGCACCGCGCGCGGCTCCCTCGAGGCGCATCTCGACCGGGTGCGCCGGCGCGAAGTCGACATACTGGTGGGGACCCAGCTCATGTCAAAGGGGCACGACTTTCCCGGCATCACGCTGGTCGGCGTCGTCAACGGCGACCAGGGCATGTACAGCATCGACTTTCGCGCCGCCGAGCGGCTGTTCCAGGCGGTGACCCAGGTGGCCGGTCGCGCCGGCCGCGGCGCGCGCCGGGGACTGGTGCTTCTGCAGACCCGTTTCACCGGCCACCCGTGCCTGGACGCCATCGTGCGTCACGACTTCGAGTCGTTCGCACGCGCCGAGCTGGCCACGCGACGCCAGCTCGGCCTTCCTCCGCTCGGCTACCTCGCGCTGCTGCGTGCCGAGTCCGTGCACACCGAGGCCGCGATGGAGTTCCTTGCCAGGGTGCGTGACGCGGCCGGTCATTTCGCCGACGCGCGCGGTTCGGTGGAAATCATGGACCCGGTACCCGCGCCCATGGAACGGCGCGCCGGCCGCGCCCGCGCCCAGCTGATGTTCCAGTCACGGCATCGCGCGCCGCTCAGGGCACTGCTCCACATCCTCGTACGCCGGGTCGAGGACGAGGGCATGGCGCGCCGGGTGAGGTGGTCGGTCGACGTCGACCCCGTGGACCTCTACTGAACCCGAGCGGCTGAACGGTCCTAGGGCCGGTGCTCCCGTGCCATGTAGCCGGGATCGGCGAACTCGTGCAGGCGGCTCGCCGTGCGCGTGAAGGCGCCGACGAGCCGCCTGCCACGATACAGTGCGTCCGGCGGCGCCGCCGCGGACATCACCACGTTCACGCGGCGGTCGTAGAGCTCGTCCACCAGCTCGATGAAGCGCCGCGCCGGATCCTCGCCGTCGACGCCGAGCAGCGGCACGTCGGAAATCACCAGGGTGTGATACCAGCGCGAGAGCTCGGCATAGTCCGCTTTCGAACGCGGGCCCCGGCACAGGTCGTCGAAGCGGAACCACGCAACCCCCTCACTGGCGAGCCGAACCGGGATCTCGCGTCCCAGCACCGACAGGGGCGCCTCGTCCACCGGCTCGTCGCCGGCGAGGCGACGAAACGTTCGCTCCAGGCAGGCATCCGTGTTCGCATCGTGCGGACAAAGGTAGGTCGAGGCCTCCTCCAGGGTCCTTAGGCGATAATCGACGCCATCGTCGATGTGACAGACCTCGCAGTGTCGCTCGATCAGCGCGATCGCCGCCAGGAAGCGCTCGCGCTGCAGGCCCTGCGGGTACAGGTCCGCGGGCCTGGTGTTGGAGGTGAACACCAGCACCACGCCGCGATCTATCAGCAGGCGAAAGAGCCGGGCGAGCACCATGGCGTCGGCGACGTCGCCGACGTACAGCTCGTCGAAGCACAGTACCGAGGCCCGCGAAGCGACGTCGGCCGCCACCAGCACCAGGGGGTCGGGCTCGGACTTGCGCGCCGCCAGTTCCCGGTGCACGGACAGCATGAAGCGATGGAAATGCACACGTTCCTTGCTCCCGCCCGGCACGGCTCGATAGAACAGGTCCATCAGGAAGGTCTTGCCGCGCCCGACACCTCCCCACAGGTAGATTCCCCGCGGCGCTGCCGACCGGCGGCCCAGCCGTTCGGCGAGACGGGCAAGCGGCCCGCGGCGGCGCTCGCGATCCTCGAGGTCGTCGAGCAGGCGGGCGAAGCGCCCGATGCAGGCGAGCTGGGCGGGGTCCTCGGCGTAGCCGAGCCGCTCCAGCTCGGCGCGCCAGGCGTCGACCAGGGCAGCCCCGGCGCGCTTCAACGGCCGCGTCCCGGCACGGGCATGAGTTCGGCGAACGATTCGACGCCGGGAAACAGCGGGTGCGGCTTCGCCCGCTGGCGCGAGTCCGGCGCCGTGGCCGCCAGCACCTGGCCGATGCCGAAGTCGCGCGCCGCTTCAAGTACCGGGACGCTGTCGTCCACGAACAGGCAGCGCGCCGGATCCAGTTCCAGGCGGGCGATCAGGCGCGGCCAGAATTCCTCGGTCTCCTTGGGGGCGCCGAAGTAATGGGAACTGACGAGCTCGTCGAAGTGAACGCCGATGCCGGTACGCGCAAGCTTGATGTCGATCGACTTCTGGTGGGCGTTGGTCACCAGCGCCAGGCGTCGGCCGCCGGCGCGCACGGCCTCGAGAAACGGCACCACGCCGTCGTGCACCCGGATCCGGTCGGCCAGCGCCGTTTTCAGCGCAATGATGTCCAGCCCCGTCTCGCGGCTCCAGAAGTCGACGCAGTACCAGTCGAGCGTGCCGCGCAGGGCGTTCATGCGCGGATACAGCACCTCGCGCGCGGCGTCCATGCCGATGCCGCGCGACCTCGCGAACTCGAGCGGCACGTGCTCGAGCCAGAAATGGTTGTCGAAGGCGAGGTCGAGCAGCGTGCCGTCCATGTCGAGCAGCACGGCGTCGACCCGCTCCCAGTCGACCAGCGGCACTGCCAAAACGGGTCTCGCAAGGGATGTTCGGGGAGGCGCGGACTTTATAAAAAAAGCCCCCCAGTTGCTATACTTGCCGGCCCCCGGCCCCGCGACGCGCGGGCGAATCCCGTGATCCGTTCATGCCCGATACCGATTTCCAGCACTCGGCGCGCACCGTCCTCGAACTCGAGGCGCGGGCGATCGACCGGCTGGCAGCGCGCATCGGCCCCGAGTTCGACCGCGCCTGCGCCCTGATGCTCGGCTGCGAAGGCCGGGTGGTGGTGGTCGGGATGGGCAAGTCCGGCCACATCGGCGGCAAGATCGCCGCCAGCCTGGCCAGCACGGGAACGCCGGCGTTCTTCGTCCATCCCGGCGAGGCGAGCCACGGCGACCTGGGAATGATCACGCCGGCGGACGTGGTCATCGCCATCTCCAATTCCGGCGAGACGCCGGAGATCCTCACAATCGTCCCCATCGTCAAGCGCATGGGGGTGAAGCTGGTGGCGATGACAGGGCGGGCGGACTCCACGCTGGCGCAAAGCGCCGACGTGTGCCTCGACATCAGCGTCGAGCAGGAGGCCTGTCCCTACAACCTCGCCCCCACCGCCAGCACCACGACCACGCTGGCGCTGGGCGACGCCCTCGTGGTGGCCACGCTGAAGGCGCGCGGGTTCACCGCCAGCGACTTCGCCCGCTCCCATCCCGGCGGCGTGCTCGGCCGCCGACTGCTCCTTTACGTTCGCGACGTGATGCACACCGGTGAACGCGTGCCGCTGGTCGGCCATGACGCCAGCCTGCGCGACGCCCTCATCGAAATGAACACAAAGGGCCTGGGCATGACCGGGGTGATCGGCGGCGACGATCGCCTGGTGGGCATCTTCACCGACGGCGACCTGAGGCGAGCGCTTGGCCGCAACGTCGACGTGTACGACTGCGGCATCGCCGACGTCATGACGCCGGACCCGAAGACCACCGGCCCCGACGTGCTGGCGGCGGAGCTGATCAACGTTCTGAAAACGCACTCGATCAACGGCATCTTCGCGGTCGACGGCGACCGGCGCGTGGTCGGCGCGCTCAACACCCTCGACCTGATCCGCGCGGGAATCCTGTGAGAGTACTGGAAAAATTCCTGCTGGCGGCGGCGTTTCTCGCCTTCGCCGCCCTGACCGTGTGGCTCGAGCGCAGCCAGGAGCGCGCGCCGGTCGAGGAAGCCGCCGATCAGCCGGCCCGGAACGAACCGGATTACTATATCGAGAACTTCGTCGCCACCGGCCTCGACAGTGAAGGGCGGCAGTACGTCATGGACGCCATTCGCATGGCGCATTTCCCCATCGACGACACCTCGCTGATCGAACAGCCCCACATCATCCAGTACACCGGCGAGGCCGGACCGCGCCACGTCTACGCCGAAACCGGCCTGATCTCCGCGGACGGTACCGAGGTGCTGCTCAGGGGAAAGGTCAAGGTCATCGAGAGCCGCGCCGACGGCCGCCCGGGAAATGTCACGGAAACCGACAGAATGCTGATAAAACTCAAGAAGAAACCCGAAACATGAGCCGAACCGACGGCTCGAGCATGGCGGATTGTCGACCTGCCGTCTTCTGCTAGAATCCCGCCGATGAAAAAACCGCTGCTACTGATGCTCGCCCTCGCCGCCGGCCACGTCCCGGTGGCCGGCGCCCTCGAGTCCGACCGCGACCAGCCGGCCGTGATCGACGCCGACGCGGTGGACATCGACTTCCAGCAGGGCCTGCGCGTGTACACCGGCAACGTCAAGCTGCGCCAGGGCACCATTCGCCTGGACGCCGACCGCGTCGAGGTGCGCTTCAAGGATGACCAGCTCGAGACCGCGGTCGCCGAGGGCAACCCGGCAGTGTTTCGCCAGCGCCCCGACGGCAAGGACGTGGACGTGGTGGGCGAAGGCCGATACATCCACATGGACGAAATCAACAACATCATCACCCTGACCAACAACGCGGTCCTCACCCAGGGCGCCGATTCGGTCTCCGGCCGGGTCATCATCTACAACATGGCGACCGACAAGATGCAGGTCCGAAGCGGCGACACCCCGACCCGCACCACCAAGACGCCCGAAGGCGCCGCCGCCCCCGCGCCGCAACCGGCCGACGAACCCGCCCAGGCCCCCGCGAGCGCCGACACCGCCGCCGCCGAGGAGACCGCGGCGGACGGTCAGCCGAGGCGGCCGCGAATCGTCCTGCAGCCCAAGGAAGCCGAGACGGAAGCCGCGCCGTCGGACGGGGCGCAACCGGCGAGCGGCACGGGCAGCGCCACCGAGTAGCGGCGACAGTTCCTCCGACCACCCCCGGCGCGTTCCCCCAAGGTTACCGTTTCGACATGGTTTGAGCCGTGGCCACGCTCGTCACCCGAGACCTGTGCAAGTCCTATCGAGGTCTCGCCGTTGTGCGCAACGTCAACCTGGCGGTGCGCAACGGCGAGATCGTCGGGCTGCTGGGGCCCAACGGCGCCGGCAAGACCACCTGCTTCTACATGATCTGCGGATTGATCCGGCGCGATCACGGCCAGATCCTGCTCGACCAGAAGGACATCTCCGACCTGCCGATGCACCGCCGCGCCCGCCTCGGGCTCGGCTACCTGCCGCAGGAACCGTCGGTGTTCCGCAAGCTCAGCGTCGAGGACAACATCATGGCCGTGCTCGAGGCGCAGCCGAACCTGACCCCGGCAAGCCGCGCCCGCCGGGTCAAGGTGCTGCTCGAGGAGTTCGGCCTGATGCACAAGCGCAAATCGCTCGGCATCAGCCTGTCCGGCGGCGAGCGGCGGCGGGTCGAGATCGCCCGCGCGCTCTCGCTGACGCCGTCGTTCATCCTTCTCGACGAGCCGTTCGCCGGCATCGACCCGATTTCCGTCGGCGACATCCAGAAGATCATCTCCTTCCTGAAAAGCCGGGGAATAGGCGTGTTGATCACCGATCACAACGTGCGCGAGACCCTGGGCATCTGCGATCGCGCCTACATCCTCGCGGAGGGACAGGTGCTGGCCGCCGGCACGCCCGAGGAGGTGCTGAATCACCCGGGCGTGCGCGAGACCTATCTCGGCCACCAGTTCAGGCTCTGAGCCCCGTGACCGCCCCCGCAAGGCAAGTCCGCGCCGCGGACCCGGGTACCGGCGTCGTTGTAGGCCGATTGGGCCGGGCGTAGAATCCTGTCGAGCGATGAAACAATCTCTCAATCTCAAACTTGGCCATCGACTCAAGCTGACCCCGCGCCTGCAACAGGCGATCACGCTGCTGCAGTTGTCGTCCATGGACCTGGAAACCGAGATTCGCGGCGCCCTGGAGGCCAACCCCTTTCTCGAGGAAACCGAGGGCCCCTCGCCCGGCATCGCCGCGGCCCCCGACCCGTCGGCGCCCCAAGGCGCCAACGGGGCCGACGGGCCCGGTGAACCCGGCTACGACGTCGACGGCGAAGCGGCCGGCGAACTTGCCGGCGCGCGGGGCGACGACGCCGGCCGCCCGGCCGACACGGCGGCGGCGGCCGACACGCTGCCTTCGGCCGGCTCGTCCCGGGACAGCTACGACGCCACCGACCTGCTCGATCGCCTGACCGGCGGCGGCAGCCTCGCCGACTTTCTCGCCGAGCAGGTGCGCATCGCGCCGATGACCGAGCGCCAGTCCCTCATCGCCGCGGCCGTGGTCCAGAACATCAACCCGGACGGCTACCTCGACGCAAGCATCGAGGAACTGATCGAACTGCTCGCACAGGCCGACACCTTCACTGCCGACGAGATCGAGCAGGTTCTCGCCGTGGTGCAGTCCATGGATCCGCCCGGCATCGGGGCGCGCAACCTGCGCGAGTGCCTGATGCTCCAGCTTCGCCAAATCGAGGACACCGCGCCGGTACGCACCGCGCGCCGAATCGTCAGCGATCATTTCGACGCCTTGTGCCGACGAGACTTCCCGGCCCTGCGGCGGGTGCTGGAAGTCGACGAAACCGCCCTCGCCGAGGCGGTCAACGTGATCCGCGGCCTCGACCCGCGGCCCGGGGCGCGAATCGACCCGACGCCGCCGTCGTACGTGGTACCGGACCTCGAGGTGCACCGCGGCGAATCGGGCTGGCAGGTGCGGCTCAACGACAGCGCCCTGAGCAAGCTCGCCATCAGCCCGTCGACCCGGGCCTATCTCGCCTCCGGCGGCAACCGGGAGGACGCTGCCTGGTTCCGCCAGCGCTACCAGGAGGCGAAGTGGTTCCTGCAGAGCCTGAAGCAGCGCAACGAGACCATCCTGCGGGTCGCGCGCGAGATCATGCGCCACCAGGAAGGCTTCCTCGAGCACGGCGAACGCGCCATGAGGCCGCTGACGCTGCGCCAGGTCGCCGAGGCGCTGGACCTGCACGAGTCGACCGTCTCGCGCGCCACCAGCCACAAGTACATCCTGTCGCCGCGCGGGACCTTCGAGCTGAAGTACTTCTTTTCCTCGCAGCTCGCCAGCGAGCAGGGCGACGCCCTGTCGTCGACCGCGATCCAGGCGCAGATCAAGGCCCTGATCGCCCGCGAGCCGGGCGACAAGCCGATCAGCGACCAGAAGATCGCCGACCATTTCAAGGCCCAGGGGATCACCGTGGCGCGACGAACGGTCGCCAAGTACCGCGAGCAGATGCATATTCCCCCTTCCAGTCAACGGAAGGGGCTCCTGTAACGAACCACAAGCCCATTTCGAGGTTTCAACGCATGCAAGTTTCCATCAGTGGTCACCACCTGGACGTCACGCCGGCGCTGCGTGAATATGTCGAGGACAAGCTCGACAAGATCTTCCGGCATTTCGACCACCTGACAAGCACCCACGTCATCCTCGAGGTCGAGAAGAGCCGCCACAAGGCCGAGGCCAACATCAATGCCCGCAAGATCCGGTTCCATGCCGCCGCCGAGGCCGACGACATGTACGCGGCCATCGACCTGATGGCCGGCAAGCTCGACCGCCAGGTACTCAAGCACAAGGAAAAGGTCAACGACCACCACGCGGAAGCGGCCGGCAAGAGTTAGAGGTGTCGATCATGCAACCTTCCCCCAACGTCCACCCACCGCGGGCCGCGGGCGATGACGGGCTGCTCACCCGGTTCATCGACCGCAGCCGTGTCAGGACGGCCGTCCACGTCTCGAGCAAGAAGCGCCTGATCGAGGAGGTCGCCGACCTGCTCAGCTCCTACTCGCCGGAGCTCGACCGCGACACCGTCTTCCAGATCCTCAACCAGCGCGAGCGCCTCGGCAGCACCGGCATCGGCGACGGCTTCGCCATTCCCCACGGCCGCATCAACGGCATCGACCAGCCGATCATCTGCGCCATGCTTCTCGACCAGGGCCTGGATTTCGACGCCATCGACAATCGCCCGGTGCGCTGCGTGGTCGGGCTGCTGGTGCCGGCCGACGCCAACCAGACTCACCTGCAGATTCTGGCCAGGCTCGCGCGGGCATTCAGCCAGCCGGAGATACAGCAGCGAATCATGGCGTGCGAGGACGACGAGAGCTTCTTCGACGCCGTCACGCACCTGGAATGAACGCCTTGCCCGCTCCGGCGCAGTCGTGAACGCCGCGACGCGACGCGTCACCGTCGCCGAGGCCTTTCACAACAAGGCCGAGCGCCTCGGACTCGTCCTCGACGGCGGCGCCAGCGGGCTCGGGCGCGGACTCGAAACCCACCCCGCGCTCGACTCCCACGTCGAGTTCGTCAACTACCTCGATCTCGACCACCCCGCGCCGGTACAGATCATCGATCCCGGCGAGAGCGCCCGCCTCGCGCACCCCGACGATGCACTGGGCCGGTCGATCCGGAACCTGTTCGAGTCCGGGCGAGTGGCGATGGTGGTGTTCAGCGACGACGTGCCGCCGCCCGAGTGGCTGGTGGAGTCCGGCAACCAGACCGGCGTGTGCGTCTACCATTCGCCGCTGTCGCACTCGCTGCTCTACGAGCGGCTGCAGCATCGCGCGGCCCGCAAGCTGATCCAGCAGACCGGCCTGCACGGGGTGCTGATGTCGATTCGCAACGTCGGCGTGCTGATCACCGGGCCGAGCGGCATCGGCAAGAGCGAGGTGGCCCTGGATCTCATCGACCGCGGCAGCCGCCTGGTCGCCGACGACGTCGTCCAGGTGTACCGCTCATCGCCGTACAAGCTCACCGGGTTCTGCCCCGAGCTGATCCGCGGCTACCTCGAAGTGCGCGGCCTGGGCATCCTCGACATCGCCGACATCTACGGGAACACGGCGGTGCTCGATTCCCACCCGATCGACCTCATCGTCAACTTCGAAAGCGACCCCGGCGACGGCGAGCTCGACCGCCTCAGTCCCAGGATCCGCCAGTGCACCATCCTCGCCACGAGCGTGCCGGAGATCACCTTGCTGGTGGCCCCCGGACGCAATCTCGCCGTGCTGGTCGACGCGGCGGTGCGCACCCATATCCAGTTCCAGTTCGGCAAGGACCCGGTAAAATCGTTCATCGACAAGCAGCAACGACTCATCGAGCGCCGCCGCACCTTCGAGGTCGGCCGCAAGGTGGTCGAAACGCAGTCCTGAACCGATGGAAACACCCGGCATCCGCCAGGGCTTGCTGATCGTCAGCGGCCTGTCCGGCTCGGGAAAGACCGTGGCGCTCAACGCCCTGGAGGACCTCGGCTACTACTGCATCGACAACATGCCGGCCGTGCTGCTGCCGCAATTCGCCGAGCTGGCCATGACCCAGGTCGCCGAGTCGCGCGAGTTCCGGGTCGCGGTGAGCATCGACTCGCGCAACCGTTATTTCCTCGCCGCGCTTCCGCGCAGCCTGGCGGCGCTCGAGGAACTGGGCGTGGACTACCGCATCATCTTCCTCGAAGCGGAGGAGAAGGCGCTCGTCAAGCGCTTCAGCGAGACGCGGCGCAAGCACCCGCTCACCGACAGCCAGACGCCGCTGGTCGACGGCATCCGGCTCGAGCTGGACCTGCTGGCGCCGCTCGCCGAGCAGGCCGTTCGGCGCATAGACACCTCGACGATGACGCCCCACGAACTTCGCCGCCTGGTGCGGGACGTGGCCGGTATCGAGGCGTTCGCCGGTCTCGTGGTATTGTTCGAATCGTTCGGCTACAAGCACGGCACACCTCTCGACGCGGACTTCGTCTTCGACGTGCGCTGCCTGCCCAACCCGCACTGGCAGGACACGCTCAAGCCGCTGACGGGGCTCGACCGCGCGGTATGCGAGTTCCTCGATGCCGAGCCCGCGGCCGGCGCCATGCTGGCCGACATTCGCGGCTTCATCGAGCGCTGGCTGCCGCATTTCGAGCGCGAGAACCGCAGCTATATCACGGTCGCCGTCGGCTGCACGGGCGGGCGTCACCGCTCGGTTTACATGGTCGAGCGGCTGCGCGACCATTTCACGGGAAAGGGGATCCACGTGCAGGTGTGGCACCGAGAACTTTCCCTGTCGAGTTGATCAACCCGTACGATCACCAATGGTCATCGAAAAAGAAATCGAAGTCGTCAACAAGCTCGGACTGCACGCCCGCGCCGCGGCGAAGCTGGTCAATCTCGCCTCGGAATTCGACAGCCAGGTGTGGGTCCAGTTCAACGGCCAGTCGGTAAACGCCAAGAGCATCATGGGCCTGATGATGCTGGCCGCGGCCTGCGGCAGCCGCGTTAGCCTTCGCATCGAGGGCGACGACGCCCGCGCGGCGGACAAGGCGATCACCGAGCTGTTCGCGAACCGCTTCGGCGAGGACGAGTAGGTGCTGCTGCTCAACGGCACTGGCATCGGCGACATCGCCATCGGGCGGGCCCTGATCCTCGACCCCGCAAACGGCGACATCCCGTCGCGCACCCTGGACGCGGCCGAGGTCGAGCAGGAGGTCGAGCGCTTCCGCGGCGCTGTGGCGCGGGCGCGCGAGCGACTCGAGACAATGCGGACCGATCTGCCGGAACACGCCCCGGCCGAGCTGTCGGCGTTTCTCGGCGCCCACGTGCTGATGCTCGAGGACCCGCTCCTGATCGACCAGACCATCGGCACCATCCGCGCCGAGCGAATCAACGCCGAGGCGGCGCTGCACCGACAGGAGATGCACCTCAAGCAGGTCTTCGACAACATCAACGACGACTACCTGCGCAGCAAGAAGAACGACGTCGCCCAGGTGGTCGAGCGGGTACAGGCCGAACTCGCCAGCGGCGGCAGCCAGCTGCTGGCGCTCGACGACGATCTTCACGACCGCATCGTCGTGGTCAACGATCTCGCACCGGCCGACACCGTGCATTTCCGCAACAAGCACATGGCCGGGTTCATCACCAACCTCGGCGGGCCGATTTCGCATACCGCGATTCTCGCCCGCAGCCTGCGCCTGCCGGCGGTGGTGGGGCTGCACGGCGCCGGTCGCATGATCCGCGACAACGACGTGCTCATCATCGACGGCAGCACGGGAACCGTGGTGGTGGCCCCCGACGAGCGCATCCTCGCGGAGTACGAAACCCGCCAACGGCGCGTGCGGCTGCATGTCGCGGGCCTGGAGTCGCTGCGCGACATCGAGGCCGTCAGCGAGGACGGTGTGCGGGTATCGCTGCTCGCCAACATCGAGTTGCCGGAGGACATCGATGCAGCCATCGGGGCCAACGCCGACGGCGTCGGACTGTACCGCACCGAGTTCATGTTCATGAACCGCGAGGCGCCGGACGAGGATGAACAGTACGACGCCTACTGCCAGGCCCTGGCGCGCATCGGCGGACCGGTCACCATCCGCACCCTGGACCTGGGTGCGGACAAGCAGGTGGACGGCGGACGCCTCGACGCCAGCACCACGGTCAATCCCGCCCTCGGGCTGCGCGCGGTGCGCCTGTGCCTGTCCAACCCGGGCCTGTTCATCCCGCAGTTGCGCGCCATCCTGCGCGCCTCGGTTCACGGCAACGTGCGGATCATGATCCCCATGCTGTCAAGCCTCACGGAGCTCGAACAAGTGCTCGAGCTGGTCCGCGAGGTCAAGAGCTCGTTGTCCAGGGAGTGCATCCCGTTCCGTCCCGACGTGCCCGTCGGCGGCATGATCGAGGTGCCCGCGGCCGCGGTGGCGGCCGACCTGTTCGCGCGCAAGCTCGACTTCCTCTCTCTCGGCACCAACGACCTGATCCAGTACACGCTCGCCATCGACCGCGTCGACGACGCCGTGAACTACCTGTACGACCCGTTGCATCCGGCCGTGCTCAGGCTGATCCGCCACACCATCGAGGCCGGGGAAACCCACGGCATACCGGTATCGATGTGCGGCGAGATGGCGGGCGATCCTACCTACACCCGGCTTCTGCTGGCGCTCGGCCTGCGCGAGTTCAGCATGGACCCGGCGACGCTGCTCGCCGTCAAGCGCGAGGTCCTGAGGACCCGGGTCGAGCCCATGGCCGCCGCCACCCGCGAGTCCGTCTTCGGCAGCGACGGCGCCGAGTTGCGCGCGCTGCTGGCGCCGCCGCAACTGCACTGAGCGGCGCGATCACCCCCTGGAGGCCTGGCCGACGACGGGTGATACCTGATCAGGATGGTCCGCGAAGTGGCGATCGAGGAGAACCGGCGCACGTACGGCGGGCTGTCGATCGCGGCGCGCTGAACGGGACTTGCCGTCAGCGCTTCAGGTGCTGTGTCAGGCGGGCCTCCAGGCGGTCCCAGGCGAGCCTCAAGCCTTCGACCATGACCAGGTACATGACCGCCGCCCACAGGTAGGTCTGGAAGTCGAAGGTGCGCGAGAAAGCGCGCCGGGTCTCTCCCATCAGGTCGTAGACCGTGATGATGGCGACGATCGCCGAGCCCTTCACCATGAGAATGATCTCGTTGCCGTAAGGCCGAAGCGCCACGATCAACGCCTGCGGCATGATTATCTTGCGCAGTATCACCCACTTGTGCAGGCCGAGCGCGAGGCCGCCCTCGGTCTGTCCCGCGGGCACACTTTCGATTGCGCCGCGCAGGATCTCGGCCTGGTAGGCGGCGGTGTTCAGCGTGAACGCGAACACGGCGCAGTTCCAGGCGTCGCGAAAGAACCACCACAACCCCACCGCCTCGAGTTCAGGACGAAACGAGCCCAGCCCGTAGTACACGAGGAATACCTGCGCCAGCAGTGGCGTGCCGCGAAAGAAATACACGTAGGCGTAGGCGAGCACGCCGACCACTCGGTTCTTCGACATGCGCGCGAAGGCGATCGGTACCGACAGCACCGCACCGCAGACGAGCGACGTACCCACCAGCGCCAGGGTCACGCCGAGCCCCGAGATCATCTTCGGCCCGTAACGGACGACGAGATCCGGTCGCCAGGCGGTGACCAGGTACCATGCCAACGACACCCCGAGGAAGATCCAGAACGCCATCAGCGAGTAGCCGGCGACGCGCTCGCGGTTCCAACCGCGCACCACCCCGGGCGGCGGCGGCCGGCTGTCGATGGTGCGAGTCGCCACCTCGCCGCTCATCGGGCCTCGACCCTCTTGCCGGTCCAGCGCTCGATGGCGGCGAACGCCACCGACGACAGCATCGCCAGGACCAGGTACAGCAGGCAGGCGATGCCGAAGAACAGGAACGCCTCCTTCGTGACCCGGGCGGCGACGCCGCTCTGGCGGATGATGTCGGACAAGCCGATCACCGACACCAGGGCGGTGTCCTTGAGCAGGATCAGCCACAGGTTCGACAATCCCGGCAGGGCGATGCGGATCAGCTGCGGCAGGATGACCAGGCGCATGGTCTTCATGCGCGTCAGACCGACGGCGTGGCCGGCCTCGTACTGGCCGTGCGGGATGGCACGGAACGCGGACAGGAAAACCTCGCTGGCGAACGAGGAAAACACCACCCCCAGGGCCACCATTCCGGCGACGAAGCTGTTGATCTCCACCGTCGCCTCGGGGTTGAACGTCCGGGCGAGCTGCTGGATGCCGATCTGCGCGCCGTAGTAGACCAGGAAAAGCGTCAACAGCTCCGGCAGGCCGCGAAATATCGTCGTGTAGACGTTGGCGGCCAGGCGCATCGACGGTTCCGCCGACTGCTTGGCCAGGGCGATGAAGAAGCCGAGAGCAAGACCGAGGGGAAGCGTCGCCAGCGCCAGCGACACGGTGACGAGCACCCCCGACGCGATGTCGTCACCCCAGCCCTCGGGGCCGAAGCTGACCAGCGTCAGCAGCTCATCCATCGGTGCGAGGGAACGGGAGGAACGCGCCGGCGGTCAGCGGCGCGGCATCGGCGCCGATGCCGCGCCCACCATGCCGCCGGGCGTCGTGCCTTCAGTCGCCGTAGGCGTCGAAGCTGAAGTACTTGTCGTTGATTTCCTTGTACTTGCCGTTGGCGCGAATGGCGTCGATGGCAGCATTGAACTTCTCGACCAGTTCCGTCTCGCCCTTGCGCACCGCGATGCCGGCGCCGAGGCCGTGGATCTCGTCGACCGGGGTGATGGTGCCCGCGATGCGGCAGCAGGCGCCGTCGTCGGTGGCCAGCCACTCCTCGAGAACGATGATGTCGTCGACCACGGCGTCGAGGCGGCCGTTGACGATGTCCAGCTTGTACTCGTCGGCGGTCGGATACTGCCGCACCTCGCTGTCGGTATAGGTGGCCTCGGCGTAATTCGAGTGCGTGGTCGAACCCTGAACGCCGATCACCTTGCCCGCCAGGTCCTCGGGCGAACTGCCGTTGATGTCGGAGTCCTTCGGCACCGCGACCGCGGGCGGGGTGTTGTAGTACTTGTTGGTGAAGTCGACCTTCTCCATGCGCTCCTCGGTGATGGACATCGAGGCGATGATGGCGTCGAACTTGCCGGCTTGCAGCGCCGGGATGATGCCGTCCCAGTCCTGGGTGATGAACTCGCACTCGGCGTTCATCTCCTCGCACAGGGCGCGGGCGATGTCGATATCGAAACCGACCAGGCTGCCGTCGGCCTCGAGGTTGTTGAACGGCGGGTAGGCGCCCTCGGTGCCGATGCGGACCTTCATGTCCTGGGCGTGCGCGGCGCCGAGCGAGATGGCCAGCACGGCCGCCGAAGCGGCAAGGATAGTACGCTTGAACATACGCTGATTTCTCCTCGTTTATATAGATCGAAGCGGGCAAGCAGCCTGTCGCGCCCGGGATGATTCTACTGCGACGAAGTTCCGGCCCCGACAGGCCGCCGGAACCGGTGCACCCGGCCCGACGGGGTTCGCTGCGGCAATGGGCAGCATGTCCGATTGCGCATATTCCCACTGTTATCGCCGAAAAAGCAACCGGCGGAGCGGGCGCCGATCCGCCCGCCCATCGCCGGCGCCCGGCTTCAGGCAGGCTTCAGTCCCCGACCCGACAATGCGCCGCCAACGCAAAGCGGATCATCCATCCATGCACATGGTCAGACTCGAGGAAGGCGGCAGAGACGCCGGCGTATTCCGCTTCGACCCGTGCCGGTTCGCACGCCCGGTTCGCGCGCGGCCGAGCGTGATCTCGATCGGGCCCCGCTTCGAGCACGACCGGCGCCGTACCGCGGCCTTCATCGAGTCCGTGTACCTGGCCCGCTACGGCGCTCGCATCCGTGCCCACTACCCCAACCTTGTCACCGTGCGCGCCGGCGACGGTACGGTGGCTGCGGCCGCCGGGTTCCGCCTGGCCCGCCAGGGACGCCTTTTCCTGGAACAGTATACCGGGGAAGGCTTGGATCGCATCGTCGGCGTGGCGCGCGAGCGCATCGTCGAAATCGGCAATCTCGCCTCGGCTGGCGGCGGCGCCTCAGTGTTCCTGTTCGCCGCACTCGCCTGCTACCTCGACGCGGCAGGCATTTCGTGCGCCGTGATTACCGGTACCGCCTCGCTGGAACGTCGGCTGAGCCTGCTCGGACTTCAGCCCCGGCGCATCTGCGCGGCCGACCCGGCGCTGCTGGCCGGCGATCCGCGCGACTGGGGCAGCTACTATGACCGCTCGCCGCACGTGATGGCCGGCGACATCGGCCTGGCCGCCGCCCGCCTGGGCGAGATGTTCGGCAATGACTGCTTCCGACGGCGCCCGCGCCTGTTCCCGCAGCTTCACTTCGATCCCGCATTGCCATGAACGACCTGGTCCTCGACGCCATCGCGCTGCACTGCCGCGAACGACCGCACGCCGTCGCCGTGCGCGACGGACGCCGCGTGATCCGGTACGGCGAGCTGCCGAGAACCATCGACGATCGACTTGGGCAGTTGCGGCAGTGCGGCGCGCGGGTACTTGCCATCGAGTTGGACAACGGCATCGACTGGATCGCCTGGGACCTGGCCGCCGCGGCCGCGGGGATCGCCTGCGTGCCGATGCCGCCGTTCTTCAGCCCCTCCCAGCGCACCCACGTGCACGGTGCCGCCGGCGTCGACGCGGTCGCCTCGCCGAGCGGGCTCTCGCGGACCTGCAATGATCGGGTCACGCTCGCGCCCGGCACTCGGAAGATCACGTTCACCTCCGGGACCACGGGCGCACCCAGGGGAGTTTGCCTGCCGTTCGACGGCCTCGGCCGGGTTGCCGCATCGGTGCTCGAAACCATCGGCGGAGCACCCGCGGGACCGCACTTCTCGGCCATGCCGTTCGCGGTGCTGCTGGAGAATGTCGCCGGCGTCTACTCGGCACTCATCGCGGGGGCCACCATCGAGGCGCCGGCACGGGCCGCTTGCTGGACCGACCCCGACACCCTGCTCCGCGGCCTTGCCGACACCGGCGCCGCCACCGTGATCCTGGTTCCCGAGCTGCTGCGCGGCCTGATGGCGGCGATGCAGCGCACCGGCGTGCGCCTGCCCCGGCTCGAGTTCGCGGCCGTCGGCGGCGCGAGGGTCGATCCCTCGCTTCTCGCCGCCGCGCGCCGCCTCGGCCTGCCGATCTACGAGGGATACGGCCTGTCCGAGTGCGGCTCGGTGGTGGCACTGAACACCCCGGCGGCCGACAGTGCGGGCACCGTCGGTCGGCCGCTGCCCCACGTCGATCTCGCCGTGGTCGACGGCGAGATCGTGGTGCGCAACCCGATCGGCCTGGGGTATCTCGGCGAGCCTCGCTGCGGCGCTCTGCGTACCGGCGACCTCGGCGCGATCGACGCCGCCGGTTTCGTCACGGTCACCGGTCGCCTGCGCAACGTTCTCATAACGAGCTACGGCCGCAACCTGTCGCCCGAGTGGGTCGAGGCGGCCCTGCTGGCGCAGCCGGCCGTCGGCCAGGCCGTCGTGCTGGGTGACGGCTGGCCGCGACCCGGAGCTCTTGTGACGGCGCCCGACGTCGTGGACGACGACGCGCTCGCCCGGGCCGTGGCGGCGGCCAACGAGTCGCTTCCCGACTACGCCAGGCTCGGCGCCTGGCTGCGCGTCCCCGTCTTCAGGACCGCGGCCGGCCTGCTGACCGGCACCGGCCGACCGCGCCGCGAAGCCATCGCGGCGCGCTACCTCGACGAACTGGAGTGCACGATGATGAGAACCTCTTTCTATGAGCTACTGGTGAAGACCACCGCCGAAGCACGGCGGGAACTGTATGCCGTGCGTCAACTGGCCGACGGGCTCAACGGCCGCATCAGCCGCGAGACGTACCTCGCCTATCTCGCCGAGGCCTACCACCACGTTCGCCACACGGTTCCGCTGCTTATGTCGATGGGTGCGCGCCTTCCCGACGATCGCCAGTGGCTGCAGGAAGCGGTCATCGAATACATCAACGAGGAGAAGGGACACGAGCAGTGGATCCTGCACGATATAGAGGCGGCCGGCGGCGACGCGGCGGCCGTGCAGGCGGGCACGCCTCTGCTGCCGACCCAGGTTCTGGTGGCCTACAACCACGATTACATCGCTCGCCGAAATCCCGTCGGTTTTCTCGGCATGGTGTTCATGCTCGAGAGCACATCCACCGAAATCGCGACCCGCGGCGCCACCTCGATCCAGGGCGCCCTGGGCCTGCCCGACGACGCCTTTTCCTACCTGTACTCCCATGGCAGCCTCGACCAGGAGCACATGAAATTCTTCCGCTCCCTTGTCGATCGCATCACCGACCCCGACGACCAGCGCGCCATCATCGAGGTGGCTTGCAACACGTTCCGCCTGTTCGCCGACGTGTTCCGCGCCATCGATAGCGACACCGAGGTGCGCCGTGTCGCCTGACGGCAGGGACGTGCTGGTAACCGGCGGCAACGGCGGCATCGGCCGTCTGGTGGTGAACCGTCTGCTCGATGCCGGCGCGCGCGTCTCGGTT
Source organism: uncultured Gammaproteobacteria bacterium (assembly GCA_965652415.1). Classification (GTDB taxonomy): domain Bacteria; phylum Pseudomonadota; class Gammaproteobacteria; order Arenicellales; family CAJQKF01; genus BQJD01. The sequence continues at coordinate 3,572 of CBFGVH010000043.1, read as the reverse complement.
GCGGACCGCTGCAGCTCCGACATCGACCCGCGCGCGCGCTTCGTCCCCGCCGACCTGGCCGACGCCGGCGAAGTACGCGCGCTGGGCGAATCCGTGCGCCGATGGGCGCCCGATATCGTGGTGCACCTCGCCGGACTCAATGCCTTCTGCCCCTTCGCCGCGATGGACCACGCGCGCATCGACACCCTCATGCAGGTCAACCTGGTGGCGCCCATGCAGCTCACCTGCGCCGTGCTGCCGGCCATGATCGAACGCGGCAGCGGCCAGATCGTTACCGTCGGTTCCGTGGTCGGTCACATCGGCATGCCGTATTTCGCCGCCTACTCGGCATCGAAGGCGGGAATCGCCCGCTTCAGCGAATCGCTGCACCGCGAGCTTGCCGGCACCGGGGTCGTGGTCACCAGTATCGCGCCGCGCGCCGTCGCCACGGCGATGAACGCGGGGGCCATCGGCGAATTCAATCGCGCCACCGGGGCCCGCGAGGACCCGCCGGAGCGGGTCGCGGCCGTCATCGTCGACGCCATCGTTCGCGACTTGCCGCGTGTCACCATCGGCCTGCCCGAGCGATTCTTCGTCAGGATGAACGCCCTGTTGCCGTCGCTGGTCGACCGTGCGCTGATCCGCTCCCGCGCCGTCGCCGAAGAGGTTCTCCACACCGCTTGAAACCCCTACCGCAAGGTGAAAACCATGAAACCCGTCACGACGCTTGCCGTCGCCCTCGCCATGACCGCTTCGTTCGTTCTCGACGCGGCGGCCGATCCGGTCGACGATGCCATTGCCGACATCCAGGCACGCTGGGCCCGGATCACCTACCAGGTGATCGACGACGACCGCAAGGAAGCGGCCTACGAGGCCCTCGAGGCCGACGCCGGCAGTCTCGTCGAGCATTTCCCCGACCGCGCCGAACCGAGGATCTGGAGCGGCATCGTGCTGTCCACCCACGCCGGCGTCGCCGGCGGAATCGGTGCGCTCAAGCTGGTGAAGGCGGCGCGGGGGCTGTTCGAGGAAGCCCTCGCCATCGACGAGAGCGCCCTTGCCGGTTCGGCCCACACCTCGCTGGGCTCCCTGTACTACCAGGTGCCGGGCTGGCCGCTGGCCTTCGGAGACGACGACAAGGCCGAGCAGCACCTGCTCCGCGCGCTGGCGATCAATCCCGAGGGCATCGATCCCAATTATTTCTACGGCGACTACCTCTACCGCCAGGGACGCCACCGGGAAGCCGCCGAGGCCCTGGAGCACGCCCTCGCCGCCTCGCCCCGCCCGGGTAGGGCGCTTGCGGACGCCGGCCGCCGCCAGGAAGCCCGAGCGCTGCTCGACAAGGTGCGCGGCAGGCTCGGCAGCTGACGCCGGGGCGATACAATACGACTTCGGTCACGGCAACGCCGCCGGCGTCGATTCATCATGCGCATCCTGCTGGTCGAGGACGATCCCAACCTGGGCTGGGCCACCGCCGACGGCCTGCGCGGGGCGTTCGCGGTGGACTGGGTGCAAAGCGCGGAGAAGGCCCGCGCCGCGCTCGCCACCACGCCATACGACTGCGTCGTGCTGGATATCGTGCTGCCGGGCGACTCGGGGCTGGACCTGCTGCGGAATCTGCGTGCGCAAAAGTGCACGGTGCCCGTGATCATGCTGACCGCGCGCGACGCGGTCGAGCATCGCGTCGCTGGGCTGAACGCAGGCGCCGACGACTACCTGGTCAAGCCGTTCGATCTCGACGAACTGCTCGCCCGCTGCACGGCATTGATCCGACGTGCGAGGGGCCTGGCCGACAACATCGTCGCGTGGGGCGACATCCGCTTCGACATCGAAAGCCGCGACTGCGAGCGCGGCGGCGAGGCCGTGCCGCTTTCGGGGCGCGAGCGCGACATCCTGTTCATTCTCATGACCAACATCGGCCGAGCCGTCAGCAAGTCCCGCATCGAGTCGCACATCTACGACTGGTCGAGCGAGCTCATTGAAAGCAATACAGTCGAGGTACACGTTTCGTCGCTGCGCAGAAAACTCGGCCGCGAAGTCATCGAGACGATCCGCGGCGTCGGCTACATGATCCCCCGGTGGCGCGAGCAGCCTACTCGCTGAGATGGCGCATCGTCGCGCTGGTCGGTATCCCCGTGGTGCTCAGCGGGCTGGCGATCGGCGCGCTCGCGCTGATGACTTCCTGGCACGAGATCGAGGAAGTCTACGACGCGCAGCTGATTCATGCGGCCAAGGTTCTGCGCCAGCTAACCGCGCACGAACTCGATGCCCACGAGGCCGGCGGGTTCGACCTCGTCCCCGAGACCCCGGACCTCGGCTACAAGTACGAGCAGAACATCGCCTTTCGAATCTGGCATGGCGACGCGCCCCTGACCCGCTCTGGCAACGCGGCCGCGTTCGGCGACCTCGAGGCGCCGCCCGGACTGTCCGACCAGAGGGTGGACGGCGAGAAGTGGCGCTTCTTCGTGTTGCTCGACGCGGACGGAGGCTTTACCGTGGAGACTTCGGAGCGCTATGCAATTCGCTACGAGCTGATCGGCTACCTGCTGCTCGGCTTGCTGCTGCCGGCGAGCCTGTTCATCCCCGTGGTGCTGGCGCTGGTATGGTACGGCGCCACGCGCGGCCTTGCGCCCCTGGCGGAAATCTCGCGCGACGTCGACAGCCGTGACAGCGGCGATCTCGGCGCCATCCACCCGGCGCGCACCCCGCGCGAGATAGAACCGCTGGTCAACGCCCTGAACCGACTGCTTTTCCGCCTCAAGGACGCGCTCGAGCGGGAACGCGACTTCACCGACAACGCGGCCCACGAACTCAGAACACCGCTGGCCGCGATCAAGACCCAGGCGCAGGCACTGCGCCGGCGCCTGGCGGGCGCGCCCGAATGCCGCGAAAGTCTCGCCAACCTGCTGGGCGCGATCGATCGCGCCGCGCACAAGGTGGATCGGCTGCTCGCCTTCTCGAGGGTCCAAAAGCGCACTCACGAGCCCGCCGAGGTCGATCTCGCCGCACTGCTCGGCGAGGCCGCCTCGGAACTCGCCGGTGACGCCCACGCCAGGGGCCAGGATCTCTCCGTGAGCGCTCCCGAGTCCTGTACCGTGGCAGGGGACGCCGACGCCCTCGGCATCTTGATCCGCAACCTGGTGGAGAACTCGATCAAGTACACGCCCGGCGGCGGCCGCATAGAACTCGCCCTCGAATCGCGCGACGGGCGGCCGGTGATGATCGTGCGCGACAACGGCCCCGGGATTGCGGGCGCGGAGAAAGAGCGCGTGCTGCGGCGCTTCTACCGGCTCGGCGGCGCCGAGGAACCGGGCAGCGGCCTCGGGTTGGCGATCGCCAGGTGGATCGCCGAACAGCACCATGCCGAACTCGTCCTGAAGGACGTCGACCCGCACGGCCTCGCCTGCGAAGTCATCTTTCCGCACTCCGGGAACGCGCCCGCGCAAGGCTCGCCACCTTTTCCATGACCGTCGCCTCCAGGGAGGCCTTGTAGTCGCGGACGCGCCCGCGAAGTTCGTCGTCGGCAACGGCGAGGAAAGGAGCGGCGAGGATGCCGGCGTTCGCGGCGTTGTCGATCGCGACCCTCGCCCCCCGGA
>CBFGVH010000042.1:0-26699 GCA_965652415.1 uncultured Gammaproteobacteria bacterium | reverse complement strand
CCGCACTTGGAATCGCCGCAGTTCAGGCAGGTCATGCAGCCGTCGAGCAGGACCACGGCCTTCGTCTGGCACTTGCGGCACAGGCTGGCGCCGTCGGGGAAGGCGGAGGCGGACTCGCCCTCGCTCTCGCGCACCTTGCGCGTGCGGTCCTCGAACTCGCGGCGCTTCTGATCCAGGATCTGCTGGCGGCGGGCGTCGGGCTCCTCGTCGCGGATCATGCCGATCATGCGCATGTGGGCCTCGATGGCGTCGCCGATCTCGGCCACCAGTGACGGCGTGTAGCGGCCGCCGCGCTTGAAGTAGCCGCCCTGGGGGTCGAACACGCTGCGCAACTCCTCCACCAGGAAGGTCACGTCGCCGCCCTTGCGGAACACCGCCGAGATGATCCGGGTCAGCGCCACGATCCACTGGAAGTGGTCCATGTTCTTCGAGTTGATGAAGATCTCGAACGGTCGGCGCTTCTCGTAGGGCGTGTCCGGGTTGAGGATGATGTCGTTGATGGTCACGTACAGCGCGTGGTCGGAAAGCGGCGTCTTGATCTTGTAAGTACTGCCGAGCAGCATGTCCGGACGCTCGACCTTCTCGTGCATCTGGATCACGTTGGGCACCTGGGCGTCGTCGCCGGTTATCGACGACTGCGTGGCGGGCGGGTCGATGCGCTCCACGGCGCCGCCTTCGGGCTCGTGGGTCTTCTTCTCCTTCACAACTTCGTAGCCGGCGATCTTGCCGGAAATCTTGATGGGCATGTCGGTCACCGTATTCAGTCAGAAGCGTCCGTAGTAGCCTTCCTTGAGGGCGTCGAACAGGTTGGCGGCGGTGTGCAGCTCGCCGTCGTACTCGACTTCCTCGTTGCCCTTGACCTCGATGGTCTCGCCGTTGTCGAGGGTGAAGCGGTAGGTGGTGCCGGCGAGGTCGGTTTCCTTCACCAGCACGCCCTGGAAGGCCTCGGGGTTGAATCGGAACGTGGTGCAGCCCTTCAGACCCTTTTCGTAGGCGTACATGTAGATGTCCTTGAAGTCCTCGAAGGGATAGTCGGACGGCACGTTGGCGGTCTTGGAGATCGACGAGTCGACCCACTTCTGGGCCGCTGCCTGGACGTCGACGTGCTGTTTCGGGGTCACCGCGTCGGCGCTGATGAAGTACTCCGGCAGGGCGTGTTCGCCGCTCGCCTCGGGGCACGCGTCGGGATCGACCAGGGTGCGGTAGGCAAGCAGCTCGTAGGAGAACACGTCCACCTTCTCCTTGGTCTTGCGTCCCTCGCGGATCACGTTGCGGCTGTAGTGATGGGCGAAAGACGGCTCGATGCCGTTGCTCGCGTTGTTGGCCAGCGACAGGCTGATGGTGCCAGTGGGCGCGATCGAGGTGTGGTGGCTGTAGCGCGCGCCGTGCTCGGCGATGCGCTCGGTGAGTTCCTTCGGGAACTGCTGCATGTAGCGGCCGTAGCGCGCCATCAGCACCCGGCCGGGCAGCCTGTCGCCGGCCTTGTAGCCGTCTTCGGCCAGCTCGGGACGCTTGCGCAGCATCGCCGGCGTGATCTCGAACTCGTCGTCCATGATCGGCGCCGGCCCCTTCTCGATGGCCAGTTCGACGCCGGTCTGCCAGCCGACCTCGGCCATCTCCCGGGCGACGCGCTCGGTGAACTCGAGGCTGGCCTCGTCGCCGTACTTCATCCGCAGCATCGCCATGGCCGAACCGAGGCCGAGGAAGCCCATGCCGTGACGCCGCTTGTAGGCGATCTCGCGGGACTGGCCGTCAAGCGGCAGGCCGTGCACCTCGACCACGTTGTCGAGCATGCGCGAGAAGATCGCCACCACGCGGCGGAAGCGCTCCCAGTCGAAGCCCGCGCGGTCGGTGAACGGCCGGGTGACGAAGCGGGTCAGGTTGACCGAGCCCAGAAGGCAGCTGCCGTAGGGCGGCAGCGGCTGCTCGCCGCAGGGGTTGGTGGCGCGGATGTTCTCGCAGAACCAGTTGTTGTTCATCTCGTTGATGCGATCGATGAGGATGAACCCCGGCTCGGCGTAGTCGTAGGTGGACGTCATGATGAAGTCCCACAGCCGACGCGCGCGAATGGCGTGGTAGATGCGGCAGGCGACAAGACCTTCGTCGTTGACCGTGTAGCCCTCGGTGCGCGGCCACTCGCGCCACTTGATCTTCTCGGGCTCCTCGGCGATCTCGCGCTCGGTGGCGGGGAACACGAGTTCCCAGTCGCCGTCGTCGCGCACCGCCTGCATGAACTCGTCGGTGACGAGGCACGACAGGTTGAACTGGCGCAGGCGGCCGTTCTCGCGCTTGGCGCGGATGAAGTCGCGGATGTCCGGGTGGGCGATGTCGAAGGTGCCCATCTGTGCGCCGCGCCGCCCGCCGGCCGACGACACGGTGAAGCACATGGCGTCGAAGATGTCCATGAACGACATCGGCCCGGAAGTGTAGGCGCCGGCGCCGCTGACGAACGCACCGCGCGGACGCAGCGTGGAGAACTCGTAGCCGATGCCGCAGCCGGCCTTGAGGGTGAGTCCCGCCTCGTGCACCGAGCGCAGGATGCCGTCCATGGAATCGGGAATCGTGCCCGACACCGTGCAATTGATGGTGCTGGTGGCAGGCTTGTGCGCCAGTGCGCCGGCGTTGGACATGATGCGGCCGGCGGGGATGGCGCCGTTTTCCAGCGCCCACAGGAACTCGCCGAACCAGTGCTCGCGCGCCGCCTCGTCGACCTCGACGTCGGCCAGCGCCCGGGCGACTCGGGCGTAGGTGCCCTCGATGCTGTCGTCGACAGGCTCCCCGGCCTTGGTCTTCAGGCGGTATTTCTTGTCCCAGATGTCATGGGAGGCGCTCTGGAACTCGATGACCGGGATGGCGGCATCGGGCTCGGCTGTGCGGGCGGATTTCATCGCTTGGCTGTGGTCCTTTTTCATGGCGATTTCAAGGCGATCGTTATCAGGGGAATCGAGGGCTGGTGCTGCCGGCAACCCGTCGAAGCGGGGTCGGTGCCGATTCGTTCCCGGGTCGCTCGGTGTCGCCGCCATGCATCCCCTGAACACTCCACGCGGCCGTTGGCCGCTCGTGGCGCAACGGGGGGTTGTTGCGGGCAAGGGGGTGTCGTGACGGTGCGCGAACCCGGGGCGACGCCAATGGCCCCGAACCCTCTCTACCACTACATGTTGGTGGTTTGAGCGAGGATAGTCCCAATATCTTGGGTCGTCAATGGTGAAGAGGGTGGTCCCGGATGTCCCTGGATTTTCCGCCCGGGCGGTGCGCCTTACCCGCTGGCCCCGGCAGCGCGCGCCTGGGTCTGCTCGGCCTCCGGCGCGAGCAGGAACCACGTGCGCGCGATCTCGGTGTGCAGCTCGGCGAGGTTGAACTGGATGCTGTCGACGAACTCGTGCAGGTGGTCCTGGCGCAGGGCGCCGACGTCGGAGTCGACCAGCATCCTTTTCAGCCGCCCGCACTGGCGCAGCACGCCGTCGTGGCGGGGCAGGCGGTCGGCGCCGCGCTCCACCGAGGTCACGCAGTGGAACACCGAGCGCGGGAAGTCGGTGTCCTGGAACAGGAAGCGCAGCACCTCCGAGCGTGTCACCCGCGCCTGGCGGCTCTGGCGGTACATCTGGTAGGCGGTCAGCGACTTCAGGACGCTGACCCACTGGATGGTGCGAAAAGGCCGCAGGTCCGGGCTGTCCTCGAGCAGGTCGGCCGAGCGCACGTCGATGATTCGCGTGGTCATGTCGGCGCGCTCGATGCTTCGCCCCATCACGAGGAACTGGTAGCCCTGACCCTTGGTCATGGTGCCGGAGAACATGCCGGTGATGGTCTGCACGCCCAGGATCAACCGCTTGAGATACAGGTGGCGGCCGCGCTTGGACAAACCCGCGTCGAGATGGTCGCGAGCGTAGATGTTGAGCTCGTTGATCTGCTCCCAGGCCTCGCGCGGCATGATGTCGCGGATGGTGCGCGCGTTCTCGCGCGCCGCGCGCAGCGAATTGATGACCGAGCCGGGATAGTCGCGGTCGCCGAGCAGGAACATGACCACCGCGCGCTCCTCGTAGCGTCGCCCCTTGGCCTCGAACTGGTCGGTGGCGCCGGTGATGGTCACCAGCGGCTGCCACTCGGGCTGGGCGCCCTTGGGCAGGTCGAGCAGCAGGTTGGCGTTGACCATCACCATGCGCGCGGTGTTCTCGGCCCGCTCGAGGTAGCGCGCCATCCAGTAAATGCTTTCGGCGACTCGCGACAGCATCAGCCGACCTCCCCTTCTTCGGGAACGATCCAGGTGTCCTTGCTGCCGCCGCCCTGGGACGAATTGACCACCAGCGATCCCTTGCGCATGGCCACCCGGGTGAGGCCGCCGGTGGTCACCGACAGGCGGTCGGCGCTCAGGATGAACGGCCGAAGGTCCAGGTGGCGCGGCTCGATGCGCTTGCCGATCACCGTCGGCATGGTGGACAGATCGAGCGCCGGCTGGGCGATGTAGTTGCGCGGATCCTTGCGCACCAGGCGCAGGAAGTCGGTGCGCTGCCTGCGCGTCGACGCCGGGCCCACCAGCATGCCGTAGCCGCCTGACTCGTTCGCGGGCTTGACCACCATGTCGGCGAGATTGGCGGCCACGTGATCGAGCACGCCCGGCTCCATGCAGCGGTATGTCGGCACGTTGTCGATCAGCGGGTCCTGGTCGAGGTAATAGCGGATGATCTCGGGCACGTAGGAATACACCACCTTGTCGTCGGCGACGCCCGCCCCCGGGGCGTTGGCCAGCGCCACGCTGCCGGCCTTCCACGCGCGCAAAAGACCCGGCACGCCGAGCACGGATTCCTTGTTGAACACCTCGGGGTCGAGGAACACATCGTCGATGCGGCGGTAGATGACGTCGACCCGGGCGGGCCCGTCGACGGTGCGCATGTACACGCAGTCGTCGTCGTCGACGAACAGGTCCTTGCCCTCGACCAGCTCGCAGCCCATCTGCTGGGCGAGGTAGGCGTGCTCGAAGTAGGCCGAGTTGTAGATGCCCGGGGTCAGCACCACGACCTCCGGATAGTCGGCCGGCCGCGGCGATAGCGCGGCCAGCGTGTCGTAGAGCTCGTTGGCGTAATCGTCCACCGGCAGCGGCGCATAGTGCTCGAACAGCTCGGGGAAGATGCGCTTGGTGACCTGCCGGTTCTCGAGCATGTAGGACACCCCGGAGGGCACCCTGAGGTTGTCCTCGAGCACGTAGATCGTGCCGTCGCCGTCGCGTACGAGGTCCGAGCCGCAGATATGGGCCCACACCCCGAAGGCCGGCGACACGCCCTCGCACTGGGCGCGGTAGTTGGACGACGAGGCGAGCACCTCGCGCGGGAAGATTCCGTCTCGAACCACCTTCTGGTCGTGGTAGAGGTCGTCGATGAACAGGTTCAGTGCCTCGACGCGCTGCTTCAGTCCGGATTCCACGCGCCGCCACTCGGCGCGCGGAATGATGCGCGGGATGATGTCGAACGGCCACGAGCGGTCGATGGCGCCGCCGGCCTCCTCGCTGTAGACGGTGAACGTGATGCCCATCTCCTTGATGGCGAGGTCCGCCGCCGCCTGGCGCGAGGCAAGCTCGGCCTGGTCGAGCGAGGCGAGGTAGGAGGCGACGTGGCGGGCGTGGGGGCGCGGCCGACCCTTCGCGTCGATGAACTCGTCCCAGAACGGCCCGGTGTCGTATTTCTTCCAGTCGATCGGCATGGTGTCGAGGCTCGGCGCGGGTCTGCCGGTCAGCGCGACGGGTAGCGCAGGTCGAGTGTATACGGAAACTCCCGGCTCGGCGTTTCCGGCGGCACTTCGACCTCGCCCGGGGTGTGGCCGTGGGGCAGGAACCGTGCCAGCCGCCGCGCCTCGGCCTCGTAGGCGTTGACCGGGAAGGTCTCGTAGTTGCGTCCCCCGGGGTGGGCGACGTGGTAGGTGCAGCCGCCGAGGGAATGGCCGTTCCAGGCGTCGATGACGTCGAATACGAGCGGTGCCTGCACGCCGATGGACGGATGCAGGCCGGAAGGCGGGTTCCATGCCTTGAAACGCACGCCGGCCACCTGCTCGGCGCGGCGCCCGGTGCGCCTGAGCGGCACCCGGCGGCCGTTGCAGGTCACCACGTGGCGGCCCTCGGTCACCCCCGTCACCCTGACCTGGATGCGCTCCACCGAGGAATCCACGAAACGCGCGGTACCCTGGGCGGTGACCTCCTCGCCGAGTACGTTCCAGGGCTCGATGGCGAAGCGCAGCTCGAGCTCGATGTCGTCGATGTTGACCCGGCCGTAGGTCGGGAAGCGGAACTCCATGAACGGCGCCAGCCAGCGGTGCTCGAAGTCCATGCCCCAGCGCTTCAGGTCGGACACGACGTCGGCGACGTCGCGTTCGACGAAATGCGGCAGCATGAAGCGATCGTGCAGCTCGGTGCCCCAGCGCACCGGGTCGCGCTCGTACGGGTGATCCCAGAAGCGCGCCGCCAGGGAACGCAGCAGCAGCATCTGCACCGCGCTCATCTGCCAGTGCGGCGGCATCTCGAAGCCGCGGAATTCCACCAGCCCGAGCCGTCCCGTGGCCGTGTCCGGGGAGTACAGCTTGTCGATGCAGAACTCGGCGCGGTGGGTGTTGCCGGTGATGTCCACCAGCAGGTTGCGCAGCGCCCGGTCCACCTGCCACGGCGCCCGCGATTCACCCGCGGGCAGCCGCGCGAGGGCGATCTCGAGTTCGTAAAGCGCGTCGTCGCGGGCCTCGTCCACGCGCGGTGCCTGCGAGGTGGGGCCGACGAACTGGCCGGAGAACAGGTACGACAGGCTGGGGTGGTTCTGCCAGTACCGCACCAGGCTGGTGAGAAGATGGGGCCGACGCAGAAGAGGCGAGTCCTCGGCGCGGCGCCCGCCCAGTGTCACGTGATTGCCGCCGCCGGTGCCGGTATGGCGGCCGTCGAGCATGAACTTCTCGGTGCCGAGCCGCGTCAGCCGCGCCTCCTCGTAGAGCGTCTCGGTCTGGCGCACCAGGGCCGGCCAGTCGGCCACTGGCGGCACGTTGACCTCGATGACGCCCGGATCGGGAGTTACCAGCAGTCGGGCGAGGCGCTCGTCGCGGGGCGGCTCGTAGCCCTCGAGCACCACCGCCTGGCCGACTTCGGCCGCGGTATCTTCCACCGCCCGTACCAGCGCCAGCCAGTGGCCGAGTTCGACCAGCGGCGGCAGGAAGACGCGCAGCGTGCCGTCGCGCGGCTCGAAGCACAGGGCGGTGCGCACCAGCGACTGCCGCGAGGAGCGAGGTTCGTCGGCCGGCGGCTGCTCGGCGATGCGGGCGTGGTCCGGCTCGACGTGCTCGTCGATGTAGAAGCCGGCGCGTGAACCCGCATCGAAGGGCAGGGGGCCGCGTTCGGCGAACGGGTCGAGCGGGTGCAGCCGCTGGCGTTCTTCCTCCGGCTCGTATTCGAGGGCGTCCAGCGGCAGTCGAAACCCCATCGGCGAGTCGCCGGGCAGCAGGAACATGGCCTCGCGGCGAAAGCGCCAACGCGACGAGACCCAGCCGTCCCGCTCGTGGTCCCAGGCCACCGGCAGCGCGTAGCCCGTGACCTCGTCAAGGCCGCGCTCGAAAAGGTGCCGCAGGCGCGCGCGCTCCAGCGGGTCGCGCAGCTTGCTGTCGAGAACGTCGACGTTGAGCGGCAGGGTGCCCTCTTTCCACAGGTAGTACAGCGCGTCCTCGTGTCCGGCGACGACGTTGCTTCGCCCGATGCCGAGCCGCCCGGCCAGCGCCGCGGCGAAGCGCGCGGCCTGCTCGATGCCGGCGCCGGCGTCCTCGCCGGGGTCATTGCAGGGATCGGCCGCGAGCGCCGGGTCGCGCCACACGGCCTCGCCGTCGGTGCGCCAGAAGCAGCCGAGCGCCCAGCGCGGCAGCGGTTCGCCCGGATACCACTTGCCCTGGCCGTAGTGCAGCACGGCGCCGTCGGCCCAGCGCGCCGCCAGGCGGCGCAGCAGGACCATGGCGCGCTCGAGCTTGTGCTCGCCGAGCGCCGCGATATTCCACTGGGCGGAGTCCATGTCGTCGATGGAGACGAACGTCGGCTCGCCGCCGAGGGTCAGGCGCACGTCGCCCGCGGCGAGACGATCGTCGACCTCGGCGCCGAGCGCCATGATCGCCGACCACTCCTCCGCCTTGTAGGGAAACGTCACCCGCGGATCCTCGTGAATCCGGGTCACCTCGTTGCGGTACTGGAACGTCGATTCGACAGCGTCCCCCAGGTAGGAGCCGGTCACAGGCGCCGCCGACACCGGGTCCGGCGTACAGGCGAGCGGAATGTGGCCCTCGCCGGCGAACAGGCCAGAGGTCGGGTCGAGCCCGATCCAGCCCGCGCCCGGCACGAACACCTCGGCCCAGGCATGCAGGTCGGTGAAGTCCGCGGCGGCGCCGCTCGGGCCGTCCAGGCTCTCGACGTCGGGCTTGAGCTGGACGAGGTAGCCGGAGACGAAACGCGCCGCCAGTCCCAGCCGGCGCAGGATCTGCACCAGCAGCCAGCCGCTGTCGCGGCACGAGCCGATAGCGCACGCGAGGGTTTCGTCCGGGGTCTGCACCCCGGGTTCCATGCGAATCACGTAGCCGATGTCGCGCTCAAGTCTCTGGTTCAGGTCAACCAGGAAGTCGACGGTCGGCGTCTTCGTCCTGTCCACCGAGGCCACCCACTCGTCGAGAAGCGGACCGCTGTCCACCGCCTCGAAGTAAGGCGCGAGCTCCCGGGCCAGCTGCGGCGGGTACTCGAAGGGCCAGCTCCCGGCGTAGTCCTCGAGGAAGAAGTCGAACGGGTTGATGGTCACCAGGTCGGCGACGATGCCGACGTCGACCTCGAACAGGCGGGTCGGCTCGGGGAACACGTAGCGGGCGACGAAGTTGCCGAAGGCGTCCTGCTGCCAGTTGACGAAGTGCTTGCCCGGCCGCACATTGAGCGAAAAATGGTGCACCGGGGTGCGCGTGTGGGGCGCCGGCCGCAGGCGGACGAGGTGGGGCGTCAGCTGGACCGGCCGCCGGTACCGGTACTCGGTGGTGTGGCGAATGCTGATTCTGATGGCCATTTCGATATTTGCTTTGACGCCACTCATGTTTTCCGTATTACTATAACCCAGCCGGAGACGCGTGATGCGTCGCACAAGTCGACGCCGGTCCTGGCGGTCGACATTTCCCGAGGATCTGCCAGATGACCTACTGCGTGGCCCTGATGACCGACGAGGGCCTGGTATTCGCATCGGATTCGCGTACCAACGCGGGGGTGGACTACGTCACCACCTTCAGCAAGATGCATGTCTTCAACCCGGCGCCGGACCGGGTGTTCGTGCTGCTGTCCGCTGGCAACCTCGCCACCACCCAGGAAGTGCTCAACCGCATCAACCGGGACCTCGAGACCGGCGCCCCGGGTCCCAACCTGCTGAACGTGACCTACATGTTCGAGGCAGCGGAATATGTCGGCAAGATCGCCCTGGCAGTGCAGGGCGACCACGGCCCGGCGCTGCAGGCGAGCGGCGTCAGCGCCGACACCACCCTGATCCTCGGCGGCCAGATCAGCGGCCACGAGTCCGGCCTTTACCAGATCTATCCCCAGGGCAACTACTTCGCCGCCACTGAAGAGACGCCGTACCTGCAGATCGGTGAGAACAAGTACGGCAAGCCGATCCTCGACCGCATCAGCCGTCGCGCCGGCACCCTTGCCAACGGCGCCCGGTTGCTGCTGGTGTCGCTGGACGCGACGTCGCGGTCGAACGCCGCGGTGGGCCCGCCCTTCGAGGTCGCGATGTACGCCAACGATTCTTTCGAGATCGGCAACTACTTCAAGCTCGAGGCCGATGACCCGTGGCTGCAGAACCTCGCCAGGCAGTGGAACGAGGGCATCACGAGGGCATTTTTCAACCTGCCGCGGTTCCCGTGGGAGCAGGCCGGGCCCGTCGGCGTGGTCAACAACGCGGGCACGTGACGGCGGGCGCCGCCCAAACGCCCGGCGGAGACAACGCCCGGTGAGCGACCCGGGCCGCTTCCTGCTTCCGCCCGAGCGCCGCACCGGGGCCGGTGCCGAGCGACGGGTCGGCTTCGAACTGGAGTTCGCCGGGCTCACCCTCGAGGCGGCCGCGCGGGCGGCGGCGAATTCGCTCGGCGCCGAGGCGAGGGCCGAGTCGGCGGCGAAGTTCCTGCTCGACGCCGACGACCTCGGCGAGTTCGTGGTCGAGCTCGACTGGGACTACCTCAAGCGCAAGGCCGCGGAATCCGGCGTCGACGATCAAGGCGTCGCAGACGATCGGCTGGTCGAGCTGCTCAAGTCCGCCGCCGAGGTGGTGGTGCCCGTGGAGGTGGTCTGCCCGCCGATTCCCCTGTCCCGCCTCGACGCCCTCACGTCCATGGTGACCGCCCTGCGCGAGGCCGGCGCGGTAGGTACCGGCGACTCGGTGCTGGCCGCGTTCGGCGTGCACATCAATGCCGAGGCGCCGTCCCTCGAGGCGGATTCCCTGTATCGCCACGCCACCGCCTTCGCCCTTCTGCAATGGTGGCTGGTGACGGCCAACGAGGTCGATCTCACGCGCCGGCTCACCCCGTACATCGACCTGTATCCCCGCGCTTACGTCGACGCGCTGCTCGCCGATTCCAGGCCGACCGTGGAATCGCTCATCGACGTCTACCTCGAACACAATCCCACCCGCAACCGCGCCCTGGACCTGCTGCCGATCTTCTCCGAGATCGACCCCGAACGGGTCGCCCGGGCGGTGGACGATCCGCGCATCCAGGCGCGACCGGCCTATCACTACCGGTTGCCCAACTGTCACATCGAAAAGCCCAACTGGTCGCTGGCCGAGTCATGGAACCTTTGGTGCATGGTCGAGCGTGTCGCCGCCGACCGGGACGATCTCGACACCCTGGCGGACGCCTGGCGCGAGCGCGTGCGCCCACTCGTCGGGGTGGCGCGGGACGACTGGGTCGAATTCGTCGAACGTTGGCTCGAAGACCGCGCATCGGCGTGACCGGCACCGCTAGGCGGCTGTCGCCGTCGTGGTGGTGCACGCGGTTGGCGGTTGCGCTGGCCGGCGGCCGGGCGCTGCGGATCAGTGTCGACAGTCCGCACCCTGGAGAGCCGCTCGATGCGCTGATCATCGGCGGCGGCGACGACATCGGCGCCGAGCACTACGGCGGCGACCTGGCGCGCCAGGTCAAGGTGGGTGCCGCCCGCGATCGTCTCGAGATCGACTGGATCCGCCGCGCGCTGGACAACGACCTGCCGCTGCTCGGCATCTGCCGCGGCGCGCAGCTCGTCAACGTGGTCCTTGGCGGCTCCCTGCACCAGGACATTCGCGACCTGCGTCGGCTGACCTACAACCGCCCGGGTTTGCTGCCGACCAAGCAGGTCCGCCTCGACGAAGGGAGCCAACTGGCGGCCGTCTGCGGCAAGACGCAGCTCCGGGTAAACAGTCTGCATCACCAGGCCATCGACCGACCGGGAACGGGACTGACCGTGGTCGGCCGCGACCTCGACGGCATCGTGCAGGCGGTTGAGTCGGACCGGGGCAGGACCTTGTACGGGGTGCAGTGGCATCCCGAGTACCTGTTCTACCTGCCGGCGCAACTGCGACTGTTCCGGCGGCTGGTGCGCCTGGTCTGATATGACCGGGCAGTCCGTTGAAGTACCGGTGCACGCGGCGCCTTCGGGCGCGTCGGATTGTATTGCTTTTTTGCGTGATTGGGCGTGGAATACGTCGGCTAGACCTGATGTGGACCGCGCAGCCGTTCATTGGGCTGCGCCCAACGAGGGTCCAGTCAAAGCGACAGTCGTGACTCTTGTTAATGCATTAGGAGGTTCTTTCCGTGAAAGGCAAACCAGTTAAGGGGTTGTTGTTCGCGACGGCCGTTACCGCCGTCTTCTCGGCGTCCACCGCACTCGCCGATATCCTGATCGCAACGGCCGGTCCGATGACCGGCCAGTACGCTTCCTTCGGCGAGCAGATGCGCCGCGGCGCCGAGATGGCGGTCGCCGACATCAACGCGGCTGGCGGCGTGCTCGGCCAGCAGCTGCAATTGGCCGTGGGTGACGACGCCTGCGATCCGAAGCAGGCGGTGGCGGTGGCCAACAAGTTCGCAAGCGACGGCGTGTCGTTCGTGGCGGGGCATTTCTGCTCCGGCTCGTCGATACCCGCCTCGCAGGTCTACACCGAGGAGGGCCTGCTGCAGATCTCCCCGGCTTCGACCAATCCAAAGCTGACCGACGAGGGCGGCGACAACGTGTTCCGCGTGTGCGGGCGCGACGACCAGCAAGGCATCGTGGCCGGCAACTTCCTTGCCGACAACTATGCCGACAAGAAGATCGCCATCCTCCACGACAAGACGGCCTACGGCAAGGGCCTGGCCGACGAGACGAAGAAGCAGCTCAACAGCCGCGGTATCACCGAGGCCATGTACGAGGCCTACACCGCCGGTGAGAAGGACTACTCGGCGCTCGTATCCAAGATGAAGTCAGAGGCGATCGACGTCTTCTACGTGGGTGGATATCACACCGAAGCGGGCCTGATGGTCCGCCAGGCGCGAGAGCAGGGCTACGGCGTGCAGCTGGTGTCCGGCGACGCGCTGGTGACCGAGGAGTTCTGGAAGATCACGGGCGACGCCGGCGAGGGCACGCTGATGACCTTCAGCCCCGATCCGCGCAAGAACGAGATCGCCGCGCCGGTGGTCGAGAAGTTCCGCGCCGGCGGCTACGAGCCGGAGGGCTACACTCTGTATACCTACGGAGCGATCCAGGCCTGGGCGCAGGCTGTCGAGAAGGCCGGTTCCACCGACATCGAGAAGGTCATCGAGGCCCTGCACGGCAACGAGTTCGAGACCGTGCTCGGCATGATCGGCTTCGACGAGAAGGGCGACGTCACCGCTCCCGGCTACGTCTTCTACGTCTGGACCGGTGGCAAGTACGACTACATGATGTAGTCGGTCCCGGAATCCATCGAGACGGCCCGGCGCCACGGCGCCGGGCTTTTTCGATGGGGAGAAGAATTTTTCGCAATCGGGGGGTGCGTTCGCAAAGGAGAAGATGGCCTACTTCGTACAGCAACTCATCAACGGCCTCACCCTGGGCATGATCTACGGCATGATCGCCATCGGCTACACGATGGTCTACGGCATCATCGGCATGATCAACTTCGCCCACGGCGAGATCTTCATGATCGGTGCATTCATCTCGATCATCACGTTCCTGGTGCTTGGCACTGTCGGTATTACCTGGGTGCCGCTCATGCTGCTGATCGTGCTGATCATGGCGATGATGCTGACCTCGGTCTACGGCTGGACGCTGGAGCGGGTCGCCTATCGTCCGCTGCGCCATTCGCCGCGCCTGGCGGCGCTGATCACCGCCATCGGCATGTCGATTTTCCTGCAGAACTACGTGCAGCTTCTGCAGGGCGCGCGCGTCAAGCCGCTGCAACCGGTGATCAGCGGCGGTTTCAAGGTCATGGAACAGGACGGGTTCGTCGTCAACCTGAGCTACGTGCAGCTGCTGATCATGGTGATGACGGTCTCGCTCATGGTGGTATTCACCCTTGTCATCAGCCGCACCGCACTGGGCCGGGCGCAACGCGCCTGCCAGCAGGACCTGCGCATGGCGTCGCTGCTGGGCGTGAACGTGGACAGGACCATCTCTCTCACGTTCATCATGGGCGCATCGCTGGCGGCGGTGGCCGGGATGATGTTCCTGCTCATCTACGGCGTGATCGATTTCTTCATAGGATTCCTCGCTGGCATCAAGGCATTCACCGCCGCGGTGCTCGGCGGCATCGGCTCCATTCCCGGCGCCATGCTCGGCGGACTGCTTATCGGACTGATCGAGGCGTTCTGGTCTGGTTACTTCACGGTGGAGTACAAGGACGTGGCGGCATTCACGATCCTCGTGCTGGTGCTCATCTTCCGGCCCACCGGCCTGCTCGGCAAGCCGGACGTCGAGAAAGTGTGAGGCGTGGCGGTCGCACTGCCTGAAGCCGCCTCCGTGCGCGGCCCGCTCGACCTCGCCGGCGCCGCGAAGGAGTCGGCCCTCGTCGCGGGCGTCGTCCTGCTGCTGACCTTCGGCCTTGTCGGCTTTCACATCAGTGACGTGCCCGGCGGGTTGGAGGTGGTATTCGGTTTCACCGACGTCATCGTCGCCACCCTGGTCGCGTTCGCCGGGCGCTTCGCCCTGGTGCTCCTGCGCGAGGGCCGGTACGTGCCGGTGCTCGCGGCCGGGGTGCCGGTCGGCGCCGTCCTGCTCGTCGGCCTGTTGTCGGCGGGATTCGCGCCCGACTGGGGATTGTCCGCGCTGTTGCCGTTCGGCGAGGTGGTGGTGAACTGGCTCATCGCCCTGTTCGTTCTCGTGCTGACCGGCTATGCCGGTTGGCGCGCCTGGCGCGCCGCGCGACCGATCGAGCCCGCCGAGCGCGAGGCGATCATGGACCGCGTCGGCGCACGCGTGCAGCACGCGGCGCGATTCGTCGGCCCGGTGCTGCTCGCACTGGCGGTGATACTGCCGTTCATGCCGTTCGCCGACCGGCGCCTGCTGGACATCGGCATCCTGGTCGCCACCTACGTGATGCTGGGATGGGGCCTGAACATCGTGGTGGGACTGGCCGGATTGCTGGATCTGGGCTACGTCGCATTCTACGCGGTGGGCGCCTACAGCTACGCGCTTCTGGCCCTGAACTTCGACATGGGCTTCTGGGTCTGCCTGCCGTTCGCCGGCATCATGGCCGCGTTCGCCGGCATCCTGCTCGGCTTCCCGGTGCTGCGGCTGCGCGGCGACTACCTCGCCATCGTGACGCTCGGCTTCGGCGAGATGATCCGCATCATCCTGCTCAACTGGTACGAGTTCACCGGCGGGCCCAACGGGTTGTCCGGCATTCCGCGGCCGAGCCTGTTCGGCCTGACATTCGAGCGCGGAGGAGGCGAGGGCGCGCAGACATTTCACGGGTACTTCGGTCTCGAGTACTCGCCGATCGATCGCATCATCTTCCTGTATTACCTGATACTCATCCTGGCCCTGGTCACGAACCTGTTCACGCTGCGTATCCGCAGGCTGCCGGTGGGGCGGGCCTGGGAGGCTCTGCGCGAGGACGAGATCGCCTGCAAGAGCCTGGGCATCAATCCGCGCAACACCAAGCTCACGGCCTTCGCCATCGGTGCCATGTTCGGCGGCTTCGGTGGCGCGTTCTTCGCCACCCGCCAGGGGTTCATCAGCCCGGAGAGCTTCACGTTCATCGAGTCCGCCATCATCCTGGCCATCGTGGTGCTCGGCGGATTCGGCAGCCAGGTGGGCGTGGTGCTCGCGGCTGTGCTGCTGATCGGCCTGCCGGAGTTCTTCCGTGAGTTGCAGCAATACCGCATGCTCGCATTCGGTGCGGCCATGGTGAGCATCATGGTATGGCGGCCGCGCGGCCTGCTGGCGCACCGCGAGCCCACGATCCGCCTGTCCGGCAGGACCGGGCCCGGAGACGGCGGGTGACACCGGTGCGCGCAATCGCCGCGGCGGGGGCGGCGCCGCTTCTGAACGTCGAGCACCTGACGCTTCGCTTTGGCGGGTTGGTGGCGGTCAACGACGTCTCGTTCAGCGCGGCCGACCGCTCGATCACCGCCATCATCGGCCCCAACGGCGCCGGCAAGACCACGGTATTCAACTGCCTCACCGGCTTCTACAAGCCTACCGAGGGCCGGCTCACGCTGACTCATCCGGAGCGCGGCGAATTCCTGCTCGAGCGCATGGAGGGCTACGAGATCCCCAGGCTGGCGCAGGTCGCGCGCACCTTCCAGAACATCCGGCTGTTTCCCGCCATGTCCGTGCTCGAGAACCTCGTGGTGGCGCAGCACAACGCGCTCATGCAGGCATCCGGCTACAGCGTGTTCGGACTGCTCGGCCTGAAGCGCTACCGCGACGCCGAGGAACAGGCGGTCGAGCTGGCGCGCGGCTGGCTGCGGCGCATCGGCCTTGAGAATCGGGCGGACACCGAGGCCGGCAATCTCCCCTACGGCGCGCAGCGGCTCCTCGAAATCGCGCGCGCGATGTGCACGCGGCCCGTGCTGCTGTGCCTCGACGAGCCCGCCGCCGGACTCAATCCTCGCGAGTCCCACGAACTCACCGAGCTCTTGATGTCGATCCGCGAGCGCGAACGTATCGGCGTGCTGCTGATCGAGCACCACATGGACGTGGTCATGGAGATCTCGGACCACATCGTGGTGCTGGACTACGGGCGCAAGATCGCGGAGGGCAACCCCGAGTCGGTGCGCAACGACCCGGCGGTGATCCGCGCCTACCTCGGCGAGGAAGAGGACGAGGAGCTGCCGCCGGAAGTGGCGCGGGACCTCGCGGAAGCGGCGCGTGACGACGCATAGCGGCCCGGCCGCCGGCGCGGCACCGCTGCTGACGGTCAGCGGCGTGCACACTTTCTACGGCCGCATCGAGGCGTTGCAGGGTGTGGATGTCGAGGTGCGAGAGGGCGAGATCGTGTCGCTGATCGGCGCCAACGGCGCGGGCAAGACCACGCTGCTGATGACCGTCTGCGGCGATCGCCGAGCCGCCCGCGGGCGCATCGTGTTCGACGGCCGCGACATCACCCGCCTGCCCACCCACGAGATCGTTCGGCTCGGCATCGCGCAGTCTCCGGAGGGACGGCGCATCTTCCCGTTCATGACGGTGCTCGAAAACCTGCAGATCGGCGCAAGCGGCACCGATCCCGCGCATTTCGAGGCCGACATCGAGCGGGTGTTCGGGCTGTATCCGCTTCTTGCCGAGCGCCGCCACCAGCGCGGCGGCACGCTCTCCGGCGGTGAGCAGCAGATGCTGGCGATCGGCCGCGCACTGATGAGCCGCCCGCGGTTGCTCCTGCTCGACGAGCCGTCCCTGGGCCTGGCGCCGATGCTGGTCAAGCAGATCTTCTCCATCATCCGCGAGATCAACGAGTCCCAGGGCATGACGGTGTTCCTGGTCGAGCAGAATGCCTACCACGCGCTGCGCCTGGCGCACCGCGGCTACGTCATGGCGAACGGCTCCGTGGTGATGTCCGGCACCGGCCGCGAACTGCTCGCCGACAAGGGCATCCGCGCCGCCTACCTGGAGGGAGGTCAACGCCATTGACCGGACCCGCCTCGCCAACTTACCGGTACTGATTCCATGGAAGCGATCCTCGGCACCAGCGTCGGCGTGTTCATCACCATCACCTTGTGCGTCATGGGCTTCGCCGCCTACATGACCGGCCAGGCGCTCGCCAACACCTGGAAGCCCTGGTGGCACATCGTGGTCTACTGCGTGCTGCTCGGCTTCGCCGACCGCTTCCTGACATTCGCGCTGTTCGACGGCGAGTTGCTGTCGGTGTCCGGCTACCTCGTCGACACCGCGGTGATCGCAGCCATCGGCCTGTTCGGCTACCGCCTCAACCAGGCCGGCAAGATGGTGCGCCAGTATCCGTGGCTGTACGAGCGCGTCGGGCTGCTCGGCTGGCGTGAGCGTGACGCCGCCGGGGGCGAGGCGGCGCGCGGCGATCGTTAGCCGTCGTCCGGTAGCGGTTTGCGCCGCCCGTGCGTCAGCCTCCGTAACGGTCCCACATCACCAGGCTGCCATCGCGCTCGGCCGCGGTGAGCAGCTCGATCAACGGCCATGCGCGACGCGAGAGGCTGACCTTGCGATCATCGTCGCCGGCGTCATCCGCCTCCGGGTCGTCGGCAACGGCCTGGCGCAGCTTCTCCAGTGCCTCGGGGATGTCGTCGGGGCGGATCGCCCCGGGGATGGTTCCGCTGTGGCCCATGATGGCGAGCAGCTTCTTGGCGACGTCGCCGAACATGGTGACGTCGGCGTGGGCCTTGCAGGTGAACGTGACGAGCATGACAGGACTTCGCTGGGGTGGATGACGCAATGGTACGCCGGCGAGGCGCGCGCGGCTACCGCGTCAGACGGCAGTAGACCTTCGACACCTCGGCCGGCAGCTTGCGCACGTCGTCGACCACGGTGTAGTTGACGGCGCCGTACATGTGCGGCAGGTACTCGCCGGCGCGGCGGTCGATGGTGATGCAGAACGGGTGAATGCCCCGGTTGCGCGCCTCGATCAGCGCCTTGCGGGTGTCCTCGATGCCGTAGTCGCCGCGGTAGCCGTCGTAGTCGTCCGGCTTGCCGTCCGACAGCGTGATCAGCAGCCGGGTGCGCGCGTCGACCTCGTCCATGAGCCGGGTGAGATGGCGGATGGTCACGCCCATGCGGGTGTAGTCTCGGGGCATGATGCCGGCGATGCGCGCCTTGACGTCGTCGCCGAGCGGTTCGCCAAGGCGCTTGATGCGGAACAGCTCGCAGCGCTTGCGCGTCATGCCGGAGAAGCCGTAGATGCCGTAGCGGTCGCCGAGGATCTCGAGCGCCTCGCACAGCAGCACCAGAGCCTCGCGCTCGGCGTCGACGATCCAGCCCTTGGTGGAGCCGGACAGGTCGACCATGAACATGACCGCGATGTCGCGCTCGTGGCGGTGCGTCTTGATGAACAGCCGATCGGACAGTTCGCGTCCGAGCCGGTGGTCGGTGGCGGCGTCGACCGCGGCGTCGATGTCGATGTCCTCGCCCTGGGGCTGGCGCCTCAGGGTCTGTCGCGTGTCGCGCAGCATCTCGAAGGCGCGCCTGAGGTCGAGGGCGATGCCGTGATGCCTTGCGAGGGTCTGCCGGTAGAACCCGGGGTCGTCGCGGGGCACCTCGCGTTCGTACAGCACGCACCAGTCCTTGCGGTAGTGGCCGCGCTGGTAGTCCCACTCGTCGTAGACGAACATCGGGTCGCCGCTCGCCGGCTCGTGGAGTTCACCGAGCTCGCCTTCGGCGGCTTCGTCCCCGGGCTCGCCGTCGGCCGTGATCCAGTCCTCGGGCACCGAGTCGAGGTCCTGCAGGATGGAATCGATTCGTTCGCGAAGCGCCACCGGTACCGCCAGCGGCTTGCCGCCCACCATCAGCCGGTACTGCGTTGCCGGGCCGTCCTGGTCGAAGTCGAGCTCGATGTCGGCATCCTCGTCGCCTTCGGGAGCGAGATCGTCGCGCTGCATCTGGTCGATCAGGTCCTGGATCAATCGCTGCAGGGCGTCGCGGTCCTCGTCGAGCCGCTCGGCAGTCAGCGTTTCCGCCGCCTCGAGGTCGCCGTATCCCTGGTAGGGCCTGAGCGGCGCGCCGGCGATGCGCCGCGCGGCGAGTTCCCGGGTCCAGCGAAGGGTGTCCTCCACCGTGGCGTCGGGACGCGCGAGGTCGGCCGCCGCCGGCGCCAGCTCGGCGCCGATCCGCGGCGGAAACACCCGCTCGATCTCGCGCGCGAGGCCGGGCAGCTCGCGGGCAATGCAGGCGTCGAGACGCACCGCCTCGAGGTTGTAGAAAAGGCGCGCGGCGCCGGGCGCGTCGTCGAACGCCGAGAGGCGCTCGCGCAGGGTCGGCGCGTCGGGGGCCGGGCGCCGAAAGGTGCCGAAGCGGTTCATGGCCCAAAGGTGCGTCGCCATCGCCTTGTACAGCAGCCGGTTGCCGGCCGGCGTATCGGCGCGGTCGATCGCGCGCGGCAGGAACACCGTCTCGGTGTCGGTGTGGGCGTCGTCGCCGGCGGCGACCTTCATGCCGCGCCCCGACAAGCCGCGGAGAAAACGCTCTATGAAGCCGCGCTGGGTGTCCAGGTTCACTCCGCGCTCGCGCGTGGCGCGTGCCGCGAGGAAGGCATCGAGATCGGACAGGGCCGCTGTGGCGGGGAACAGGCCCTGGCGGTCGTAGACGTCGAGCGCCTCGACCACCCAGGCCTCGGCGTCGGCCAGCGGCAGGCGCGACAGGGCACCGGCGGCGCGGGTGATGAAGTGGTACCCGAGCTCGGCGTTGCTGGCGCACACGACGTCGAGCCACTTCAGGGCGAAGCGCTGCTCCGCGTCGTCGAGTTCTGCGAGTTCGCGTGCCGGGGCGGACACGGTGCGGCGCGACGACAGCACGGCATCGAGGGAATCCTCGAGGCTGGACTCGAGCTCGGCGGGGCTCAGCGGCATGGAACTTTTCGATACACGTGCGGCGTCGTCAGAACAGCGCCGCACCGAGTTCGTTGACCGCCGCCAGCATGTCGGGCTCGTCGGTCAGCGCCTCGGCGATGGCGCTGCGGCAGGCCGCGCGCGGCTCGATGCCGCTGACGATGAGCTTGCCCGTGTGCACCAAAAGGCGCGTGCTGGCGCCTTCGTCGAGCCCGTTGCCCTTGAGGTTGCGGGTCATGCCGGCATACTTGACCAGGGTCGCCGCGGTGGCCTGGTCGAGGCCGGTTTCGCGCATCACGATCTCGGTTTCGAGCGCCGGGTGCGGATAGTTGAACTCGATGGCGACGAAGCGCTGCCGGGTGCTCTGCTTCAGATCCTTGAGCACGCTCTGGTAGCCCGGGTTGTAGGAGATGGCCAGGCAGAAGCGTTCGTCGGCGCGAAGCAGTTCGCCGGTCTTCTCGATCGGTAGCACGCGGCGATCGTCGGCAAGCGGGTGGATCACCACCGTGGTGTCCTTGCGCGCCTCGACCACCTCGTCGAGGTAGCAGATGGCGCCGTCGCGCACCGCGCGCGCCAGCGGCCCGTCGATCCATCGCGTCTCGCCGCCGACGATCAGGTAGCGGCCGACGAGGTCCGCGGCGGTCAGGTCGTCGTGGCAGGACACCGTGATCAGCGGCCGGTCGAGCCGCCACGCCATGTGCTCCATGAAGCGCGTCTTGCCGCAGCCCGTCGGCCCCTTGAGCAGCACCGGGATGCGGTTGTCGCAGGCGGCCTCGAACACGGCGATCTCGTCGCCCTGCGGCGCGTAGTAGGGCTCCTCCGAGATGCGATAATCAGCGGTGGCGGCGTGGGGCGAGTCCATGAGCGGTTCCGATGGTTGGCGAGGGCGCTTCGGGCCGGGGAAAACCTGTAACTGTAGCGCAAACCCTCGTTGGTTCGAAACTTCGCCGGCGCCCGGCGGCGTGCAGGGTGCCCTTCAAGAGACGTGTTGAGTGCCGATACGAACCTCTGGCGAAAATTCTCGCGAGCCGCTAATCTACGCCGGCAGCCGGCCCCATGGCCCCGTCAATGAAACGAACGAACTGGAGGAGATCGTCCGGCGGCAACCTTCCGGTGCGCGGGCGAGAAGACACGGCCCCGCCTTCGGGCGGGGCTTTTTTCGTGTACGCGGCGGATGTATCTTCGGCGGCATCGCTCGCTGCCCGCCGGAGAATCCATGACGAACATCGACAATGCCGCCTGCCTGGTCACCGGCGCTTCGCGTGGGCTCGGCGCCTCGCTGGCGCGGGCGCTGGACACACGCGGCGCATCCCTGTTCCTGGTCGCCCGAAGCGCCATCGTCGAGCGCTATCGCGACGCGCAGGCGGTCGCCGCCGACCTCTCCGACCCGTACTCCATCGACGACCTGCTGGACGGTTTTACACGGTTCGTCGCCGAACGCAGTCCGCGCTGCCTTCTGGTGTTGAACAACGCGGGCACCGTGGCGCCGATCGCGCCGGCCTGGCGTTGTGACGCGGGGCAGGTCGATGCCGCGATCCGCCTCAACCTCACCGCGCCGATGCTCGTTACCGGCGGCTTCATCCGCCGTTTCGCCGATGCCGATCTTCCCAAGCTGGTGGTCAACGTGTCTTCCGGGGCAGCGTCCACGCCGTACCACGGCTGGAGCACCTATTGCGCCGGAAAGGCCGGGCTCGACCATTTCACGCGTTGCGCGGGGCTGGAGCAGCGCGGGGCGCCTCACCCGGCCACGGTGATCGCCATCGCGCCGGGCGTGGTCGATACCGCCATGCAGGATGCGATCCGCGCCAGCGATCCGGCGGACTTTCCCCAGATCGGAAAATTCACCGCGCTCAAGGAAGGGGGCAAGCTTGCGACGCCCCGCGACGCGGCCGAGGCGATGATACGGCTCATCGAGACCACGCCGCTTCAAAACGGCGGCGTCTACGACGTGCGCACCCGGTGAGACGCGCGGCGGTGCAATCCTCGGCAATTTGCTAAACTTCGCGCGGGAGTCGGGAGGGTCGGCGACGAACAGGGAAGACGGTCGGGCCTTGCCTGTACAACGAACAACACTTCGGATGAGGGGCGATTCCATGAATCATCATCGTTCGGCGGCGGCCTCGCTCGGCATCGCCATGGCACTGACCGGCAGCGCGGCCGTCGCGGCCGGTTTCCAGATCAGCGAACAGACGGTGGCCGGCATGGGGCAGGCGTTCGCCGGCGCCGGCATCGCCCGCGACGATGCCTCCAACCTGTTCTACAACCCGGCGGGCCTGCTCGCCAACGGCGAGCGACAGGTGCAGTTCGGCGCCAGCTTCATCTCCGGCAAGTCCGAGTTCACCAACACCGGTTCGACCCGCCGCCTTGCGGGAGTGACCGTCCCCTCGTCGGGCCCCGACGCCGACGGCGGCGACGACGTGGTGGTGCCGGCCTTCTACTACACGTCGAGCGGCGACGACTTCAAGTGGGGACTTTCCGTCTCGGTGCCGTTCGGCCTCGCCACGGATTACGACGACGGCTGGATCGGGCGCTACCACGCGTTGAGGTCCGAAGTGCAGGCGGTCAACGTCAATCCGGGCTTTGCCTTCCGGGTCGGTGAGCGGCTCAGCCTGGGTGCCGGCGTCAGCGTGCAGAAGGTCGACGCCGAGTTGAGCCAGGCCGTGTTCCGCGGGCCGGGCGTGCCGGACGGCGAGGCGAAGCTCAAGGGCGACGATACCGAGGTCGGATTCAATCTCGGCGTGATGTTCGAACCGGGAGACAACACCCGACTTGGCCTGGGCTACCGATCGAAGATCGAGCACGAACTCGAAGGGCGGGTGCGCTTCTCCGGTGTGCCGGGTGCACCGGACTCCTTGCCGATCAGTTCCGAAGCCACCTTTCCCGAGACCATCTACGCCTCGATCTCCCACGAGATGAGCCCCGCCACGGAGATCTCCGGCGGCGTGCGCTGGACCAAGTGGAGCGACCTGCCCGAGCTTCGCATCGAAACCCTGGGCATGCCCGACAGCGTCGCCGATTACCAGTGGGAGGACGTGGCGATGTACAGCATCGGCGTGCGGCACCACATCAACGACCGATGGACGGTGCGCCTGGGTTACGCCCGCGACGAGGCGCCGATCCCGGCCGACGAGAACCGTACCCCCCGGGTGCCCGATTCGGACCGCGACTGGTTCACCCTCGGGTTGTCGTTCGCGGTTGGCGAGAGCTCGCGCATCGACTTCGGCTACGCCCACGTGGTCGGCGAGGACTCCAGCATGGTCAACACCATCAACCTCGTCTCCAGCCGCCCCGGCGCGTTCACCGATACGCTGCGCGGCGATTACGAATCGAGCGTGGACATCTTCGGCATCCAGTTCTACGGGGAGTTCCGGTAGCGGGCATTGCTGTAACGTCGTCGTTCAATACAACTCGAACGACAGTTCCACGCGTTCGTCGCCGCCTCGACGCACCGCCAGCTGGACAACGTCACCGGGACTCTTGTCCCAAAGGGCCAGGCGCACGTCCTCGAAGCGGTCGATGACGCGGCCGTCGATCTCGACGATGACGTCGTCGCGGCGCATGCCGGCGCGCGCGGCGGGGCTGTCGTCGGCGAAGCCGTCCACCACGGCGCCGTCGGCGGATCGTATCAGGACGCCCATACGGCCCGTGTCGGGCAACTCGGCGTCCGCCAGCTCCAGGTAGACGTCCGCGCTGCCGGGCATCGTTTCCTTCTCGACAGTGCTCAGGACGATCGTGTTCGACGCGCGTACGTGGCGGGTTAGCCGATGCGGGATGCCGTGGCCGTGGGCGACGTGCTGCACGCCGGCGAGTACCACCAGCACGTGATCGGGGTGCTCGGCCAGGAAGCGCGCGCCTGTGTATCCCATGGTCTCGTCCCAGGCGAGCTGAACGTCGATGAAGCGGTCGAGGCCGCCGTCATAGGCTTCCTCATGCTGCCTGAAGACGTGCTCGAGCAGCGCGCGGTAGGCGTCGTGGGGCGGTGTCAGCACGGCCGGCAACGCGGCGCGCTCGTCGCCCGCCAGGCCGGCGAGTCCTACTTCGCGCACGCGCACCGTCACTTCGCGCGCGGCGTTGAGGGCGACCAGCGGCAGGTTGTTGCGGCGGGCGAACTCGAAGATCGGCTGGTACAGCCGCGGGTCGTAGCCCCAGCGGGTGTAGTATTCGCTGCGTGCAAGCATGCCCTCGAAGTCGAAGCGCCCGGCGACGTAGTCGTCGAGAACGTCCTGAAATGGAGTCTGGATCATCTCAAGTCCGATGGCGACCTCGTGGCCGGTGTCGGCCAGCGCGGTGATCACCGCCAGCTGGTTGACGTGATAGGGCAGGCGGTCGTGCACTTCGCCAACGTACACCGCCGCCGGGGGCGCAATCCGGCTGACGGCGCGCGCGGCCTCGTCGAGGCGCGCGGCGACGCCATCGCTGAAGGCGGTCTCGACATCGTCGGTCGCCGCGACGCCGGGCGCAAGGACCAGCGCCGCGCAGGCCGCGAGGCATGCCGCGATGTTCGCCGGGTTCACGAGGTTGGAAAATTGCTTGCCAGGCACGTCGTATGCTCGCTGTTGCTCATGTACGCGACGGCCACTATAGCCGACGGGCCCATCATCGAGCATGAACTCTCCATCAGGTTCGACGAGGCGGCGCGTGCCTTCGACGTCACCGACCATGTCATGACGGTCGATGGCGCAACGGGAAATCCGGCAGAGCTGCCCGACCTCGTTCTCGCCCCGGCACTCGCGGTGACGCGCGTGGTAGTCGATGGGCGCGAGGTCGGCGACGTGCCGCGCGGCGCCGACGGCGTCATCCCGATCCCCGCCGGATCAAGGAGCGCGATCATCGACTACCGCGGCAACGCGGACCCGGACTCGTGGCCCCACGTCTCGCTCGGTCCGGCCGACGCCTGGCATGCGCTCGCCCCGGGCTACCGCCACCGCTTCAGTGTGCGCGTCGACGCGCCGGCAAACTGGGTCGTCCTGACCCAGGGCCGGTTGCGGGACCAGCACGGGGAAGACGGCGGAGACTGGATCGGCAGCGATCCGCAGCAGGGCATCCACCTCGTGGCCGGACCGTGGAACCGCTACCGGCGCGACGAGGGCGGTCCACACGCCGACGTGTGGCTGCTGCGCGACGATCCGCCGCTTGCGCACACCTGGCTCGAGGCTTCCCTGCACTGGCTTGCCTTGTACGGGGAGGCCATCGGCCCGTACCCGTATCACCGCTTCACCGTGGTGGAGAATCCGCGCCAGACCGGCTACGGCATGCCGGCGTTCACCCTGCTCGGCTCG
The DNA here is from genome assembly GCA_965652415.1 of uncultured Gammaproteobacteria bacterium. Lineage (GTDB taxonomy): Bacteria > Pseudomonadota > Gammaproteobacteria > Arenicellales > CAJQKF01 > BQJD01. The sequence continues at coordinate 1,458 of CBFGVH010000042.1, read as the reverse complement.
CGCGTGATGCGCCTGCCGTTCATCGTCGCCACCTCGCTTCCCCACGAGGTGCTGCACAACTGGTGGGGCAACGGCGTGTTCGTCGACGATGCGCGCGGCAACTGGAGCGAGGCATTGACGACCTACCTCGCCGACCACCTCGTCGCCGAGCGCCGCGGCGAGGGCCGCCGGTACCGCCTCGACACGCTGCTCTCGTGGCACGATTTCGCTGCCGGCGGCGGCGACCTTCCGTTGTCGGGCTTCGCCGGCCACCGCGACCGCGCCGCGCGCTCGGTCGGCTACGGCAAGGGCATGTTCCTGTTCCACATGCTGCGCGGCCGGCTCGGCGACGAGGTGTTCCTCGACGGCTTGCGACGCCTGTACGACGGGTTCCTGTTTCGACGTGCCGGCTTCGACGACGTGCGCGGGGCTTTCGAGGCGGCCTGCGCCTGTGCCCTCGGGGCGTTCTTCGACCAGTGGCTCGATCGCACCGGCGCCCCCGACCTGGCCATCGACGGCGCGGTGCGTGAACTCGGGGACTCCGGGCACACGGTTCGCTTCGACATCGTGCAGGCCCACACGCCGCCGTGGCGGCTTCGGGTGCCTGTGCGAGTGATCGACGCGGCCGGGCGTGTCAGCCGCGAGGTGATCGACGTGACCGAGGCTCGCCAGTCGTTCAGTCTCGACCTCGAGGCGGCCGCCGCGCGCATCGACGTCGATCCCGATTTCGACCTGTTTCGCCGACTCGACGACGGCGAGCGGCCAGTCACCTTCGGGCGCGTGTTCGGCGCCGCCGACGTGGCCGTTTCCGCCTCCGACGACACGATGCAGGCGGCGGCGCGCGAGGCGGCCGGCCGGCACGGCTGGCGGGTCGACGACACAGGGGACGCCGCAGTGGTGGTGCTCCTCGGTCGCGAACACCCGCTCGCCCCGCGTTGGCTGCGTGGTGACGATGCGTCGTACCGGGTGACGGAAGAGGGCGTCGCGATCGACGGCGAGTTTTACCCGGCATCGTCGAACGTGGTGGTGACGCTGGTGGACGCCGTGGAGGTCGCCGGGAAGCCGCGGGTCGTGCTCTGGGTCGCCTCGGACGATCCCGGCGAGACGGTGAACACGGTGGCGCGGCTCGCGCATTACGGGCGCGCGAGCTACGCGGTATTCACTCCGGGCGGCGTGCCCGGCAGCGCCCGCTCCGGCCAGTGGCCGGGTCGGTCCTCCACCCTGACGCGGGTCTTCGACGAAACCGTGGAGCCCCGCGGCGGGATGATCGCCCGGCCGTTGTTCTAGATGATTCGGTGGGCTGAAGCCCACCCTACGGCACCCACGGCACCCACGGCACCCACGGCACCCACGGCACGCGTTGCCTGTCGCTTCGTCAGCGCGGGCAATAGGCGGCGCCGACGATGGCACCGGCCGGTTCCTGGACCAGCACCGCGCAGGCGTCGGCCGGCGGCGCGACCGGCCCGAGATCGACATCGG
>CBFGVH010000041.1:0-26708 GCA_965652415.1 uncultured Gammaproteobacteria bacterium | reverse complement strand
GTCGCCAACGACGCTGTGGATCAAGAGTCGCCACCTCCGCGAGGCTTAGGGGTCAAGGCTTAGGGGTCAAGACTTGACCCCAACGATTCCACCAACGATTCCAACGATTCTTCGTGAGCACGCCCCGAGAAGACCTCCTGCGCCTGGCTTATGGCTACCGTGCATCGCAGTGCCTGTACGCCGGCGGGGTGCTTGGCCTTTTCGACAGGCTGGCGGTGCGTGCGTTGACTGCGGAAGAGTTGGCGCGAGACATCGGAGCCGACTCCGACGCGGTGGCTCGCCTGGTGCGGGCCCTGGTGGAACTCGGCCTGATCGAGCGTGATGCCCACGGGCGCTGCGCGCTGACTCCGACTTCGCGCCTGCTGGTGGCGGGCTCCGAAGGCAGTGAACGTGCCGAGTTGATGCATGCGCTGCATCCGACGTCCTGGCTGCCGTGGGGGAACCTCGCGAATGCGGTGCAGTCCGGGGCGGCCGCCTTCCCCGACCTGTTCGGGAAATCCGCCTGGGACCACCGGCGCGCCGACCCGGAGTCGGCGGCGGTGTTTCACGCCATGGCAGAGGGGCGGTCGCGGCGCGACGTCGAGTTCGTCCTCGACAATCTCGAGCCGCGCGGCGCGCGATCGATCGTCGATGCCGGCGGCGGCACGGGACGGATGATGGTGTCCCTGCTGGCGCGCTGGCCCGACGTCTCGGGCGTGATACTGGAGCGAACCGAGGTCGCCGCCGATGCCGCCCGACTCATCGACGATGCGGGGCTGTCGAATCGCTGCACCGTCGAGGCGGGGAACTTCTTCCGGGAGATTCCGCGCGGCGACCTCGTGCTGCTCAAGGCGATCCTGCACAACCATGACGACAAACACGCATTCACGATTCTACGCAATGCCCGGCGCGCACTTGCTCCGGGCGGGCGCGCGGTGATCATCGAGGCGCTCGCGGAGGAGCCGTCCGCAAACGGCTGGCAGGACCTGCACATGCTGGTCATGCACGGCGGGCGCGAACGAACACGGGAGGAGTACCTGCGCCTGCTCAAAGCCGCCGGCCTGCCGATGACGACGATGCGCGTAGAGGACGGGCGGATGCTGATCGAGGCGCGGCCGCGTCACGACTCCGTCGCCGGCCGCGGCCACGGCGAAGGGATGAGCCAGCCATGAGAATGCCGGACCGGGACGCCACCTCGAAAGCAACCCACCGACGTGCCGAACCGCCGATTTCGATCGCGGCGTTCTGCGGCCCGGGAATCGGGCACTTCGGCACGCTGGCGCCGGTCGTCGCCGGCCTTCTCGCCCGCGGGCACCGCGTCGTCGTCTACGGACCGAATGCCCTGCGCGAACCGGCGGCCGCGCTCGGCGCAGGCTTCATCGACCTGTACCGGTACTTGCCGCTCGAGCGCGCGGACGGCCGCTCCGTCCCCTATCCGTGCCGGTCGATCAGTCACGCCGGGCTGTTCGCCCGGGAACTCATTGCGATGATCGAGTCGGCCTGCCCCGACCTCGTTGTCTACGAGACGTTCGCGGTGGCCGGGCGCCTCGTCGGCCACGCCTTGGGGATACCCCATGTCAACGTCTGCCCCGTGCATCGTCTCAGCGGCACCGACGACGAGTTGCGAGCAATCACGGAAAGCCGCAACGTCGTGGTCGACCCGGCCTGCACCGAGGCCGTCGGCATCCTCGTCCAGGACTACGGGCTCGAGGACGCGAACCCGTTCTGGTACCTGTCGGCGAGGAGCCCGTACCTGAACCTCTACTGCGAGCCGGCGCCGTTCCTTGCCCCCGCGGAGCGGACCGCGTTCGAGCCAGTGAGATTCTTTGGTTCCCTGCCGTGGGGCGTGGAAGCCGACGGCATTCCCGAGCCGCGCGAAGCGTCGTCGAGGCCGCGGGTCTGCATCGCCTTCGGCACGGTGGTCTGGGACTACTTCGCCGACATCGGTCTCGAATGCATTCACCGCGTCGCCACCGCCCTGGGACGCCGTCGCGGCGCCGAGGTGGTCGTCGGCCTCGGCGGCTGGCACCGGGCGCCGGCAGCATGGCGCGACGAGCTCGCCCGAGCCGGAGTTGCGGTGGACGACGAGATCGACCAGTGGAAGGTCCTTGAAGGCACCGATCTCATGGTGACCCACCACGGCCTGAAGTCGACCCACGAGGCGGTGTTCCACGAGGTTCCCATGCTGTCGTTGCCGTTCTTCAGCGACCAGCCGTCCCTTGCCGAGCGCTGCCAGGCGCTCGGCCTGGCCGAGGCCGTCTGCCCCGAACCCCTGACGCCGCCGCGAACCGATGAAGTACTCGCCGCCTTCGACCGGCTCGAGGCCCGACGCGACGGCGTCCGTGAACGCCTCGCGCAGGCGCGGTGCTGGGAGCTCGCGACCCTCGGCAACCGGGCCGCCATACTCGACGACATCGTGGCGATGGTTCGACGCTGAACGGCCCGCGTGCCGGACGGGACCGAACGCTCAGGCCGGGCGGCCCCGCAGCGCGCGCCGCTGCCGCCGAATTCCAGGCTGGTACACCGCGAGGCGGAACGGCAGGGAAACCAGCCACCACGCCGCTGACAACGCGCGCGGGCACTCGTAGCCGCCCGCGCCCCAGGTCTTGTTGGCGAGCGAACCGGGCGCCGCCTCGACCAGCCGCGCGGCCCGCGACCGGTCAGGTGCCGCCACTGCCGCGGACGCCGCGGAGCACTCGAACCGACCGTCGCCGCCGAACAGCGACAGGAACACCCAAAGCGCCGATCGGCAGACGCCGAGCGTGCGCTCCTCGCGCCGCGACCGCCAGAACGCCTGCCAGTCGACGCTCCCGTCGAGCCCGACCAGCATGCGGTACAGATCCACGAACGCCCTCAGTCGCGCGGTGCCGCGGGCGAGGTCCTCGAACATGCCGAGCAGCTGGAAGTGCAGGGCGTCCTCGTCGGCCAGCACGGCCATTTCGTATCCACCGAGGCGAAGGACTCGCCGCCGGCTGAAGATTCCGTCGTAATCGATGCGGTAGGACACGTGCGCGGCGAAGGCCCAGTGAAGGTCCACGTGCCGGCCGGCCCTTGCGTAGTCGAAGGCGTGGGCGAACGCGTGCGTCAGCCGCCGGCCGGGCAGCGGCCGCGACAGGCGCGCGTAGCCGAGCTGGCGCAGCGCACGCTCCGCGGCGGTGAGCTGTTCGCGGCGCACCAGCAGGTCCAGGTCGAGAAACGGTCGGCGGTCGGCCCCGCCGTGGAACCGCGCGCCGAGGTGGGGTCCCTTGAGCAGAATGACCTCGATGCCGCGATCCTGAAGCGCCGGCCAGAGCGACTCCAGCTCGTCGAGCAGCCGCGCCTGTACCTCGCGCCGTTCCGCGCGGGCGCGGATGATCGGCCCAAGGGCCTTCTCCCCGATCGCGCGGCGAATCCGGCTCCCGGCTTCGGGGCGATTCCCCGGGTGGTCCAGGAAATCGAGCAGGTAGCCGGCGAGTCGGTGACGCTCCACGAAGCGCAGAAAGCGCTCGGGAGCCGGGCAACGGTACTCCAGGCACCGCGCGGCACCCTCTGCGTCGCCGGCCAGCATTGACGCGAGCACCCCCAGGTTGTCGTCGAAGTCACCAGGCATTGGGATGCCAGGCCGTCGTCGGCCGCCCGTGTCCACGGGACTGATCATGAGCCGGGCCACGTCGCGGTCTTGTCCGGGCACGCCAGTGCTTGCAGGTGCTCGATGGTGGCGGGGAGGCGCTCGGGGCAGCGCTGAAGGAACACCCGGGCGCCGAGCAGCGCCGCGACGATGCGCCAGAAGCGTGCCGCCCCGGGATCGCCCGCCTGCGACTGGTAACCCGCGAAGAAGCGCGACCAGTTCTCCGCGGCGGCGGGCCAGCGGTGAAACGTCCTGCCGAGATCGAGCCCGCGCGGGCCGATGCACAGCAGCTCGTTGTCGACCACGCGCAATGCGCCGCTGCCGTCGCGGATCATGTTCTCGGCGCAGAAATCGAAATGAATTACCGCGGTTGAGGCTTCGCCGGGATCGGTCTCTTCGACGACGCCTAGCAAGAGGTCCGCGTCGCCGCGCCGGACGCAACCTGCCTGCCGCAGGAGATCCAGGTCGGCGACGGCCTCGCGGCGCCAGCGACCGGTGTCGACCCTGCCCGACGAGCGCTGCGGGTGCGAAGCGTGCAGACGACCTAGAATCGCGCCCGCTTCCTCGATCGCACGGTACTCGTCGCGTGGCGCCAGCGACTCACCCTCGATCCACTCTTCGATCACCACGCAACCGTAGCGTGCGACGACACCTGCGAAGACAGGCCCGAGGTCGGCGTTCAGTTCGAACACCGAGCGCGCCGTGTCCTCGTCCTCGTATTCACGGACCTTCATCGTCGCCCCGTCGCGGAGGTCCACGCGATAGGCGAGCCGGCGACCCTTCCGATCGCCGAGCGGAGACAGCGGCTCGACGCGCCGGGGCCGACAGCCGTGCCGGCCAAGTGCATCGGCGATGGTCTCCCTACGTGCCACCGTCACGGCGCACCGACGTCATCGGCCAGGGCGAACAGGCGCTCGGCCAGGGCACGCGAGGCAAAGGCCCCGCGGCCCAGGACAAGCCGGAATCCCCGGCCGCATTGCATCATCGACTCGACGAGCGCCGCCGAATCCGCAGCCGACCCGTCTTCGAGCTCCTCGAAAATGGTCGCCTCCCGACGGTCGGAGTACGCGCCGTACCGGTTGGCGCCAAGTGCCGATCGCAGTTCATCGTCCGACAGCCGAATCAACGACCAGCCCGGGTGATCGTCCTGAACTTGCGGCAGCACGACGAGGGCGACGGTGGTCGATGCGCGCGCCTCGGCGCCGAGCTGGCCGAGAAACTGCGACGGGCTCATCGCCAGCTCCCGTCGGCGCCAGTCGCCCGACGCTCGCCTCGCCGACGCGTACTCCTCGCGGCGAAACAGGTAGGGGCGCTCCAGCGGCGGGAAATTCTTCAGCAGCGCGGGAAACTCCCGCAACGTCCCGGCACGGATTTTTACCGGCGTGGGCGCGCCGTGAACGACGGGAGCCGACGCCGGCCCCACAACGAACACGCGATCGTTCGCCACCAGGGAACATCCACCCGCAGCGAGCAGGTAGGTCGCCAGCGTCGTCTTGCCCGCACCCTTGGGGCCCGCGACCAGGATTCCCCGGCCGCCGCGATCGAGCGCGGCGGCGTGCAGGTCGAGCGCGGTGCGTCGCATTCGGGCGGCGATGATTCCGAGCAATATGAGCACCGCGCCAAAGCGCCAGCGACGCGAATCCGCTGCGCCGACGAGATCCACGCGCCCGGGCACGAGGTCGAAGAAACACGAGCGCTCCCGATCGGCAACGCGAAGGCCCCCGGCACGTTCCGCCGCGGGAAGGCTGACTACGCCGCTGTCGAGTCGGAAGCACGCCCGGTCGTCGAGCGCACCGAATCCGCCGGTATCGAAACGGCTCCACGGCCTCGGCGCGGCCGACAAATGCAGTTGCCAGTCGGCCGCGCGCTGAGTACTCGTGAACCACGGCTCGACGTACTCCGACAGCCACGCCAGCGCGCCGCGATCGTGCGACGACACGGCAACGGTCACCGTCCCGGCAAATGCCATAGGGCCAATGGAGTCGATGTGCAGCGATTGCATCATGGAATCGGGTCACGGTACAGCGGGGACAGTATACCGATCCGGAAAAAGGGGACGGAGGGATTAAAAGATAATCCCTCCGTCCCCTTTTTTCTTTTTTCCGCGCTCCGGTCAGGACTTCCGGGCCGTGTAGCTCTGGATCAGGTTGGCGTAGTTGGGCAGGTGAGAGGCGAGGAGGCCGCCGAAGCCCTCGACGTCGTTGCGCCAGTCTCGGTGCAACTCGCAGCCGACCGCGAACCAGGTCATCAGTTGCGCACCCGCCTGCGACATGCGCTCCCATGCGGCATCGCGAGTCGTCCGGTTGAAAGTCCCCGAGGCGTCGGTGACGACGAACACTTCGAAGCCTTCCTCGAGCGCGGACAGCACCGGGAAGCTGACGCACACCTCGGTGACGACGCCGGCGACGAGCAGCTGCCGCCTTCCGGTGGCCTTGACGGCGTTGACGAAGTCGTCGTTGTCCCAGGCATTGATCTGGCCCGGACGCGCGAAGTACGGCGCATCCGGAAATATCGCCTTGAGCTCGGGCACCATGGGTCCGTTCGGTCCGTCCTCGAAGCTGGTGGTCAGGATGGTCGGGATGTCGAAGAACTTCGCGATCTCGGCAAGTGCCAGCACGTTGTTCCTGAAGTCGTCCGGACTGAAGTCCCTGACGAGGGACAAAAGGCCGGCCTGATGGTCGACCATGAGCAGCGCGACGTCGTCCTTGTCGAGCCGGTTGTACTTGAAGGCCATGATGTCGTCTCCTGGGAGTTGGTTTGGGATTGATCCGGCGTACGCCGGGTTTGCAGCCGGGAGAATCCGCCGATTCCCCCGGACTGAAGCGCGCCGAACCTGCCGCGGTGGAAGTCGGCGAAGGCCTGGTTGATCTCTTCGACGGTGTTCATGACGAACGGCCCGCGGGCAACGACCGGTTCGTCGATGGGAACTCCGGTCAGCACCAGAACCCGCGTGTCGTTGTTCGCCTCCAGGCGGATGTCCCGCCCGTCGCGTTGAAAACACACGATCTCGCCTTGGCGAACGACCTCGCTGCCGTTGACCAGCACGGCACCCTCGAGCACGACGACCAGCGTGGTGTGGCCGTCGGGCGCGTCGAGCGACACGTCGCTGTCCGATGACAAGTGCGCGTCCCAGACGTTGATAGGCGTGAACGTCTTCGCCGGTCCGCGCTTGCCGCCGTACTCGCCGGCCACGACGCGCAGCGAACTGCCGTCGTCATCGAGCCGCACGACGGGAATGTCCGCGGACATCAGGGTCTGGTAGGCGGGCGGCGCGTTCTTGTGGCGGGCCGGAAGATTCACCCAGAGCTGCACCATCTCCAGGGTGCCGCCCTTTTCAGTGAACGCCGGCGAATGGAATTCCTCGTGCACGACGCCGGCCCCGGCCGTCATCCACTGCACGTCGCCTTCGCCGATTCGACCGCCGCCACCGCTCGAATCGCGATGCTCGAGTTCGCCCCTGTAGACCAGAGTTACGGTCTCGAATCCGCGGTGCGGGTGCGCGCCGACGCCCCGCGGCCGGCGCGACGGGGTGAACTCCGCCGGGCCGGCATGGTCCAGCAGCAGGAACGGACTGATGTTCGCGGCGCCCATGCGATCGCAGGACAGAAGCGATCGCACGGGAAAGCCGTCACCGACCCAGTGACCGCGGGGAGGGCTGAAGATGGCGTGGATCTTTTTCACCGGAGTTTCTCCTTGCCGATCGATTCGGCCACTGTTGCATCCGGCACCAAAGATATGCACGGAACACTGGATCGAGTAGTGAGCAAAACTTAAACTCAGCGTTCCATCAGCGGAACGATATGCTCCCATGCAGGACCTCAATGACCTCTACTACTTCGTCAAGGTCGTGGAGCACGGCGGATTCGCGCCCGCCGCACGGGCCCTGGGCGTCCCGAAGTCGAAGCTGAGCCGGCGCATCGCGTCACTGGAAGAACGCCTGGGCACCCGCCTGATCAACCGCTCGACGCGGCGTTTCGCCGTGTCGGAGCTCGGACAGGAGTACCACCGGCACTGTGTCGCCATGCTGGTGGAGGCCGAGGCCGCCCAGGAGGTCATCGAACGCTTTCGAGACGAACCGCGGGGAACGGTGCGTCTGAGCTGCCCGCCCGGACTCATCTATTTCCTGATCGCGCCGCTGCTCGTCCGGTTCATGCAGCGGTACCCGGAAGTGACGGTGGAAATGGAGGCCACCAGTCGGCGCGTGGACGTCATCCGTGAAGGCTTCGACATCGCGCTGCGCGTGCGCTTTCCGCCGCTCGAGGACAGCGACCTGACCATGAAGGTGCTGTCGCGCAGTCCGCAGTGCCTCATGGCATCACCGGACCTGATGCGCGCCCACACGAGTCCGCAATCGCCGTCGGACCTGGCCGGTCTGCCCAGCCTGGATTTCGAAGAGCCGGACGGCCGGCACGTCTGGCGCCTCGACGGCCCCGACGGCGCCTCGACGCGCGTACCCCACCAGCCGCGCCTGGTGACCGACGACGTGTTCACGCTGCGTGAAGCGGCGATCGCCGGTCTCGGCGTGGTGAGGATGCCGCTGATCGTCGCCGGCGGCGATCTTCTCGACGGCCGGCTCGTCAGCGTGCTGCCGGCATGGCGGCCGCGCGGCGGCATATTCCACGCCGTGTTTCCTTCCCGGCGCGGACTGCTGCCGTCGGTTCGCGCACTTCTGGATTTCCTCGGCGAGTCGCTCGACGAAGTCGATTTCTCCATGCCCGGGGAAAAAGATCCAGGGGTCAGGTCTTGACAATAGCGTATTACGGAAACCCGCAACGCAGATCTCGAACTCGCGTATCAAAGCGGGCTTCCGACAACGAAGACACCGAGGCCATGCCGACAGATCCCGTTGAGAATTCGGTATTGTCAAGACTTGACCCCTTGAGACTCTTGAGACGGCAAACGCTGTGAAAAAGGGGACGGAGGGATTAAAGAATAATCCCTCCGTCCCCTTTTCTCTATACTGTCCCGCAAGTACGAACAGAGGTGGCGCATCATGCCTGTTTGCGAGGCCGATCCGTGGCGGCTGCAATACTTCGAGGGGGTTCCGTGTCCTGACGACGTGAATATCCCCACCGAGGACGGCGACGCCTATCTCTGGTATCCGGGCTACAAGTGGGTCTACAACAAGCTCTACGTCGCCGAGAGCCAGGACATCGACTGCGGTCCACACGGTATCGACCCGCCGTCGTTCCCCGTTTTCTCCAAGCCTATCTACAACATGCGCGGCATGGGCGCCGGAAGCCGCGTGTTCCGGACGATGAAGGAGTACAAGTACGGCCAGCGGCCGGGGCACATGTGGATGGCGCTGCTCGACGGCGAGCATGTCAGCACGGACGTCGCCATCCTCGACGGCGAGCCGGTGTGGTGGCGTCACGCGACCGGCGAGCCGCTCGATGGCGGTATGTTCGACTACTGGACGGTGTGGGCCGAACCGCGCCCGGCCATCGAGGAGTTTTGTTCCGGGTGGATCCATGCCAACCTGTCCGGGTACACCGGAATGGCCAATCTCGAGACGATAGGCGGTGCCATCATCGAGGTGCACCTGCGCTTCGCCGACCAGTGGCCGGACCTCTACGGCAAGGGCTGGGTCGAGGCGCTGGTCGAACTCTATGCGCACCGGCGCTGGACGTTCGCCGACGACGACCGCGCCACCGGCTACAGCGTGGTCCTGTTCGGCGCCCACAACGTGCGCTACCGGCACCCGCCCGCCGACCTCGTGCAAGGCCTGCTCGACCCGCCGGGCGTGACCAGCATCCAGGTCACCTTCCACCAGGACCGGCCGGCGTCGGCGCACTCGATGCCGCCGGGCGGCTTTCGCCTGGCCATCGTCAACGGCTTGGACCTCGAGGCCTGCCGGCGCGCGCGCGGTGAGCTCGCGCTCAGCTACTGGTCAACGCAGCAGCTCCTGCCCAGGCGTGGGCGGCGGCCGGCGATGCCGACCGGGACCTGACATGCTGGATCGCATTCGCGAGATCGAGAACGTCTTCATTCCCATGCCCGACGGCGTCCGCCTCGCCGCCCGCCTGTTCCTGCCGGTGGACTCGGACGACAACCCGGTGCCGGCCATTCTCGAGTACATCCCCTACCGCAAGCGCGACCTCATGCGCGCCCGCGACGAGCCCATCCACCGCTACTTCGCCGCCCACGGCTACGCCAGCGTGCGGGTCGACGTGCGCGGCTCCGGCGACTCCGACGGCCTGCTGGAGGACGAGTACTCGCCCCAGGAACTCGCCGACGCCCTGGACCTGATCGCCTGGATCAGCACGCAGCCGTGGTGCTCGGGCCCGGTCGGCATGATGGGCATTTCGTGGGGCGGCTTCAACGCGCTGCAGGTCGCCTCGCTCGGACCGCCGGAACTCGAGGCCATCATCACCCTGTGTTCGACCGACGACCGCTACGCCGACGACGCCCACTACATGGGCGGCTGCCTGCTCAACGAGAACATGCAGTGGGGCTCGATCCTGACGATGAACGGCGCCTACCCGCCCGACCCCGACGTGGTCGGCGAGCGCTGGCGGGACATGTGGCTGGCGCGCATCGACGCGCTGGAGCCGTTCGCCGCGCGCTGGATGTCGCATCCGTGGCGCACGGACTTCTGGAAGCACGGCTCGGTGTGCGAGGACTACGACAGGATCAGGACGCCGGTCTACGCCATCGGCGGCTGGGCCGACGGCTACAGCAACACCGTGCCGCGCCTGGTGGCGAACCTGTCGTGCCCGCGCAAGGGCCTGATCGGTCCGTGGGCGCACAACTTCCCGCACGACGCCACGCCCGGCCCGTCGATCGGCTTTCTGCAGGAGGCCGTGCGCTGGTGGGACCACTGGCTCAAGGGCCGCGACACGGGGATCATGGACGAACCCGTGCTGCGCGCATGGATGCAGGAATGGGTCGAGCCGCAGCCCCAGTACGAGGACTGGCCCGGGCGCTGGGTCGGCGAGGACGCCTGGCCGAGTCCGCGGATCGCGCCGCGGACCTTCGAGCTCGACGTCGGCAACCTCGCCGAGGAGGTCACTGACAGCCGCGCGCTGTCGTTCCGCTCACCGCAGACCACCGGCCTACGCGGCGGCGAGTGGTGCGGCTTCGGCGTCGACGGCGAGATGCCGCCCGACCAGCGCCCGGACGACGGCGGCTCGCTGGTGTTCGACAGCGATCCGCTGGACGAGCGCATCGAGGTGCTCGGCGCTCCGGTCCTCGAATTGGAAGTCGCCTCCGACCGGCCGGTGGCGCTCCTCGCCGCGAGGCTGTGCGACGTGGCGCCGGACGGCTCGTCGCTTCGCGTGAGCTACGGGCTGCTCAACCTGTGCCAGCGCGACTCGCGCGAAGCGCCCGAGCCCCTCGAACCCGGCCGTCCGTATCGCGTCACTCTGCAGCTCAACGACCTCGCCCACGCCTTCGCCGCGGGCCACCGCATCCGCCTGGCTCTGTCGTCGAGCTACTGGCCCATCGCGTGGCCGTCGCCGGAGCCGGCGACGCTCACCGTGCGCACCGGCATCAGCACCCTCACCCTGCCCGCCCGACCCCCGCGGCCCGAGGACGACGCGCTGCGCGAGTTCGAACCGCCCGAGGCCGCGCCCGGCACGCCGCACACCAAGCTCAGGCGCATGCCGATGCGCCGCTCCATCGAGATCGACCTGACCACGAACGAAATGGTGTACACGCTGCGCGGCGACGGCGGCGAACTCGCCGGGGCCTCGCTGGCGCGCATCGAGGACATCGATCTCGAGATCGGCTACGTGATCACCAAGCGCTACCGAATCCTCGAGGACGATCCGTTGTCGGCACAGACCGAGCTGGTCCAGCAGGCCCGCTTCAGGCGCGGCGACTGGACCATCCGTCTCGAGTGCAGGAGCTCCCTGCGCGCCACCCGCGAGGCGTTCCAGTTCGACTGCGACCTCGAGGCCTTCGAGGGCGAGGAGTGCGTGCGCCGCCGCGAGTTCGTGCGCAGCATCGCCCGCAAGCTGGTCTGAGACCGAGGCTCGGCGAATGCCGGTCCCGCTTACGAGATTCCCGCGCGCCTGATCGCGGCGCGGATGATCCGCTCGAGCATCCGCGGGTAGTCGATGCCGGCGAAGCCGGCCATCATGGCGAGCTTGCCGTCGTAGCCCCAGGCGGGGTTGGTGTTGGCCTCCATGAACTTGATCACCCCGTCGCCCGCGCGGCGAAAGTCGAAGCGCGCGTAGTCGCGCATGCCCAGGCGCCTGAACAGCCGACGCGAGTGGTTGACCAGCGCCGCCTCCTCGTCGGCGGTCAGCTCCGCCCGCTTGAAGCGGATGTCGGTCCAGTACGGAGAGTCGGGCACGGCCTTGGACTCGTACGACAGGATCGGGTTCAGGCCCTCGGGCAGGCCGGAGAAGTCCACCTCCAGCGCCGGCAGCGCTTCGAGGTCGTCGTCGTTGCCGACGAGACCCACGCCGTACTCCGTTCCCGTCAGGTACTCCTGGAACAGCGCATCACGCCCGGGCAGCGCCTCGATGTACCAGTCGAGGTAGGCACGCGCCTCCTCGGGCGAGCGCACCACGGCGTCCTTTGTGATGCCGAAGCTTCCGTCGGCCCGGTTGGGCTTGATGAGCGCCGGGTAGGGACCGTCGGGAGGCGGCGCGGCGAGCATCTCGAACGGCATGTAGCGCTCGGCCGGCACCGGCACCTGCATGGCCTCGGCCACCAGGCGCACGATGGCCTTGTCGTAGACCAGCGAGAGTGCGGCCGGCGGCGAGCCCGTGCAGGGGATGTCGAGCAGTTCGAGGTACGCCGGTATGTGCGGCTCCAGCACGATGCGGTTGCGGTAGCCGGTGTCGCAGAAGTTCACCACGAGATCGAAGCGCTCCTGCCGCACCAGGTCGAGAAAACCTCCATGGTCGGCGAGCACCGTGCACTCGAAACCGGGCAGCAACGCCAGCGCTTCCTCCATGATGCGGTGCGCCTTCAAGTCCTCCTCGCCGTAGCGGCCCCCCAGCTTCTCCCGATCCTCGACCGTGTGATCGCCAGTGATGACAAGCAGTTTCATAACGGAAAAAGGGGACGGAGGGATTAAATTTTAAGCAGTTGTCCGGAAAAAGGGGACGGAGGGATTAAAAACCAGGCAACTCTCCTTTCAGCGAATCAGCGACTCGCCGCGCACGCCGCAGGCCCTGAGGAGCAGCTGGAACAGTACCAGCACCGCGACCACGACGAGCATGATGCACACCGAGAAGGCGGCGGCCTGGTTCTGATTACCGGCGTCGTCCAGCAGCAGTACCGACACCGCGGCGAGTTGTGTCGACGGGGTGATGAGGAAGATCACCGCCGACAGGGTCACCATGCTGCGCACGAAGAAGAACACGCCGACGCTGATCACCGACGGCCAGATGATGGGCAGCGTGATGGAGCGCATGGTCCGCAAAAAGCCCGCGCCGAGCGTCGTCGACGCCTCGTCGAAGGTGCCGCTCACCTGCTTGACGCTGGTGGTCGCGATCAAAAAGCCCTGGGCGTGATAGTGGTAGACGTTGCAGATGGCGAGGATCAACAGTGTGCCGTAGATCATGTACACGGGGTTGTCGGGGTCGTTGAAGGCCAGGATGTAGCCCAGCCCGAGCACCATGCCGGGAACCGCCGCCGGGAGGATGGACATGAAGTACAGCACGCCGGCCCAGCGGCTGCGGATCTTGTGGATGACGTACGCCGCGCCCGTCACGAAGATGATGCCGATCACCGCTGCCAGCAGCGACACGTAGATGCTGGTCCAAAGCGGCTGCATGCCGTTCTGCACATCGAAGGCGTAGTGGCGAAGGCTCAGCGACATGTTGTACGGCCACAGCCTCACGAAGCTGGCGAAGAACACGATGCCGACGACCGCCAGGATGGCGATGCAGATGACCAGCGCGTAACCGAACATGATCCTGTCGAAGCGGCGGTCGGGCCTGACGCTGAGCGGCTGCGAGTGCGCCCCGATCACCGCGTACTGGCGCCGCGTCACCCACTTCTCGACCGCGACCGCGATCGCGGCGGGAACCAGCAGCACCATTCCGATCACGGCCCCCATCTCGAAGTTGGCCTGCCCCGACACCTGGTTGTAGATCTCCGTCGCCAGCACGTCGTAGTCGCCGCCGATCACCATCGGGTTGCCGAAGTCGGTGATGACGATGGTGAAGACGATGAAGATCGCCGACATCAGTCCGTACTTGGTCGACGGCAGGGTGACGGTGAAGAACAGCCGCAGGTCGCTCGCGCCGAGCGTGCGCCCGGACTCGTACAGCCGCGCGTCGGCAACCGCCAGGGCGGCGGACAGGATCAGGTAGGCGTGGGGAAAGCTGTAGAACACATCGGCGACCACGATTCCCCAAAAGCCGTATATGTCGATGCCGAGATCGAACGTGCGATTGATGATGCCGTTGCGGCCGAGCAGGAACAGCACGCCCAGCGCCTGCACCAGCGACGGCGCAAACAGCGGCACGAGGGCGACGATTCCGAGCGTGCGCTTGAACGGCATCGCCGAGCGATGCATGGCATAGGCAAAGCCGTAGGCCAGCACGATGGTGATGGCCGTGGCACAGGCGGCAACCAGCAGCGTGTTGCCCACGATGCCGACGAAGCGCGCGTCGCCGAAGTACTGCACGTAGTTGCCGAGCCCGTAACCCTCGGCGGTCGCGAAGCTGCGCTTGAGGATGCTGGCGAGCGGCAGCACCACGAATACGAACAGCGGCACCGCGACGATAATCGCGAAGGCCGCGACGATCAGCTTGTCGCCGTCCAGCGACGGCGCGAAGCGCCGCGCCGTGGCAACGATCTGGTTCACGTGTCGATGCCTTCGAGATCGTGAATGGCGCCGGGCGGAATCCTGACCGAGAGCGTCGCGCCCGGGGCGACGCCTGCGCAATCGCGCTGCTCCAGGGCGATCTTCTGCCCGGCGATGTCGAGCGTCACTCGCGTGAGATTGCCGAGATAAACGACCTTGTCGACCTGCCCGGTGAAGACGTTGTCGCCGGCCGTGGGCTCGTCCACGATCTCGACGTCCTCGGGACGAATGCCGATGGTTCGCGAACGCCCGCCCCGCTCACGGTGAAGGGGCAGGCCGCCTATGCCCGGCGCGCCGCCGACGTCGCCGTCGAGGCGAAGCACGTTGATGCGCCCGATGAACTCCGCCACGAAGCGGGTCGCCGGTGCGGTATACAGCTCCACGGCGCTGCCGACCTGGTCGATCACGCCGTGGCTCATCACCACGATGCGGTCGGCCATCTCCATGGCCTCGTCCTGGTCGTGGGTGACCATGATCGTGGTGATGCCGAGCTCCTTCTGCAGGTCGCGGATCTCGCCGCGCAGGTCCTCGCGGACCTTGGCGTCGAGCGCCGACAGCGGCTCGTCGAGCAGCAGCATGCGCGGCTCGGGCGCCAGCGCCCGGGCCAGCGCCACCCGCTGCTGCTGGCCGCCCGAGAGCTGGTGGGGATACTTGCCGGCCTGGTCGGTGAGATGCACGAGCTCCAGCATCCGCTTCACGCGCTCGGCGACGCGCGGGGCCGGCCACTTGCGGCAGTTGAGACCGTAGGCGACGTTGTGCGCCACCGTCATGTTGGGAAACAGCGAGTACGACTGGAACACGACGCCGAAGTTGCGCAGCCGCGCGGGCACGCGGGTGAGGTCGGATCCCTCGAGCAGTATCTCGCCCGAGTCGGGCTCCTCGAGCCCCGCGACAACGCGCAACAGCGTGGTCTTGCCGCAGCCTGAAGGACCAAGGAAGCAGACGAACGAGCCGTGTTCCACGTCGAGACTGACGCTCTTGAGCGCGGCGACGGCCCCGAAGTTCTTGCCGATGTCGCGCAGGCTCAGGAACACGTTCCGGGTGATCCGGTCAGAAGGGGACAATGCGGCTCCCGGCGGGGTCGTCCGCCGGGAGTACGCAGGTGACGATCAGCGTTCGATGCGCTTTTGCCATTCGGCAAGAATACGCTCCTTGTTCGCTGCCGACCAATCGAAATCCATCCTGTAGAGCACCGAGGGCACGTCCTCCGGCAGGCCGGCCGCGAGCACTTCGTCGGGCGCCCTGGCGCCGGGCACCGAGGACATGGCGGCGCGCTCGGCGTACAGCTTGGCGGCGTCGAGCGTGAGCAGCCAGTCGAGGAACTTCTTCGCGTCTTCCTTGTTGCCGGAGGTCTTCATCAACGCGCTCGCTTCGAGTTCGTAGCCCGCGCCTTCGCTCGGGATGACCAGAGCGAGCGGATAGCCCTCGATGATCTGCTTGATGGCGCTGAACGCGAACGAGGCGCCGATGGCGTACTCGCCGGCGGCCGCCACCTTGCACGGCTTGGAGCCGGACTTGATGTACTGCGCCATGTTCTTGTCCAGCTCCTCGAGGAACTTCCAGCCTTCTTCCTCGCCCTTCATCTGCAACAGGCTCGCGATCTGCAGGTAGCCGGTGCCGGAGCTCGCCGGGTTGGGCATGACCAGCTCGCCCTTGTACACCGGGTTCAGCAAGTCCTGCCACGAGGTCGGCATGGGCAGACCCTTCTTCTCGAGCACTTCCTTGTTCACGCAGAAGCCGGCGAGGTAGCCGGTGGTGGCGAACCAGCGGCCGTCGGCATCCTTGTACACATCGTTGACCTTGTCGATGCCGTTCGGCGCGTAGGGCTCGACCATCTCGAGTATGCGCGGGTCGACCATCTGCGTGACCGCCCAGCCCCAGATCAAGTCGTGCTGCGGGTTCGACTTCTCGGCCAGCATCCGTGCGCCGAGATCGCCGGTGGACAGCCTGAGGACATTGACCGTGATGTCCGGGTGCGAGGCGGAGAAGCTCTCGAGGTAGATGCGAACGTCGTCTTCCTCGAGCGACGTGTAGGCGGTGATGGTACCGGCGTTTGCGGCCGCTGCCCCGAGCGACGTGACGCAGACTGCCGCGATCGTGCGGAACAGGAATTTCTTCATGACGAACATCCTCCAGGTTGGTGATTTGTCGTGTGTCGAGCGCTGGTATCGCGCAAAGAACAAAGCATTGAGTCCCCGTCGGAACGTGAACGCTAGCACATTGAATGTTGCAAGTTCAACATTTTGTGTTGGCCCCGCAACAGCAAACCCTGGCGAATCGATTCCCGGCCGACTCGAGGCCGGCGACGATTTCGCACGCGCGTTCGCGCCCGAAGCCAGTGTCACGCGAGGAAGCGATTGATGTTGTACTTGCAAACCTGAATGTGTGTGTTGCAAAATTCCCGTCCCGCGGATTTCCCGGCGAAATCGCGTCCCGAATGAACGGAGCGCTGCAATGAATTTCATTTTCATGCTCACCCAAGACGACCAGACCGTGCCGAACGCAATGCAAGTTCTTGATATAGCACTGGAACAAGGCATACGGCACCTGGGCTTCAAGGACGTCGGGGCGTCCCGCGACCAGATGAGAGCGATCACCGAGGCGATCGGCGACGCGGGAGGCACCTCCTACATGGAAGTCGTGAGCACCACATCCGAAAGCGTCCGGCGCTCCATGGAGACGGCCCGGCAGATCGGGGTCGACTACGTCCTCGGCGGCCAGGACCTAGAGTCCGCGCGGGAGATCCTCGAAGGAGGCCTTGCCAGGTATTACCCGTTTCCCGGCAGGCCGCGCGGCCACCCCACCAGCCTCGGCGGCACGCCCGAGGACATCGCCCGCGACTGCCGCGCCTTCGTCGAGGCGGGCTGCGCCGGGGTCGACCTGCTCGCCTACCGGGCGACCGAGGCCGACCCGCTGGAGCTGGTCCGGGCCGCGCGCTCCAGCCTCTGCGGCCGCGGGTTGATCGTGGCCGGCAGCATCGACCGCCCCGAGCGTGTGCACGCCCTGGCCCGGGCGGGGGTGGACGCCTTCACCATCGGCTCGGCGATCTTCGACGGCTCGTTCTCGCCGACCAGGGACTCGATGCCGTCCCGGCTCAAGGACGTGCTCGACGTCTGCGCCAACGCCCCCTGCGCCGCGTGAACGGTCGAATCGTCGGCGTAGACATCGGCACCCAGAGCCTCAAGGTCACGGTGGTCGACGAGACACTGCGCGTCCTGGGCAGCGCCTCGAGCGGCTATGCCGTGAGCTTCCCGGCACCGGGCCGGGCGGAGCAGGCGCCCGCGCTGTGGGAGGGCGCCCTGGCGCCGACCATCGCCGCCGCCCTCGAAAACGCCCAGGCCCGCCCGACCGAAGTCATCGGCCTCGGCATCGCCGGACAGCTCGACGGCTGCATCGCGGTCGACGGCGGCAACGAGCCGCTGGGGCCGTGCCTGATCTGGATGGACCGGCGCGCCTCGCTGCCCGCCTCGAAGCACCTGTCCGGGACGATCCGCCGGCGCTGCGGCATCGTCGCCGACCCCGGCCACATGGCGGCCAAGATCTCCTGGCTGAAGCGTCACGGGGCCGATGGCGCCGCGCGCTTCCACCAGCCCGTCTCCTGGATGGTGGCGCGCCTCACCGGGCGATCGGTGATGGACCGCGCCGTCGCCTCAACCACCATGCTCTACGAACTCGGCGGCGGATCCTGGAGCACTGAGCTGCTCGAGGCGTTCGGGATCGAAGCCGCGAAGTTGCCCGAGATCGCCGAGGCGTACGAGCCGGCGGGAACGCTGAACGCGGACGGCGCGCGCGCGACCGGACTGCCACCCGGCGTGCAGGTCGCGGTCGGAACGGGCGACGACTTCTCCACCCCGCTCGGCGCGGGGATCGTGCGACCGGGCCGGCTGGCCTGTGTGCTCGGCACGGCCGAGGTGGTCGGCGCGCTGGACGACGAGGCCAGGATCGACGAGGCGAACCTGCTGGAAACGCACGCCTACATCGACGGCTGCTACTTCATCGAGAACCCCGGCTGGTTCGCCGGCGGCGCCATCGACTGGTTCATCCGCACGCACCGGCTGCGCGGTGTCGACGAGTTGAACGAGCTCGCGGCCCAGGCGCCGCCCGGCAGCGACGGCGTGCTCTTCCTGCCGGCGCTGGGCGGGGCCATGGCTCCGGAATGGAATCCCGATGCGCGGGGGTGCTTCTACGGCCTGTCCGCCTCCCACGACCTGCCGCACATGGCCCGCGCCGTCATGGAAGGATGCGCGTTCGCCATGCGCGACGTGGTCGAGCGCCTCAGAGCGATGACGGTCCCGCTGCAGGCGGTGCGACTGCTCGGCGGCGGCGCCCGCAGCCGGCTCTGGGCCGGGATCCGTGCTGACATGGTGCAGCTGCCCGTGGAGGTGCCGGCCGAGGTCGCCACGTCGCCCATCGGCGCCGCCGTC
The DNA here is from genome assembly GCA_965652415.1 of uncultured Gammaproteobacteria bacterium. Taxonomy (GTDB): domain Bacteria; phylum Pseudomonadota; class Gammaproteobacteria; order Arenicellales; family CAJQKF01; genus BQJD01. The sequence goes on along the minus strand of CBFGVH010000041.1, from coordinate 7,927 downwards.
CTGGCCGCAGTCGCCTGCGGCAGCGCGCCGAACGTGAGCTCCGCCGCCGCCCGCCGCGACGACGTCGCGTCGATCGTTCACCCCGGGGACGGAGCCGCCTGCGACGACGCCTACGCGCGCTACCGGGAGCTGTTCGAGGCCCTCAAGCCGGTGTTCAAGCCGACACGGACGAGCCCGACCGCCTGTGAACCGGTCGACGTCGTGCCGCGCGAGGAGGTCGCGGGATGACACGGGAACCGACGGGACTTGCACTGGTGAAGGAATGCGACGACATCGAGCTCCTGCTCGAGGGCCGCTACCCGGATCCCGACGGCGGCGGCTGCCTCGGCATACCGATCCGCAGCATCGTGCTCGAAGACACCTTCGCCGGCCACGAGGCCGACCTCGCCAGGGAGGCGGGAATCTCGGGGACCCTCGCGGTCGTCTCCGATCGCAACACCCATGCGGCCATGGGCGCGCGGGTGACCCGCTCGCTGTCCGCACTCGGCCGGATCACGCCGGTGGACCTCGGCGACGGCGTTCATGCCGACGCTGAAACTGCGGCCGCGGTCGAGGAGCGCACGCGGGGCTGCGACGCCCTGGTGGCAGTCGGGTCCGGGACGATCAACGACCTGTGCAAGTACGTCGCCGCGCGCGCCGACAAGCCCTACGTGGTGTTCGCCACCGCGCCGTCGATGAACGGCTACACCTCGGCCAACGCCGCCATCACCATCGACGGCCACAAGAAGTCCGTCGCCGCGGCCGCGCCCGCCGGAGTCTTCATCGACCTCGGCGTCCTCGCCGCGGCGCCGCCGCGGCTGATCCGGGCAGGGCTCGGCGACTCGATCTGCCGCACCACCGCGCAGGTCGACTGGCTGCTCTCCCATCACCTGCTCGGCACGCCGTATCGCAGCGCGCCCTTCGCCCTGCTGGCCGCAGACGAACCGGCATTGCTCGAGGAGTCCGCCGCCCTCGTGCGCGGCGACCTGTCGGCAATGAGGCGGCTCGCGCGTACGCTCGTGTTGTCCGGCATCGGCATGACACTAAGCGGCGGCAGCTACCCGGCGAGCCAGGGCGAGCACCTCATCAGTCACTACATCGACATGATGGCGCCGCCCGGCCGCCCCGACGTCTTCCACGGCGAACAGATCGCGGTGACCACGCTGACCATGGCGCGCCTGCAGGAGCGTTTCATCCAGGCCGACCGCCCGCCGCTGCTCGGCCCGACGACAGTCACGCGCGAGGACGTCATCGCGCACTTCGGCCCCGGGACCGGCGATACCTGCTGGCGCGAGTTCGAGCAGAAGATCTTGACGCCTCAAAGCGTCGACGGTTTTAATGCGCGGCTCGCCGCAAGCTGGGATGATTTCGTGCACGCCTGCGAATCGATCATGGTCAAGTCCTATGAACTGCGCGCGGTCCTGGCCGCCGCCGGCGCCCCGACCGATGCGGCGTCGATCGCCCTCGACTGCGGCTTCTATACCGGCGCCGTGCGACATGCCCGCGAACTTCGCAACCGCTACACGTTCCTCGACCTCGCCGCGGATGCGTGTCCGCCCGACCGGCGCATGCGCATGTGACTCGCGATGACTGCATCCGGGAAATCTTCCAGGGTCGCGGCGCGGCGCGCAGGCCCAAGCCCGTGCGTCATCGACCATACGGCGAACGCGCCATGACCTCGGCGCGCCTGTCCCGCGAGGAACGGCATAAGCGCATCGTTCAACTGGCGAAGAGCCAAGGATCGGTACGCATCAACGCCCTCGCCGACACCTTCAACGTCACCGCGGAGACCACTCGCCGCGATCTCGACGAGCTCTGCGGTCGCGGCTTGCTGCATCGCACCTACGGCGGCGCGACGGCGCTGTCGCTGACCCATGAACCGCAGGTGTCGGAACGGCGGCGCAGCCGGGCCGCCGAGCGGCAGCAGATCGGTCGCTACGCGGCGGAGCTGGTCGATCCCGGCGACGCGATCCTGGTCGACTGCGGCTCCACCACCACGTACTTCGCCCGCGCCCTGGCGGCGCGCGGGATCGAGGTCACGGTGGTGACCAACTGCATCCCGGTGGCCTCCGAGCTCGGTGCCGCGGACGAAGTGCGCATCATCCTGTGCCCGGGCGACTACGTGGCCCGCGAGGGCGGCGTCTACGGCCCGGCGACGCTCGAGTTCATCCGCCAGTACACGGTGGACAAGACTTTCATCGGCGCCGGCGGACTGACCGTCGAAGGCCCGACCGACGCGGACACCCACGGCATCTGGATCAAGCGAGCCATGCTCGAACGAAGCCGCCGCAATCTCCTGCTCGTCGACAGCAGCAAGTTCGACCTCAACCAGTTCGAACTCATCGGACCGCTGGGAACGCTCAACGACGTCATCACCGACCGCGCTCCCGGCAACACCCTCGCCCGCGCCCTCGCCAACCAAGGCGTCGAACTCCACGACGCGGGAAAAAGGGGACGGAGGGATTAAAAATTAGGCAATTCGGAATAAGGGGACGGAGGGATTAAACTTTGAGCAATGCTCCGGTTCGGAACCCGCCGGAGCCGATCACCCCGGCCAAGGAGAGCCATCATGCCAAGGAGAGCAAGGATCTACATCCCCGGCCTGCCCTACCACATCGTCCAGCGCGGCAACAACCGGCAGGCCTGTTTCCGCGATCGCGCCGACTTCCGCCTTTACCTGGACCTGTGGCAGCGCATCGCCCGGCGATACGGCACGGCCGTGCACGCCTACTGCCTGATGACCAACCACGTCCATTTCCTCGTAACACCCGAGTCGCGCGATTCGATTTCAAGGACGATGAAGGACGTCGGCAGCCGATTCGCCCAGTACGTCAACAGGCGATACGAACGAACCGGGACGCTTTGGGAGGGACGGCACCGCTCGAGCCTCGTCCAGAGCGACCGCTATCTCCTTACGTGCTATCGATATATCGAGCTGAACCCGGTTCGCGCCGGCATGGTTCGACATCCCGGGCAATACGAGTGGTCCAGCTTTCAACTGAACAGTCAGGGGGAAACAGGGTGGCTGGTGCCGCGGGAGGAATACCTGCGGCTCGGGCGTGACGCCGGGGAGCGCGGCAGTGCGTATCGGGACCTATTCAGCGGTCATCTCAGCGACGAAGACCTCGATCTCATCCGCCAGGCGGCCCATTTCAACCAGCCCGTGGCCGATGAGGGATTCCGGAAAGGGATCGAATCGTGGTTCGCGGTCGACCTGGGTCACATGACGCGCGGACGACCGCGCTCGGCGCAATGAGTGGTTGCCTGATTTTTAATCCCTCCGTCCCCTTTTTGCCCTGTTCCGTGCTGCCTACGGACGGATGGACACCTTCAGGACGCCGTCACGTTGGTTGGCGAAACGGTCGTAGGCCTCTACGATGTCATCCAGCTTGTAATGATGGGTCACGAGCGGCTCCATGCTGACTCGTCCGCCTTCGATGGTGGCCATGAGACGGCGCATGCGTTCCTTGCCGCCGGGGCACAGTGACGTGACGATGACGTTGTCGCCGAGGCCGGCGGTGAATGCCGACAGCGGGATTGTGAGGTCTTCGGAGTACACGCCGAGACTCGACAGAGTGCCCCCGGGGCGCAGTGAGCGCAGGCAGGCCTCGAAGGTGCTCTGCAGGCCCAGCGCCTCGATGGCCACGTCGACACCTCGTCCGTCGGTGATCTTCATGATCTCGGCAACGGGGTCTGTCTTGCTGAAGTCGATGAGGTGATCGGCGCCCATCGTCCTGGCCATTTCCAGGCGCTCGGCCACCCGATCCACGGCTATTATGGTGGCCGCGCCCTTGAGTTTCGCCCCGGCCGTCGCGCAAAGGCCGATGGGGCCTTGCGCGAACACCGCAACGGTATCGCCAATGCGGATGTTGCCGCTTTCGGCGCCGGCGAAGCCGGTGGACATGATGTCCGGGCACATCAACACCTGGTCGTCCGTGAGACCGTCCGGCACCGGCGCGAGGTTGGCCATGGCGTCCGGCACCAGCAGGTACTCCGCCTGCGCGCCGTCGATGGTGTTGCCGAATCGCCAGCCGCCGGCCGGCTTGAATCCGTGGGCGCTCATCTGGCCGTCCTGCGACGCCTGGCCGCAGAAGCAGGCGTTGGAATAACCCGACGGCGTGATGGCGCCGGCGATGACGCGCTGGCCTTCCTGGTATCCCTGCACTGCGCTGCCCAACTTCTCGATCACGCCGACCGGCTCGTGGCCGATGGTCAAGCCCGACGCAACCGGGTATTCACCCTTGACGATGTGCACGTCTGTTCCGCAGATGGTCGTGGTGGTAACCCGGATCAGCGCATCGTTCGGCCCGACATCGGGTATCGGTTTCTCGCGCAGTTCGATCTTGTTCTTGCCCACGAACACCAGCGCCTTCATCGTCTTGGCCATGACCACCTCCAATCGATAGTGAGTTTCGGGGCAGTATATCGACGACAAAGGGGTCAAGTCTTGACAAAACAGCAATTCGGACTCACTACACCGTTTCCTGCCCGCGACAACGCGTCGGCCGTGCAACGCGACAGATATCCCTCCGCCGGCGGTCTTTAATACTCTATTGTCAAGACTTGACCCCACGCCCGAAATCATGACCTCGATCAAGGCAGTCGCCCCGAGCCGGACGTATTGTTCATGCTGTCGAGTTGCGCGTGGGAGAATTGCCATGACCTTCAGAAACATGACCAAGCAGCGTGAACTGCACGCCCGGCTGATGTCGCGAATGATGGATCGCTCCGGCCTCGATATGGTCGAGTGCTGTCGCACATCGACCGAGGTGACGATCTACCGGGCGGCCCGGACCTGCCTCGCCTGCGGAAGCACCGATGAGTGTCGGCGTTGGCTGGCCGATCCTGTCAATGTCGAAGGGCCGGCTGAGTTTTGCCCGAACGGGCGCCTCTTCCGGGAACTGCGGGGTACCAGGGTGCGGGCGACCACATACTGAACCCCGGTCCGCAACCTTCTCTTCCGACAGCGCCGCCGGTACGGACCTCGTCGAGTCGCCTCAGTCGGCCGTTCGAAAGACTTTGAATGCGTCGATCACGGCGAGCATGTCGTCCGGCAGCCTGGAGAGCACCTCACGCTCGATCGACTGCGGCACACCGCCGTAATACGCCTCGGCGACAGCGCCCGCCATGCACGCGATGGTGTCGCTGTCTCCACCTAGCGAGATCGCCTTGCGGATGGCCCCCTCGAAGTCCTCCGACTCGAGGAAAGCGATGATCGCCTCCGGCACCGAGCCGGCGCAGGTGACATCGAACGCATAGTTGGGGCGTATCGAATCCAGCGTACGATCGAGGTCGTAACGGTACGCGCGGCTCACGGCGGAACGAATTTGGTCCTTGTCGTGACCCATTCGCGCCAGGTAAACCGCGCTCGCCAGCGCCTGGGCGCCGGCGATGCCGTCGGGATGGTCGTGGGTCACCGCCGCACTCGCCCGCGACGCCTCGCACACCGCATCGAGGTGGTCGAAGGCCCACGCCACCGGCGACACTCGCATCGCCGAACCGTTGCCGAAGCTGTGGTACGGGCCGGCGCTCGACGATCGCGCCCAGACGCGGAACATGCCGCCATAGCCCGCCGACGGGTACCGCCGGAACCAGCGGCGGTAGGCCGCGGCGAAGTCACCGTCGGTAAGCAGCGCCTCGGCCGTCGCCACCGTGAGTACGGTGTCGTCGGTGAAGCACGAACCCGAGCGAAACAACTCGAATTCGATGGACTTGTTATTGCGATGCTCGAAGACGCTGCCGATGACATCTCCGGCGATTGCGCCGATCATGAACGGGTTCCGCGGTCATAGGGTCCAGCCCTTGACTATATCGCTTTCAACGTCGGCGACACCGTTTCGTGGCTGCAACGACGCCTCGCCCGTATGGTGCGTCGGACGATCGTCGGTCGACGAGCATCAATGTTGTTTTGTCAAGACTTGACCCCTAGTCGCTGCTAGTCGCTGCGGTCATGCGCGCCAAAACGGCTTTTCCGCCTCTTGTCGAGCGGCGGATTGGCTGACACCGATATCGGCAAGGTGTTCGGCGGTGAGTTTCGCAAGATCGCGTCGCTGCCGGGCCCGCGATAGCCAGGTCCCGACGAGATCGACGAGTTCCAGCATCGACGGGTGAAACACGCTGGCGCGTCGGGCATGGTGCAGTTTGGTGGTCGTCGCGCTCATATCGATCTTCCTGACAGGGGTTTGACACGGGAGCGTATCGTGCACTATGACAAGACTAGTTGCGAGCGGATATTTCTCAGCGCTAGAATTATTTTTTCTAAGCCTTGAGGTTTCGCTCCCATGCGCCTGCCGCCCCTGAACGCGTTGAGGGCGTTTGAGGCCGCCGCCCGCCGAGGCGGCTTCGTTGCTGCCGCCACTGAACTGAACGTCACGCCTGCGGCAGTAAGCCACCAGGTCAAGTCCCTCGAGTCCTATCTCGACACGACGCTTTTTCACCGCCGACCCAGGGGACTCGAGCTCACCCAGGCCGGCCGCGAACTGCTGCCGCAACTCACGCGCGGCTTCGACCATCTCTCGCGGGCCGTGGGGGCGCTCAGCGGCGGCGACCTCACCGGCAGGCTCTACGTGAGCGCGGCGCCTTCATTTGCCAGCCTGTGGCTGGTGCCGCGTCTGCGATCGTTTCTTCGCGCCTTCCCCGAGATCCAGGTCAGGGTGCTCTCGGCGCAGCGACCCCCGGACCTGAATACGGGTGAGGTGGATATTCGCATCCCCTATGGCATGGGCGAATACCCCGGGTTCAAGACCGAGCTGTTGCTGCGTGAATCGATTTTCCCGGTGTGCGCGCCGTCGCTGCTCAACCAGAACCCGCTGCGCAGATTCTCCGATCTTCGCCACCACACCCTGCTCCACGATATCGACATCGGCAAAGGCGAGCCCACGATGACGTGGAAGCGGTGGCTGCGCGACGCGGGACTCGCCGACTTCGAACCCGCCGGCAACGTGGAGTTCGGTGATTCCATCCTGCTCACCGAGGCCGCGGTCCAGGGCCAGGGCGTGGCACTGGGCCGGATGTCGCTCGTGCGCGGACACCTTGCTACCGGGCGGCTGCTTCGACCGCTGAAGGTATCGCGGCCCGGTGACTACGCCTACTACACGGTCGCCACGCACGCCGGCGCCGAGCGCCCGCGCGTCCAGGCCTTCCTGAACTGGCTGCGCGACCAGGTGGAGAACGAAGAGATCGTCGATGAGCCGGTCTAGTCGCGTCCGCGCGCGAGGCGCGAGATGATTCACGCGCAGATTCGCGGCCGACGCTCGAAGACCGGTGGGGGCAGTGCATCGCCGGTTCCGCCCTTGCCACCGGTGCTCGCCGGTACGAAATGGACTTCGTCCGGTTTCGGAATCGCACCGACAAGGACAAGGGGTCAAGTCTTGACTATATAGCGTTAAACATTGACGACACCAATTCCTGTCTGCACCGACGCCGCGATCTTCCAGTTCATCAGACGCACTGCCGCAGGCGTTCTCCAATGCTGTATTGTCAAGACTTGACCCCTCGTCGGAGACCCCTCGTCGCATGAGCGCGCGCTGGACCCCTTTCAGGTGCGCGGCACCCTGACCGGAGGTGAGTTGGAGTCTCTTGTTGGTTCTGTCAGCCGTGATGGCGTGGAGGTCGAGTTTGCCTCGCTCGGCGGCGTGCAGGCGGGATCGATTCGAAACGCAGTCAGATCCTACCATTGCATCGGTATCGGTCCGGTACGGGACGACAGACTCGAGGGCGAGCCGGATGCGGCGGGCAACCCGGTATTCGCAAAGATCGTCCTCAACCGCAACCTGTCCGAGGAAGCCCTGTTCGCGACGCTGACCCACGAACTCGGCCATCTGTATTGTGGGCATGTCGGCACACCAGACCCCAAACGATGGCCCGACCGCACCTCGCTCGATCGCGACTCCCGGGAGCTCGAGGCCGAATGCGTCTCTTACCTGGTGTGCGGACGGCTGGATATCGC
>CBFGVH010000040.1:0-27140 GCA_965652415.1 uncultured Gammaproteobacteria bacterium | reverse complement strand
GCGCGGTCGGCTCGGCGGCGCGCAACGGCCTGGAGTTCGCCACCATCTACCTCGGCCCGACCCTGGTCTTCGTCGGCTGGTGGTTCCTCCTGCGCAAGCTGGTGCGCATCGGTCATCAACACCGCATCACGTCCATCGCCGACCTCATCTCGTCGCGCTTCGGCAAGAGCACCACGCTGGCGGTACTGGTGACGCTGATCGCGGTCATGGGTACCACACCCTACATCGCGTTGCAGCTCAAGGCCGTGGCCACCAGCTTCGAGGTGGTCAGCAACGTCACCCATACCGCCCTGCTTGGCGTACCGCTCGACGCCGGCAACACCACCATCGGATTCTGGGTGGCGGTGGCAATGGCTGCCTTCACGATACTGTTCGGAACGCGCAACCTCGACGCCAACGAGCATCATCCCGGCGTCGTCGCCGCCATCGCCTTCGAGGCGCTGATCAAACTGCTGGCGCTGGTTGCCGTCGGACTGTTCGTGGTGTTCGGCATCGCCGGCGGCGTATCGCAGGTGTTCGCCGACCCGGCCGCATCGCAGATCCTGCACCGGGAGGGGGCGTTCGGCGAGCGCTGGATCACGCTGACGCTGCTTTCGGCCATGGCCATCGTCTGCCTGCCGCGCCAGTTCCAGGTGACCGTGGTGGAAAACTCCGACGAACGCCACCTGCGCACCGCGTCCTGGGCGTTTCCCCTGTACCTGTTCCTCACCAGCCTGTTCATCCTGCCCATCGCCATCACCGGCCTGTCGCTGTTGCCCGTGGGCTCGAATCCGGACATGTTCGTGCTTACGCTGCCGATGTCGGCCGGCAACGAGGCGCTGGCCCTGTTCGCCTTCATCGGCGGTTTCTCCTCGGCGACCTCGATGGTCATCGTCGCCAGCATCGCGCTGTCGATCATGGTCTCGAATCACGTCGTGGTGCCGCTTGCGTTGCGCCTGCCGTTCTTCGCCCTGGACGCCAGCGGGGACATCAAGCAGTTGCTGCTGGCGAGCCGCCGCGTCTCCATCGCCGTGATCCTGCTGCTCGGCTACCTGTACTTCAGCATCAGCACGAACTCCGATGCCCTCGCCGCAATCGGGTTGATCGCCTTCGCCGGCGTGGCGCAGTTCACCCCGGCCCTGGTCGGAGGGCTGTTCTGGCGCGACGCCAATTCCCGCGGCGCGGTCGCCGGGCTGCTGGCGGGATTCTGCCTGTGGATCTACACCCTGTTCCTGCCCAGCCTCGTCAGCGGCGAGCTGCTGCGCGATTTCGTTGCGAACGGCCCGTTCGGATTGTCGCTGCTCAAGCCGCACGCGCTGTTCGGGCTCGAAGGACTCGACCCGCTGGTGCACTCGCTGTACTGGAGCCTCGGACTCAACACCCTGCTGTTCATCCTGGTGTCCACCTGGACCCGACAGAAGCCGATCGAGCAGTTGCAAAGCGCCCTGTTCGTCGACGTGTTTCGCAACGTCGCCGGCACCGAGTCGCTGGTCCTGAAGCGCAGAGCGGCGACGCGGGACCTGTTCGTGCTGTGCCAGCGCATTCTCGGGCCCGCCGAGACCCAGCGCCTGTTCGACGAGCTCACGGGCAGCACCGGGTCGCTCGATACGCTGCCCCCGCCGGACGCCACCTTCATCGCGCAGATCGAGCGGCGCCTCGCGGGCAACATCGGCGCCGCCACCGCGCGCGCGCTCGTTTCCCAGATCGCCACCGGCGAGACCATCAGCCTGGACGAGATCATCAACCTCGTCGACGAAACCCGGCAGGTCGTGGAGTACAGCCACCGGCTGGAGGAAAAATCACGGGAATTGCAGGCCACCGCCGAGGAGCTGCGTCGGGCCAACGCCAGGCTGCAGCAGCTCGACGCGGTCAAGGACGAGTTCCTGAGCCAGGTGAGCCACGAGGTGCGCACGCCCATGACCTCGATCCGCTCGTTCGCCGAGATCCTTCTCGATACCCGCGACCTCGGGCCCGAGCAGACGCGCCACTTCGTCGGCATCATTCACGATGAAAGCCTGCGATTGACGCGCCTGCTCGACCAGATCCTGGAGATGAGCCGCCTGGAAACCGGCGAGATGGAACTGGAACTGGCGCCGATCAGGCCCGAGCCCCTCGTCGATCGCGCGATTCGGACCTGCCAGGGCATGGCCCGCAAGCAGGGTGTCGAGATCGTGCGCACGTCGAACTCGCCCGACGTGCGCGTGCTGGGCGATGCCGACCGCCTGCACCAGGTGATGATCAACCTTCTGACCAACGCCATCAAGTACAACGACAACCCGAAGCCCAGGGTCGAGATGGCCAGCGCCGTGAGCGACGGCCATTACGAGATTCGCGTCAGCGACAACGGCCCCGGGATCACCGACCGAGAGCGCGTGTTCGACAAGTTCACCCGCGGCCGCGCATCGCCCGGAGAGGACGGCGCCGGCCTCGGGCTCGCCATCAGCCGGCAGATCATGCTGCGCATGCACGGCAACCTGGAACTCGTGGACGCCGCAGATGGCGCCTGCTTCCGGATCCGACTGCCCGTCCACGACCGCCGCGCGGCCTGACGAGGGCGGCGCCGCGGCCGCCTCAGCCGCAGCTCACGAGGTGCTGCGTGAACTCGTCGCCGCGCACGACCCGGGTGGTCGCGCCCACCGGGGCGTCGATGTCGAAGGTCTCGTACTCCAGCACCAGCCGGCTGGAGAATCTCTCGAAGTAGCGCTCGAACAGCGCGCCGCCGTACACGCCCGTGGCATACAGTCGGGCGTCGTCACGGTGCTCGAGGGCGATCGCGGCCAACGGCTGCGGTGCCGGGCCCCCCAGCACACGCGCGCCGTGCGCGGGGTCGTACACGCTCTGCTCGGAGCAGCACTGGATCACATCGGCCCGGCGCCTGACCTTGAGCTCGTTGTCGAGGAAGCCGGTCTCGCGCGGGCGGTAGCCGATGAAGCTGGCGCTTTGGGTCGGGTGCGACAGCCGGTGGGCACAGATCGCCGAGAAGGCCACGAAGGAACGATTCGGACCGACGCCGCCCTGCCAGAGATATCGCTCGCCGTTCTCCATGGTGAGCTGTTCTCCGCCGGGAACCTCGTCATCAAGGTTGATCAGGAAGCACGGCGTACTGACGAAGGGATACTGGAAGATGTACTCGGTGTGCGGCGAGATGGCGTCGATGTCGAGCGGCTCGCCGCGCCGATCGACCAGCATCGCCGGCGCGAACTCCCTGAATGCGCCCCCGGCGCGCACTTTCGCGGGGACGGCGAACAGGGACGCGAGCGCACTGCAGCGCCCGAGAAAACGCCGTCGCGGATTGTCTTGGTTCACCGGCCCTTCTCCTCCCGTCGGGGAATCATTGGCGGTCTTGCACCCGTGCGATCGTAATTTTCCTCGATGCTGCGCAGCTGTTCAACGATCGTCTCCTCGTCACTGGCCATGACCGGTTCCGACAACAGCCAGAGGGTGAACACCGAGCCCGCGCCCGGAATCGACTCGGCGGTGATGTTGCCGCCGTAGCGCCGCACGAGGCCGTAGCTCACCGACAGGCCCAGTCCGCTGCCCAGGCCCTGCCCCTTGGTGCTGAAAAACGGGTCGAACACACGGGCGAGCGCCTCGGCGTCCATGCCGACACCGTCGTCGGCAACGGCGATCGCCACACCCTTGTCGTCCCAGTCGCGCGAGGTGATCTCGATGTCGCCGCCGTCGTCGACGAGCGCATGGACCGCGTTGACCAGCAGGTTCACCAGCACCTGCGTGAGCTCGTGCCGGCTGATCCTGACCGTGCGCGTGGCCGCGAGTGCCAGGTCGACCGTGAACGGCTTGTCCTTCCTCAGGTGCTCGACCAGTTTCAGCGTCTCGACGACGACGTCGTTGACGTCGACCTCGGAAACATAGCCGGCATATTCCCCGGGGCGGGCGTACTTGAGCAAGTTGTCGATGATGTCCTGGATGCGGTAGATCTGGTCGATCACCAGGCGGATCTCCTCGCGCACCGGCTCGGCCGCCTCGCCGAGTTCCTGCTCGATCACCTCGAGGTTGCCGAGCATGACCTGGGTGGGATTGTTGATCTCGTGGGCGACGCCGGCCGTGAGCTCGCCCAGCGCCGCGAGCTTCTCGACCACGACCAGGCGGCGCCGGGTATCGCGCAGGGCGGCGATGGTCTGCCTGAGTTCCGCATTGCTGTGTTCCAGTTCGGCGGTGCGCTCGGCGACCTTGTGCTCGAGCTGGTCGGCCGACGACACGAGCGCCTCACGCTGCTCGGCCAGGCGCTCGAGCATGTCGTCGAGCTCGCGTGCCAACTCGCCGACCTCGTCGCGCGTACCGACATCGCCGACGCGGGCTTCGGCGCCATCGCGGGTCGCGCGCACCACGGCGGTCATCGCCTCGATGGGGCCAAAGATCGACCTCGCACCGCGGATCGCGATCGTCGCCGAGAGCAGCATCAGCACCACGAAGCCCGCCACCAGCATGGCGAGGGCGCCCTGCAGTTCGCGGCGAAACGGCGCCTCGAGAAACCCGGCATAGAGCATGCCGACTCGCTCGCCGCGAACGTCGACAATGGGCTCGTAGGACGAGATATACCAGTCGTTCACCACGAACGCGCGATCGATCCAGGTCTCTCCGCGGTCGAGCACGCGCCTTCGCACCTCGTCGGACACGCGGGTGCCGAGCGCCCGTTCGCCGGGTCTTACCGGCACGTTGGTGGAAATCCGCACGTCGTCGATGAACACGGTCACCGTGCCGATGCTGCCCTCGGGCAGGCTGCCCGGCCCGTAGACGAGGTCGCGGATGGAGTCGACGAAGGCGAAGTTGTTGTTGAGCAGAACACCGCCGTCGAGGATTCCCCACGGCGCACCGTCGCGCGTGGTAACGGGCCAGGCGACGCGGATCATCATGCCGCGATCCTCGACGGCCCTGTCCACGGGTGCGGCACGCGGGGTGTCCACGAGTTCCAGCCGCACCGACGCCGCCAGCGCCGGCGTCACCTGCGACAACTCGCCCGAGGAGAAGATTTCCACGGCGCTGCCGGCAATCCCCCGGCCGGCGTTCTCGATCAGCAGCGAGGCCGGGAAACCCGCCGGCTCGGGGCCGAGGCCCCAGTGCAGGGGTTTGCCCGCCGTCGACCTCAGCGCGAGGTAGGCAAACCCGTGCTCGTCGATCGCTCGCGCCAGCAGTGCGTCGACGGCGGCCCGGTCACCGCCGGCGAGCGCGGTGCGAAATGCGAACGATTCCGCCAGGGTCCGCACGCGGCCGAGGATGTCCCGCTGCTCGCGCAGGAAAGCGTCGTGAGCGACCGACAGGTCGGTGTTGACCTTGATGAAGAGCTGGTCGTACGTGAAGCCCCGGCCCCAGTACACCGCCAGCGCGAGCGCCGCCGGCATGACCAGCAGGATCGGGAACAGAACCAGCACCAGCAGCCTGTATCGCACGCTGCCGTTGACGATGCCCGACAGGCGCGACGGCAGATTCACCTTATTCGGCAGAGTACGACGAGGATCCTCGCGCCGGTGCCCGGTCGCCGGCCCGGGTCAGGATCCCCATTCGTTGACCTTGCGCTCGAGAGTCTTGCGCGACACGCCCAGCACGCGCGCGGCGGCGGACTTGTTGCCACCCTCGCGCTCGAGGATCCTGAGGATGTGCGCCTTGACCACGTCCTCGAGCTGCTCGCCCGACGCCCCGGCGGCCGGCGGCTCACCCACCGGAACCAACGATAATGTCACGCATTCGGCGGGCGACTTTCCCAGCAGCAGGCAGCGTTCGATGACGTTCTTCAACTCGCGCACGTTGCCCGGCCAGTCGTAACGGTCGAGACCGTCGAAGGCGTCGAACGACAGTGCCGGCTCCGGCAGACCCATGTCCGAGGCCAACGACGACACGAAGTGCCGCACCAGGAGCGGCAGGTCCTCGATCCTTTCGCGCAGCGGCGGGATGCGCACGCTGACGACGTTGAGCCGGTAGAACAGGTCCTCGCGGAACAGGCCCTGCTCGACGCGTTCCTCGAGGTTGCGGTTGGTGGCGGCGATGACCCTCACGTCCACCGGCGTTTCGCGGTTGGCCCCGACCTGGCGGATGGTCCTGGTCTCCAGCACGCGCAGCAGGTGTACCTGCATGGAGAGCGGCATCTCGCCGATCTCGTCGAGGAACACGGTGCCGCCCGAAGCGTAGTTGAACAGCCCTTCGCGGTTCTGGTTGGCGCCGGTGAATGCGCCCCTCAGGTGGCCGAACAGCTCGCTCTCCATCAGGTCCTCGGTCATGGCCCCGCAGTTGATGGGAACGAAGGTGCCGCCGCGCCCGCTCCAGCGATGCAGGGCGCGCGCGGCCAGCTCCTTGCCGGTGCCGGACTCGCCCTCGAGCAGCACCGTGGTGCCTGTCGGGCCAAGGCGGCGAAGCATGTCGAGCAGCGAGCGTATTGACTCGGATTCGCCGACGATGCCCGGATCGAAGAGCTTGTCGACCTCGCGCTTCAGGACGATGTTCTCACGCTGGATCTGCTGGCGTTCCATGCAGCGCTCGATCGAGGCAAGCATCTGCTCCATGCGAAACGGTTTCATGATGAAGTCGGCGGCGCCGGCGCGCAGGGCGGCGATGGCGGTCTCGAGGTCGGCGTGGGCGGTGATGAAGATGACCGCCGTAGTGCTGCCGTGCTCGCGCATCGAGCTGATCCAGTCGACGCCGGAGCGGCCGGGGAGGCGAATGTCGGCGATGATCAGGTCGAAATGGCAGCGCCTGCGGATCGCCTCCGCCTGCTCCACGTCCTCGGCGAACTCGACCAGGCCGAAACGGGTGGAGAGCCCCTTGACGAGGAAATTCCGGATGCCGTACTCGTCGTCCACGATGAGCACGGACTTCTGCGGGTAGCGATGGGTTTCCCGGCCGTTGCGCCCGGGACGGCGGGCGGCGGCCCTGGCGAACTGGCTCAAGGCGTTACCGTCGATGACTGGCGGAATTTGTGTGCAACCCCCGACGGACCAGCGCCGCGCTGACGTCACTGCGGGGCGTTGCCGAACTTGCCATTTTTACACGATCGAGCCCGCCCGGCAAAGATGCGAGTTTCATATACCGCGCTTATTGCAGGGAAATGTTGCCGTCGATGGTGACATCCAGGCCCAGGTCGGGCACCGTCAGCCGCACCTCGGCCTTCATGTCGGCGTCGGCGGCAACGCGGCCGTCGGCGAGCGCCCGGGAAACGGCCTGCTCGATCTCCCGCTGGGAGGTGATTCCCACCTTCTTGAGGAACTTGCGGATCTGCATGTTGAGATGTTCTTCGTTCATGACTGGCTCCGGTTGACGATGTTGTTCATGCGCAGGCGAACCGGGCCCGCTGGCCGGGCACGGTCCCCGCGGCGTCCGTGATTCAGTGGGGGGCGCCGCCCGCGGCGTCGAAGACGAGGCGATCGTGGCAGCTGAAGACCTGGAAGCGGCGACTCTTGGCGCGCGCCACCAGCATCACGCCGAGATCCTCGCCCAGCTCCACCGCCATGCGGGTGATCCCGTTGCGCGATACCAGCGCGGGCACACCCATCATGGCCGCCTTCATCACGATCTCCGAGGTGAGGCGGCCGGTGGTATAGACGAGCGTCCCGGCGCCTTCGCGACGCTCGAGCCACATGTGGCCGGCGATGGTGTCCATGGCGTTGTGGCGGCCGACGTCCTCGACGAAGAACTCGACCGAGCCGCTGCGCACCAGCGCGCAGCCATGCACGGAGCCCGCCTTGCGGTACACGGTGTTGCAGCTGCCGACCACCCCCAGCGCCTGGTAGATGGCGCTCTGGTAGACCGGCGCCTCCGGCAGACGGTATTCGTACAGCTTGTCGAGGGTACAGCTGTAGATGGTCCCCTGGCCGCAGCCCGTGGTGACGATACGATGACGCGGCTCGATCGCCAGCGCGTCGACACCCTCACCGGAAACGGTCTCGACCAGCGCCGCTTCGCGGGAGAAGTCCACGGAGATGCTGGCAATATCCTCCAGGCGCGGGATCAGCCGCTGGTTGCGCAGGTAGCCGAGCACCAGCAGCTCGGGCTCGGTGCCGAGGGTCATCAGGGTGACGATGTCCTGGCGGTCCACGGTCACTGTCAGCGCGAGCTCGGAGGCGGCGTGCGCGGTCAGCCGGCGGCCGTCGTGGTCAACGATCTCGACCTCGCGTGTCGGGTCCAGCGCGGCGTTCGTCATCGCCGGCCGGTACGCGGCGGTCGGCCGCACCTCGCCGCGCAGCGCCCGTCGCGGATTCACGGCATTGGAAAGCGGTTCGCCCATGGGTCGATACTATAACCCGGACGCGGGGCAGCCGTGCACCGGGCCGTGCACCGGGCAGCGCCCCGTGCCGGGGCGGGTCTACCCTGCTACGCGCTGGATGCGGCCTGGCCTGCGCCGGACGACTGCGAATTCCGGGCGCGGTCGTCGTCGGGGTACGGCTCGGCCGTATCGGCGACTTCCTCGTACCACAGGTCGTGGTGTTCCTTCGCCCAGTTGGCGTCGGCGTAGCCGGTTTTCATCACCTCGAACGCACCCTCCATGGCGATGGTGCCCATGTAGATGTGGCCGAACGAGGCAGCGAGAATCAGCACGGCGGCGGCGGAATGGACCACGTGGGCAAGGCTCATGGTGGCCCGGTCCTGGCCGAAGATCGGAAAGTCGAGCACGAGGCCGGTGGCCACCACTACCACGCCGCCGAGCATGGCCAGCCAGAACCACGCCTTCTCGCCGGCGTTGTAGCGGCGCGAACTGGCATGGCCCCCGAGCAGGCCGCCGCCCTTGAGGATCCACATGATGTCCTCCTTCGGCCGCGGCATGTTGCCGCGGATGAACAGGAAGAACTGGATCACCAGCGCCACGCCGAAAACCGGCCCGATGAAGTCGTGGATGCGCTTGGAGGCGATGGCGAGGTAGCTGAACGCCTCGTTGCCCACCAGCGGAATCAGCGCCGTGCGCCCGAACAGCAGCACGACGCCGGTCAGTCCGAGAGTGACGAAGGTGATCGCCACCGTCCAGTGCACGATACGCTGAAGCGTCGAGAAGCGCTTGATCCGTTGAGTCGAGCGCCCCGACTTGAGCCTGATCTTGCCGCGGATCAGGCGAAACAGCGCAATGACGATGAGAACACCGCCGAGCAGGTAGCCTGCCGCGGGCACCAGCTGCGTCATGCGGAAATTTCGCCACTGCTCACCCTGGGTGCTGATCAGCACGCCGGCGTCGGCCCCCGCGGCCTGGGTCCGGCCGGCGATGTCGCGCTGGCCGGCCGTCACCTCGAGCCACAAATCGCGGGCAAGCTCCTGCGGCCGCGCGTTGCGCACACCGGGGTCGTTGGCTTCCGCCGACTCGCGGTCGCGCACCGCGCGCCACAGGTCGGAGGCGGGATTGGGAACGTCGAAGGGCCTTGCGGAGGGCGGATCCTGCTGGGCCGGCGCGGGGCTCGAAGCCAGGACCAGCGCGACAGTTCCCGGCAGCAGAAACCACAGGGCGGCGCGTAGCCGGCGCCTATCTGCAGGTAGCACGATATCCATCCTCCTCGTCAATGCACACGGCCGCACCGCGACAAGCGGTGCGGCCGATCGGCCGTTACACGACAGTACCGAACGCGGTCGTCAGTCGCCGGCGCTGGCCTTGCCCGACAGTCCCGAAGGCGCGCGCAGACTGGCATCCTGGTACTGCACGCCCCAGTCGAGCACGCTGGCACCGCGGTTGACGACTCGTTTCCTGTAGATGTCGGCCACCACGTCGGCATCACCAGCCAGCAGCGCCTTGGTCGCGCACATCTCGGCACATGCCGGCAGCTTGCCCTCGGCGAGACGGTTGGCGCCGTACTTGCGGTGCTCGTCGGCGCTGAACGTCTCCTCCGGCCCGCCGGCGCAGAACGTGCACTTGTCCATCTTGCCGCGGCTGGAGAAGGCTCCCGACTCCGGGAACTGCGGTGCCCCGAAGGGACAGGCGTAGAAGCAGTAGCCGCAGCCGATGCAGATGTCCTTGTCGTGCAGCACCACGCCGTCGTCGGTGGTGTAGAAGCAGTCGACGGGGCAGACCGCCGCGCACGGCGCATCCGAGCAGTGCATGCAGGCGACCGACATCGAACGCTCGCCCGGCTCGCCGTCCTTGATCGTGACCACGCGGCGCCGGTTCACGCCCCACGGAACCTCGTTCTCGTTCTTGCACGCGGTGACGCAGCCGTTGCACTCGATGCAGCGCTCGACGTCGCAGTAGAA
Organism: uncultured Gammaproteobacteria bacterium; assembly: GCA_965652415.1. Lineage (GTDB taxonomy): Bacteria > Pseudomonadota > Gammaproteobacteria > Arenicellales > CAJQKF01 > BQJD01. Next base: position 16,985 of record CBFGVH010000040.1, on the reverse strand, counting down.
CTTCATTCGTGCCATTTGGATTCTCCTCCGATCTTACGCTTTGCTGATGCGGCACAGAGACACCTTGGTCTCCTGCATCTGTGTCACCGAGTCGTAACCGTAGGTGAGCGCGGTATTGGCCGCTTCACCGAGCACGAACGGGTCCGCCCCTTCCGGGTACTTGTCGCGCAGGTCCCTGCCCTCGAGCTGACCGCCGAAATGAAACGGCATGAAAGCCACACCGGCGTTGACGCGCCGCGTTACCAGCGCCTTGACCTTGACCTTCGCGCCCTCGGCGCCCTCGACCCAGACATCGTCGCCGTCCCTCACGCCCGCGTTGTTGGCATCGCGGGGATGAATCTCGACGAACATGTCCTGCTGCAGTTCCGCCAGCCACGGGTTCGATCGCGTCTCGTCGCCGCCGCCCTCGTACTCGACGAGTCGGCCGGAGGTGAGGATGATCGGGTAATCCCCGGAGAAGTCGGTCGCCTGGATCGACATGTAGCGGGTCGGCAGGCGATAGTGCGACTTGCGGTCCTCGTAGGTCGGGTACTTCTCCACGAGGTCGCGGCGAGGCGTGTACAAGGGCTCGCGGTGCACCGGCACCGGGTCCGGGAAGGTCCACACCACCACCCGGGCCTTGGCGTTGCCGAATGGTGCGCAGCCGTGCTTGATGGCGACGCGCTGGATGCCGCCGGACAGGTCGGTCTTCCAGTTCCTGCCCTCGGCCGCGGCCTTCTCCTCGTCGGTGAGGTCGTCCCACCAGCCGAGTTGCTTGAGCATGTCGGCGGTGAACTCGGGATACCCGTCCTCGATTTCCGAACCCGGGGGGAAAGAACCTTCGGCAAGCAGGTTGTCGCCGTTGCGCTCGACGCCGAAGCGGGCACGGAAAGGCATGCCGCCTTCGGCCACCGGGGTGCTCGGATCCCACAGCCTCGGCGTGCCCGGATGGCCCATCTCGGCCGTGCCCCAGCACGGCCACGGCAGGCCGTAGAACTCGCCGTCGCATGGACCGCCCTCGGCCTTCAGCGTGCTGAAGTCGAACGTGCCCCAGTTCTCCTGCTGGCGCTTCATCCGCTCCGGACTCTGCCCGGTATAGCCGACGGTCCACATGCCGCGGTTGAACTCGCGGGTGATGTCCTCGATCAGCGGTTCGTCGTTCTCGACCGCAATGTGCTTGCAAAGTTGTTCGGCGATGCCGAGCTTGTTCGCCAGCTTGTACATGATGGTCTGGTCGGGAAGCGACTCGAACACCGGCTCGATGACCTTGCTGCGCCATTGCAGCCCGCGGCTTGTCGCGGTGACCGAACCGTAGGTCTCGAACTGGGTCGCGGCCGGCAGCAGGTAGACGTTGTCGGTGCGGTCGTGCATCACCGCGGAGACGGTGGGATACGGATCCACCACCACCAGCAGGTCGAGCTTCTCGAAGGCGTTCTTCATCTCCTTGCCGCGAGACTGGCTATTGGGCGCGTGGCCCCAGAAGATCATCGCCTTGAGGTTGTCCTTCTGGGCAATGTTGGCCTTGTCCTCGAGCACGCCGTCGATCCAGCGCGACACCGGGATGCCGGTGGTGTTCATCGGCATGAGGTCGGTATCGCCGCTCTTCTCGTAGCTGGCCTGGTCGAAGCGGCCCTTGAGCCACTCGTAGTCGAGGTCCCACACGCCGGCCCAGTGCTTCCAGGCGCCTTCGGCAAGACCGTAGTAGCCCGGCAGGTCGTTGCACAGCACGCCGAGGTCGGTGGCGCCCTGCACGTTGTCGTGCCCGCGGAAGATGTTGGCGCCGCCGCCGGCGACGCCGACGTTGCCGAGCGCCAGCTGGAAGGCGCAGTAGGCGCGGGTGTTGTTGTTGCCGATGGTGTGCTGGGTGCCGCCCATGCACCAGATGAAGGTGCCCGGCCGGTTGTCCGCCATGGCCTTGGCCGCGGCATAGACCTGCGCCTCCGGCACGCCGGTAACGCGCTCGGTCTCCTCGGGCGTCCACTTGGCGACTTCGGCCTTGACTTCGTCCATGCCCCACACGCGCTTGCGAATGTATTCCTTGTCCTCCCAGCCGTTCTGGAAGATGTGCCACATCATGCCCCAGATGATCGCCACGTCGGTGCCGGGGCGAATCTGCAGGAAGTGATTGGCATGGGCCGCGGTACGGGTGAAACGCGGATCGATGACGATCAGCGGCGCGTTGTTCTCCTCCTTGGCCTTGAACAGGTGCTGCAGGGCCACCGGGTGCGCCTCGGCCGGGTTCGAGCCGATCAACAGCATCGCCTTCGAACTGTGGATGTCGTTCAGCGAGTTGGTCATGGCGCCGTAGCCCCAGGTATTGGCGACGCCCGCGACCGTGGTCGAGTGGCAGATTCGCGCCTGGTGGTCGACGTTGTTGGTGCCCCACATGGCGGCAAGCTTGCGAATCAGGTACGACTGCTCGTTGTTGTGCTTGGCCGATCCGAGCCAGTACACCGAGTCCGGTCCCGAGGCCTCGCGGATCGCCATCAGCTTGTCGCCGATCTCGTCGATGGCCTGGTCCCAGGAGATGCGCTCCCACTTGCCGTTCACCAGCTTGGTGGGATACTTCAGGCGGCGCTCGCCGTGGCCGTGTTCACGCACGGAGGCGCCCTTGGCGCAGTGCGCGCCGCGGTTGAACGGGTGGTCGAAGGCCGGCTCCTGGCCGGTCCACACGCCGTTCTGCACCTCGGCGATGATGCCGCAGCCCACCGAGCAGTGCGTGCAAACGGTCCTGACGGTGTTCACCGCCGCCTTGGACTCGGCCGCGCGCGCCTTTTTCATCATCGCCGGGCTCACCGTCGTCGCCAATGCGGCGCCGCCGGCGGCGAGGCCGGAATTACGCAGGAACGCACGTCGATTCATGCCCACGCCGCCGGACCGGGAAGCGGTGCCCTCGCGCACGGCAGGCTCGACGACCTGGGAAGAAAGCTTTCGAAGTTTCATGGGTTTCCTCCTGGAGAGTGATCGCCGCGCGATCAGCTGAGGGTCTTGTAGTAATCGGCGACGTGCTTCGTCACCCGGTATTTCTCGTTCGGCAGCTCGCGCCCGGCTTCCGGCTCGACGGCGCTCGCCGCGCCGGGCAGAGCCGCGGCGATGGTGGCGCCGGCGCCGGCCGCGGCCCCGGTGCGCAGGAAGTCGCGGCGCGCCTTGACGATCTTGCTCGTTTGCTTCTTCATCGAATCATCCTCCTCGAACGATCTTTAAACAGTTACCACCAACTCGTGTCGTCACACTTTCCGGCGCGTCGGCGACGAAACCGCCGCGCCGCGAACTTCGGGCCGGGCCGATCGCTCCCGCGCAGCTTCGCGCATCACGACGACCTGCCGAGGAATTCCTTTTCGAAGGCGACGAACGCCGCACCGAAGCGCGCCACCGCGCGATAGAACGATGCCGACTTCGACCTCGCGAGGTCGCCGAAGAACCGTTCCATCCACGGCTCCATGTGGCGCGAGAAAAATTCCCGCTGGCGCTCCTCGCTGTCCGTCTCCTGGACCATCATCGACATCACCTCGCACAGGGCGCCGGCGTGGTCCTCGGGCTCCTTGACCCCTTCATCGCGGGCGTAGCCCAGCCGCGCCAGGTCCGTCCGCAATTCGCTCAGGGGCCGTTCCATCAGGAACCCGGTCATGTACCAGGATCCGTAGGGGAGCAGTTCCCCGCGACCGATGCCGATGAACAGGTCGAAGTACTCGTGCCTGATCGACTCGGCATCGACGGACCGCGCGGCCAGCCCCAGGGTCGACATCGCGGCGCCGAGCTCGTCCTCGGCCGGGACGCCGGCCAGGCCGGACACCCGCTCGAGCAGCGCAGCATCCGGCTCCGACCTCAAAAGCGCACCGAGCAGCGAATACGCCCCCGCCCGGTAGCACTGGTCCTCGTCCGCGGCCAGCGGCTCGTCGTCACCCCGGACACGCTGGTCCATCGGTTCCTCCTTCTTGTTCATAGGCAATTTTTATGCCACGTATAAGCCGAAAATTCGGAACGAATTGGAACAATTCCGACAATTATTGGCTCTCAGTGGATGAATCACGGACAAATCAGACCAGCGGGTTCATGGCATCGTCATCCTGTACCACGTCCACGACCCGGCAGTCGTCGCACATCTTCAGGCGCCGGCGGGCGCGCTCGGTGGCGAACATGGGGTGGTCCTTGAGCTTGCCGAGCATGCGCTCGATCACCGAGCGGGTGGCGAACGGCTTACCGCACTGGACGCACAGGAACGGCGCCTCCTCGTGGGCGGTAACGCCGCGGCGGCGCACATCGATGTCGAGATTCAGGCGCGGTTCGAGGGTGATGGCTCCTTCCGGGCAGGCATTGGCGCAGATACCGCATTGCACGCAGTTCACCTCGTGAAACACGAGCTTCGGGCTGTCACCGCCCGCCACCAGCGCCTGGGCGGGACACACCGAGGTGCAGGCCATGCACAGGGTGCAAGCGTCGGCACTGACGGCGACACGGCCGAACGGCGCCCCGGCCGGCATGTCGACGGCGACGCCCGTGGTGTCCAGGTGCGCCGCGAGCGTGTCGACGGCGGCGAACAGCATGTTGCGCTTGTCGTCGAGGGGCGCATGCATCACCTTGCGGGCTCCCTCGGGAAGGGCGGGCACGGCCGGAAAGGCCGTTCCCGGTTCGACCTTGACCAGGGTCAGCGGATCGTAGCCTAGAAACGCCAGGATGCGGCGCGCGATGCCGTACTGCTCGTCGATCACCGGCGCGCTCGCGTCGGGGACCGAGGAACCGGCCAGCAGGACCACCTGGCGGGCGCCGAATGCCAGCGCCGACAACCAGGTTTCGATGCCGACGCTCGCCAACTCCTCGGCCTCGAGCAACAGCACGTTGTCGGGCAGCGACGCGAAGGCCGCGGCATCGGACTCGGCGACGAAGGCCACCACCGGGTCCTTGCCGCCCGCCTCGGCGTAGGCGCGAAGCGCCCTGCGAACGCGCTCGAGGGTATCGGCCGGATGCGGGAAAGCGTAGCGTATGGCGCCGGTGGGACATACCGCCTGGCAGACGCCACCGCCCTGGCACAGGTAGGGATCGACCTCGACGGTTTCCACCAGCGCGGTGATCGCCTCGGCGGGGCACGATTCCACGCAGCGGTTGCATCCGGGCTGGCCGGAGCGACCGTGGGCACAGATGGCGGCATCGTACTCGACGTAGCGCGGCTTCTCGAAGGTGCCGGCCAGCTCGCCGAGTTCCGCGACAGCGTCCTCGATCGAGTCCGGATCAGTGCGGCTCCACAGGTACCCCGGCGGCTTGAGCGGCATGGCCAGAAGTGGCGCGGCGGAAAGGTCGAGCACCATGTCGGCGCTCAGCACCTGGCGCTCGGGTCGGCCTTCTTCGCCGAGGCGGATCTCGAAGTGGCCGAGATAGCCGGTGATCGACAGCGACCGCCCCGCGAGCGGCACCGACACCGCGTCTTCGTCGGCGTCCGGATCCATGCGCAGCAATCGCGCCGACAGGGGCGGCGGCAACATGAAGGCGGCCCCGTCGATGACGTCGCCCTGGCCGATGACCAGCACGCGGCCGCGGGAACGATACTCGATCACCCCGGCAGCACCGGCGCGGTACTCGGCCAGGGCCCGCTCGGCGGCATCGCGGGCGGCGGCGTTGCTCGGGTTCTGTTGATTCATGCCTGCTTCTCCGACGGCGGCACCGGTTCGCCGCCGCCATCTGTCTCGTCCACGTCGGCCGCGCCATCGTCGGCCGGTTCATCGGCGGCGCGCACCACGCCTTCGGCTTCGTCGCCGGGATCCCCGGCCTCGGCCAATCTCGCCAGTTCGCGCTCGCGCAGCTTCTCGGCCTGCATCTGCATACGGTGTCGCATGTCGGCGGTGACGATGTCGCCGAGCTTCTCGAATCGGGTGTAGTCACCGTCGTAATCGTCGAGACCGTCCCGGACGTTGAACTTGCCGGAATGAAACAGCTTGCGCAACGCCTTCGTGCGAAGGTCGCGACTCACGCCGGGAGAGAAGAAATCGGCGACTACGCTGTTCTCGTCGATGGTCTCTACGTCGGGCATGTCGTCGTCCGTCAACACCCTCCGCTCCGGCTCCGGCTCCCCGGCCGCTTCGCCCGCACTTTCGCGATCCCGGAGTGCATCTTCGTCGCCGGCAATCGGAAGCTCGTCATTCTCGCGCTCGAGCTTGCGCCTCGACCAGCGCGACAGGAACGACTCGCCCTCGCCTTCCCTGCCGACAGGTCCCGGACGCCGGCTCATGATTCCTCTCCGAATCCGCGCTCTTCGCGCGCACTCTTGAGCTTGCGCTTGCGCTTTTGCTCGGGCACGTAGTACGCCACCACGAACCGCTCGACCCACGGATACAGTTCCGCAGATATGGGCACCCGGTACACGATCATCTCGTTCTCGCCGTAGGCGTGCGCCTCGTCGAAGCTCAGGGTCACCAGGACGGGTCGGGGCGTGCCGTCGGCCCCGCCTGTGGCAGCGACGATGAAGCAGCCCGGCGCCGGCGAGGTCAGGTTGTGGTAGTAGTCGGCGACCTCGTCGCGGTGGAACGGCACCCGCAGGCCGCGGTAGCGGAGCTGCAGATAATCGTCGCGCTCGACCATCACCTCCGGCTCGCCGCGCACGCCGCCTTCATCCGGCAGCACGGCGACGGCGTCCCACGCCACGGCGGCCCACCGGGTCACTCCCGGCCGGCGCTCCATGAGCACCGACACCGGCAGCGACTCGGGAAGAGGCGCCTGGTCGTCTACGGGTCGGGTATCGGTCACGGCAAGTCTGCGACGGTCGTCATGCTGGCGCTCCTGCGATCGGTGATGCACCCTCTGCCACCTGCGGAAATCAGGTCGCTTCGATTCAGTATACTCCCATGTCCGGCGGGCCCGAGATGCCCTTCGGCGGCAGGTTTCCCACAGTGTAAAACCACCACCGCACGGCGGCCGACGCCACCGAGACGGGGAGATCGACGGTGTGGCACAGAATGCGCCACTGCGCGGCGAAACATTGGGACAAAATGTCCCGGCGGCTGGCGTGGATTTCTCGACCATCACGCGTGCACCGAGGTATACGCCAACGGAGCTTTACATTCCTTTCACATGGAACAAATCTTGCTGAATCCCTCGTGTGCCCTGTCGCGACGAACGCTACCCGGGGAGGAACACACATGACTCGCCCGATTCGCAGGCGCTTCGAGGCCGATTCATCGTTCATGGACGTGCACCAGGTCGCCGAATACCTGCACATCAACGAGAAAAAGGTCTACGCCCTCGTCGGCGAAGGGACCATTCCCGCCACCAAGGTGACCGGCAAGTGGCTGTTCGCCCGCGAGCTCATCGACCGCTGGCTGCTGGAATCCTCCCACGACGGCCTGCTCAACGACCGCCTGCTCATCGCCGGCGGCGACGACGCCCTGCTGCACCGGGCAGCCAACAGGCTCGCCCGGGATACCGGCCGCCACGCGCTCATCGGCTATTCGCCCACCGGCACCCGCCTCGGCCTGGAACTGCTGCAGGCGGGGCACGTCGACGCCAGCGTGCTCAACTGGGGACCGGCCCAGGAAAGCGACATTCGCCACCCGGCACTCATCCAGCTCCACTCGGCCCATCCGCGCTGGGTCCTGGTGCGAGGGTTCGGCCGCGAGCAGGGACTGCTCGTGTCCGCCCGCACCCGAGAGGCGCATCCGCGCGTCGACGAACTGCTCAAGTCGCCTGTCCGCTGGGCGCTGCGGCAGGCCGGTTCGGGCAGCCGCCGGTTCATGCTCGACACCCTGCGCGCTCACGGCATCGGCGAGGACGACATTCCCGAAACTGTCGTCGCCCTGTCCGAGCGCGAGGCCGCCGCCGCCGTCCGCATAGGCATTGCCGACGTCGCCTGCGGCACGCGCAGCGTCGCCAGCGAGTCCGGCCTGGAATTCCTGCCCCTCGGCTGGGAGCGCGTTGACCTCGTGCTCGACAAGCGCAAGTGGTTCCGTCACCTCGTGCAGCGGCTGCTCAAGCTGCTTCAGTCGACGGAGATCGAGCGCGAGGCGCGCCAACTCGGCGGCTACCGTTCCGACCGCCTGGGCGAAATCGCCTGGGGAGAGGAATAACGGTCGATGCAGCGCCGGATCCGTCTACTTGCATTCGCCGCCTGTATCGCGGCGCCGCCTGCCGCCGCCGCGTCCGGCGATGACGAAACGCTCCTCGACGCCATTCGCGACAACGACAGCGAGCTGATCGCCCGCGCGGTCTACGCCGGCAGTGCCATCGATGTCGCCGCCGGCGACGGCAAGACCATGCTGATGGCGGCGGCTGCCGACGGCAACATGGCGCTGGTGGAACACCTGCTCGCGAAGCACGTCGACCCCGGCGCGCGCAACGATCGCGGCGGCACTGCGCTCATGTACGCCGCCGCCAACGGGGAGGTGACGACGGCGCGACGGCTGCTGGCGGCCGGCGCGCCACCCGACGACCGGGCCGAGAACGGCTGGACCGCGCTGACCCTGGCCGCGGCCAAGGGCCACGAGCCGGTAGTGTCGCTGCTGCTCGCTGCTGGCGCGGATCCGGACATTCCCGACGTGTTCGGCTTCACGCCGCTGATGCGCGCCGCCCAGAACGGACGCCGGAACGCCGTCGCGCGCCTGCTGGCCGATCCGCGCACCGATATCGGCAAGCGCAACGTCGGCGGCGACGACGCCCTGGCGGTGGCCGTCGGCACGGGCGACTGTGCTATCGTTGCGCTGGTCCGGGCCGCCATTCCCGCCTACCACGACCGCGCGAATCCCTGCCCCGATCCGTAAAGTGCGCCGGCGGCGCGAACCGCGCCGACAAGCGTGTGGCGCCCGCCCACCTCACCGAACCGAAGACTTCCCGACCCGCTGATCCCATGGCCGCCCTGTTCCAGGACCCGTATACGCTCGCGTTCTGCGTCGCCACATTCCTGGTCGCGGGCACCATCAAGGGCGTGCTCGGCATCGGCCTGCCGGCGACCGCGATCGCGCTGCTGACCCTGGTCATGGACCCCACCGAGGCGATCCCGGTCATGGTGCTGCCGATCATCGCCACCAACATCCAGCAGTTCTTCTTCACCCCGCACCGCGCGGAGACGGCGCGCGCCTACGCGTGGATCGCCGTAGCGCTGGTGGTATCCATATTCGTCACCGCGCTGTTCATCACCCGCATGTCGCAGTCGTTCCTGGTCATCGCGATCGGCGTGGTCATGTGCGTGTTCGCCGTCCACGCCCTGTCGGGATTTCGCATCCCGGTCGGGCGCGGACCCATGTGGCAGATCGGCGTCGGCCTGACCGCCGGCGTGTGCGGGGGACTGAGCGCAATCTGGGCACCGCCGATCGCCATGTACCTGCTCTCGCTCAACGTCAGCCGCGACCGCTTCGTCTCCGGCTGCGGCTTCCTGTTCCTGGTCGGCAGTGTGCCGCTGGCCGCGGGACTGACGGCGTCCGGCGTGCTGAACAGCCGCACGATGGCGTTGTCGATGGTCGCCCTCGTGGTGTCGATAATCGCCTTCCGCCTCGGCGCCGCGCTGCGCAGCCGGCTCGCCAACGACACGTTCCGCAAGGCGGTGCTCATCGCCTTCCTGGTGTTCGGCGCCCGTCTGATCGTCACCGGCGTGACGCGCTAGGGGATAAAGGACCCTTACCCGCGCCAGTGTTCCGGCGTGCCGGTGGCCGTGGCGTGCACCGTGGCTTCGAAGAACACCGAGCCGTCGATGTCGTGGTCGACCCGGTTCTCGTGGGTCTCGACGGTGATGTCGGGCTCCGGGGCGCCGGCGGCGCGGGCGCGTTCGCGGGCGGCGGCGGCGGCTTCGATGCGGGCGTGATCGAGGGCCGCGTCGAGCCTGTCGAAATCGCGCGGGCCTTCGCCGCCGTGCACCCGGAACCTGCCCTGGCTCGGCTGGGTCACGGTGATGCGCACGTGCTGGACCACCTTGCTCGCCACCGAACCGACTGCGCCGGCGACGTCGGCGTGGTAGGGCACGTCCAGCACCATCGCCAGGCGCTTGGCGGCGTCGGGGAAGAACACCCGCGCCGGCGCGCCCACGGCCAGCAGCGGATAGTCGCGGTTGAACGACACCGAGAACACCTTCGAGCCGTCGCCGCCCAGCGTGCCGGCGAGGAACCTGACCAGTTCCTCGGCGGGCGCCGCGTCGGCGCCGTCGAGCTCGCGCACCCCGGTCCTGACCAGCGCCTCGCTGACCAGCACCGTCATACGCTCGATGACCGAGCGGCTCGGGCCCTCCGCGTCGCCGTCGACCCAGCCGCCGTAGCCGTAGCGGTGTCGCATCTGCCGCGCCCAGATGCGCGCCGCCAGCACCGCCGCATCGCGGTTCCAGTGTTCCGACAGGCCCAGCACGTGGGCGGCGTCGGTGGGCGTGAAGCCGCTGTAGATGGCCAGCCCCTGGCGCACCAGGCGGGCGAGTGCGCGAGCCGCGGAGCGGTCGTCGGCCACCAGCTGCTCCACCGCCAGCGGCGCCGAGCGCTTCAGCATCTCCCACACCCGGCGGCCGTCGGCGTCGAGGCGTCTGACCAGCACCGGGTCGTCGTAGAGCAGGATGGCGAAGTGCCCGAGTCGCTGGGACGATCCCATGCCGTCCTGGGATTTCAGCACCTCGATCACCGAAGGATAGCGCTCGGCCAAAAGGCACATCGGGATCACCCGGCGCGGTCCTATGCCGATGCCCTCGCCGCCCGAGAAGCGCACCTCGCTATCGCCGCCGAGGCCGATGGAATACACGCTCAGCGTCTCCACCATGGGATGCCACTCGCCCACCAGCGCACCGTCGAGCCGGGTCTGCGGCCGGCCCGCGGTCACCACCGCGATGTCGGTCGTGGTGCCGCCCATGTCGGCGACCACCGCATTGTCGCGCCCGCTCAGGTAACAGGCCCCCACCACGCTCGCCGCCGGCCCCGACAGCACCGTGTCCACGGGCCGCTCCAGTGCCGTCGCCTGGCTGACCAGCGAACCGTCGCCCTTGACCATCATCAGCGGCGCGTGGATGCCGAGGGCGTCGAGGCGCTCGCGCACCGCGTCGACGAGACGCCGGATGAACGGCGTCAGCCGCGCGTTGAGCGTCGCGGTCAAGGCGCGCCGCGGGGCATTGAGGCTCGCCGACAGTTCATGGCCGCAGGTCACAGGGCGATCGGTCTGCTCGCGAATCAGCCGCTTGAGTGCGATCTCGTGGGCGGGATTTCGTACCGCGAACATGGCCGACACCGCGAACGCCGAGACCTCCGACGCATGGCGCTCGACCGCCCGAGCGGCGGCGGCGAGGTCGAGTGGCTCGCGTTCGGCGCCGCCGGCCGTGTGGCCGCCGGCGAGAATGATCACGGGGTCGGCGCGCGCCGCGTCGGCAAGGCCGCTGCGCGCCACCTGGCTCTCGCTGAAGCCGGGCAGCAGTGTGCACACGGGCGCGCCGCGGCCCTCGACCACCGCGTTGGTGGCCAGGGTCGTGGACAGCGACACCAGTTCCACCTCGTCGCGGCGGTCCGCCGGCAGCGCGGCCAGTGCAGCGCCGATGCCCTCGGCGAGATCGTGGGGCGTGGTCAGCGACTTGGCCGCGGCGACGACGCCGTGGCGGTCGTCGAACAGCACCGCATCGGTATAGGTGCCGCCCGTGTCGACACCGATCTTGAGCGCCATCCGCTTACCGCTCCCCGTCCCGGCGCCGGTACTCGTCGAACACCGCGCGCACCGACTCCGGCATCGGCACGGGCCGGTTGTCCCTGCGATCGACGAACACGTGCACGAAATGCCCGAGGGCCGAGGGTTCGTCCTCGTCGGGCATGTACAACGCCACCTCGTATACCACGCTCGAGTTGCCGAGGTGGCCGACGCGCAGCCCCGCGTCGACGCGCTCGGCGAAATCGAGCGGCTTGAGGTACTTCACGCATACCTCGGCGGCGAACGGCACCAGCGAATCGCGCAGCCAGTCGACACCGGCACGCTTGACCAACTCGAGAACCACGATCTCGAAGTAGCGGTTGTAAAGCGCGTTGTTGACGTGCCCCAGCATGTCGTAGTCGTTGAAGCGCGTGGGGATGGCGAGGTGCAACAGGTACTGGTCGCGGCGGTGGCGCGCGGGGTCGATCTTCATGGGTCTGGCAGGCAGCAGGGATCTTCGTCGACGTCGGTGGTAACCGGGCGTGAAGTGTACACCGCCGAGTGCGTACGGGATTGTCCTGCCGGCGACCGCGACCGGCACGACACGCGCTCTGGCCCGGCGTCCCGGACCGGGTTACATTGCAGCCCTGCCGGCGGCACCGCCGCCTCTCGCTGTCACCAACATCACGAGCCTCATGACCAGCGCAGGCGAGTCACACAAATGGCAGTTCTGGATCGACCGCGGCGGCACGTTCACCGACGTCGTCGCGCTGTCGCCCGACGGTGACGTGCTGACCCACAAGCTGCTGTCGGACAACCCGAGGCGCTACCGCGACGCCGCCATCGCCGGCATTCGCGACCTGCTCGGCGTCGAGCCCGACGAACCGGTTCCCCACGAGATCATCGACAGCGTCAAGATGGGCACCACGGTGGCCACCAACGCCCTGCTCGAGGGGCGCGGCGAGCCGACCGTGCTGGTGACCACGCGCGGCTTCGGCGATGCGCTTCGCATCGGCTACCAGAACCGGCCGAAGCTGTTCGCCCTCGACATCGAGCTGCCGCGCATGCTCTACACCGAGGTCGTCGAGGCCGACGAGCGGATCATGGCCGACGGCACCGTGCTCGAGCACCTCGACGAGGATGCCCTGCGCGCGGCGCTCGCCCGGCTGTACGACAAGGGCCTTCGCTCGGCTGCCATCTGCTTCATGCACGGCTACCGACACGTCGATCACGAACGCCGCGCCGCGGCCGTCGCGCGCGAGGTCGGCTTCACCCAGGTCTCCGCCAGCCACGAAACCATCGCCCTGATGAAGCTCGTCAGCCGGGGCGACACGACCCTGGTCGACGCCTACCTGTCACCGGTGCTGCGGCGGTACGTCGACCAGGTACGCGCAGAGCTGGCCGACACCCGGCTGTTGTTCATGCAGTCCAACGGCGGGCTCACCGACGCCGCGGCGTTCATGGGAAAGAACGCCATCCTGTCGGGGCCGGCCGGCGGCGTGGTGGGCATGGTGCGCACCGCGCTCGAGGCCGACTTCGATCGGCTGATCGGCTTCGACATGGGAGGCACGTCCACCGACGTCTGCCACTATGCCGGCGAGTACGAGCGCACCATGGAGTCCGAGGTGGCCGGGGTCAGGCTGCGCGCGCCGATGATGCACATTCACACCGTCGCCGCCGGCGGCGGCTCGGTGCTGCACTTCGACGGCAGCCGGTTCCGGGTCGGGCCCGACTCCGCCGGCGCCGATCCCGGCCCGGCCTGCTATCGCAACGGCGGGCCGCTGACCATCACCGACTGCAACGTGATGCTGGGCAAACTTCAGCCGGACTGCTTCCCGGCCGTGTTCGGCGAGGGCGGAGACGAGCCGCTGGACGTCGAACGGGTGCGCGCGCGCTTCGCCGACCTCGCGCGCCGCGTGGCCGCCGACACCGGCGTTGAGCGCACACCGGAACAGGTCGCCGAGGGCTTTCTCGCCATCGCCGTGGAGAACATGGCCGGGGCGATCAAGAAGATCTCGGTGCAACGCGGCTACGACGTGTCGCGCTACACCCTGTGCAGCTTCGGCGGCGCCGGCGGCCAGCACGCCTGCCTCGTGGCCGACGCGCTCGGCATCTCGCGGATCTTCCTGCATCCCCACGCCGGGGTGCTGTCCGCGCTCGGCATCGGACTGGCCGACCGCCGCGGCATTCACGAGCGTTCGGTCGAAAAGACCCTGGCCGACGACGTCATGAACGAACTGGCGGATATCGTCCACGAACTGCGCGGGGCGGGCCGCGAGGCAATGGCCGCCGAGGGCGTCGACGCGGCCGCCGTGGAGTTCGTCGACACCGCCAACCTGCGCTACGCCGGGTCCGACACCGCCCTGCCGGTGTCCTTCGCCGATCCCGGCGAGATGCGGGAGGAATTCGAGTCCCGCCACCGGCAGCGCTTCGGCTTCATCGACCGCGACAAGAGCATCGTGGTCGAGTCGCTACAGGTGGAGGCGATCAGCCGCGCGCAAACGCGCCTGCGCCTCGCCGCGGCCGAGCGACCGGAGAAGAGCGAACCCGAGGACACCCGCGCGGTGACCTTCGGCGGCGCGCCCTGCGACACGCCCTTCTACCGCCGCGAGCGGCTCGCCGCGGGCGAGGACATCGACGGCCCCGCGGTGATCGTCGAGACCACCGGCACCATCGTCGTCGAGCCCGGATGGCGCGCGCGGCTCACCGGGACCGACAACATCGTCCTCGAGCGCGTCGCCGCGCGCGAGCAGCGCCTCGCCGCCGGTACCGCGGTCGACCCGGTGATGCTCGAGATCTTCAACAACCTGTTCATGAACATCGCCGAGCAGATGGGGCTGGTGCTGGCCAACACCGCGTCGTCGGTCAACATCAAGGAGCGGCTCGACTTCTCCTGCGCGGTGTTCGACGCCGACGGCGAACTCATCGCCAACGCGCCGCACATGCCGGTGCACCTGGGCTCGATGAGCGAGAGCATCAAGACGGTGATCCGCGAGCACGAGGGCGACATGCACGAAGGCGACGCCTTCGCCCTGAACGCGCCCTACAACGGCGGCACCCACCTGCCCGACGTCACCATCATTCGACCGGTGTTCCTGGCCGGTGACGAGGAACCCTCGTTCTACGTCGCGGCCCGCGGCCATCACGCCGACATCGGCGGCATCACGCCCGGCTCGATGCCGCCGCACTCCACGCGCGTCGAGGAGGAAGGCGTGCTCATCGACAACGTGCGCATTCTCTCGCGAGGCAGCTTCGACGAGGCCCTGGTGCGCGCGGTGCTGGCCGACTCGCCCTGGCCGGCGCGCAACCCCGACACCAACATCGCCGACTTCAAGGCCCAGGTGGCCGCCTGCGAGAAGGGCGCCGCGGAGCTGGCGAAGATGGTCGAAGGTTTCGGATTCGAAGTCGTCGACGCCTACATGAAGCACGTGCAGGACAACGCCGAGGAGTGCGTGCGCCGTGTGCTGGATCGTCTCGGCAGCGGCCACTTCCGCTTTGAGCTCGACGACGGCCACGCGGTCGAGGTCGACATCCGCGTCGACAACGATCGGCGCGAGGCGGTGATCGACTTCACCGGCACCAGCGCCCAGCACCCCGGCAACTACAACGCGCCGGCGGCGGTCACCGTGGCGGCGGTGCTGTACGTGTTTCGCTGCCTCGTCGACGACGACATTCCGCTCAACGCCGGCTGCCTCAAGCCGCTTCGCATCGTCAATCCCGAGGGCTCCATGACCAACCCGCGCTATCCGGCGGCGGTCGTGGCCGGCAATGTCGAGACCTCGCAGGTGATCGTCGACGCCCTGCTCGGCGCCCTGGGCGCAGCGGCCGCCAGCCAGGGCACCATGAACAACTTCACCTTCGGCAACGAACGCTACCAGTACTACGAGACGCTGTGCGGAGGCGGCGGCGCAACGCCGCGCGCCGACGGCGCCTCGGCGGTGCACACCCACATGACCAACTCGCGCCTGACAGACCCCGAAGTTCTCGAATGGCGCTTTCCGGTGGTGCTCGAGTCGTTCGCCATCCGCCGCGGCTCCGGCGGCTCCGGCCGCCATCGAGGCGGCGACGGCGTGATCCGCCGGCTGCGTTTCCTAGAGCCGATGAGCGCCAACATCCTCGCCAACCGCCGCCGCGTGCCGCCATTCGGCCTTGACGGCGGCGCCCCGGGCGCACCCGGGGACAACTACGTGCTGCGCGCCGACGGCAGCCGCACCGACCTCACCCACAGCGACAGCACCGAGGTCGCACCGGGCGACGTGTTCGTCATCGAGACGCCGGGGGGTGGAGGGTATGGCGAACGTTGAGCGCGCAGATCGGACGACACACCCTGGCAGCGTGCATTTCGGCACACTCGCACGACAGCGGGGAGCCCGTGTGCCACCTCAAAGCCGGGACGACGCGGCACGAACAATGCCTGCCCGGGCGTCACTCAACCAGTTCGAACGTCGCCGTGATATCCAGTTCCAGGCAATCCACGTCGCAGACGATGGTCCCCTCGAATTCGCCCGAAACCATGGTTCCGTCCGGCGAAAGCATGCCGGACGCGCTGCCGCCGGTCATCGTGCAGCCGGTGGCGGTTCCGAAGGCGAAGGTCGAGCCCGCAAGCGACACATCGAACGAACCGTCCGCCTCGAGCGTGCCGTTCGCCGTCAGCGAACCGAACGGTTCGAAGGTGATGGTGAAGGTGTCGTCGTCGAAAAGCTCGAACTCGATCGTGATCTCACCGGCGCTGATGGCGTCCGACATGACATCGCTATTCTCGCTGCAGCCAAGACTGCCGAGACCGCCGAACTGCAACGAACCGAGAAACTCGCGCGGCCGGGGACCAGGCGGATTAGCGGAGCCGGAGGGGTCGTTCGCCGGCGAAGTTTGGGCATGGGCGGGCAATGTGACGGAGAGCACCACCGGCGCCGACCACGCAGCCGGCAAGGTGACGGCAAGCCGCTGCAGAACCGAGCGGCGATCGGAAGTGGTCATCGTGACGGTCCTCCTTGGACATTCCTTCGGGACTCCTGCTTATAAGCGTCCTGCAAGTTGCCTGTCAACCAGTGTCCATCCGTATCCGGTCCCGGTGATGGCGAGGATTCCGGTGGTTCTCTCATTCAACCACCGCAAGCTCAAGTGCGACATTGTGAACGGTGCTGCCCTGACCTCGAGGAAATCCATACGCCGTGCGCCCCGCCAGGAAGAATCGCCTGCAGGCAGGCTCCTACAGTGGCATGGCTCGCACGCGATTGTCTCGGCGAGAACACCACCCGAAATGAATCACCGCCAAGGCCGACCCCCACAGTGCTCTACCCAGACCGCGCGGCGAAACGAAGCCGCTGTAGGAGCCTGCCTGCAGGCGATTGACGCGGCGGGCACGTCGCCAAAAAGATTTCCACCGGCCCGAAAACGAAGCCGCTGTAGGAGCCTGCCTGCAGGCGATTGCATCGGCGGGCACGGCG
>CBFGVH010000039.1:0-27278 GCA_965652415.1 uncultured Gammaproteobacteria bacterium | reverse complement strand
CGGGCATCACGCCGTTCAACTTCCCCGCCATGGTGCCGATGTGGATGTTCCCCGTGGCCATCGCCTGCGGCAACACGTTCGTGCTCAAGCCTTCCGAGAAGGATCCCTCCTGCAGCCTGCGGCTCGCGGAGCTGTTCTCCGAGGCGGGCCTTCCGGACGGGGTGCTGAACGTGATCAACGGCGACAAGGAGGCGGTCGACACGCTGCTGACGGACCCGACCGTACAGGCCGTGAGCTTCGTCGGCTCCACGAAGATCGGCGAGTACATCTACCATACGGGCTGTGCCCACAACAAGCGGGTGCAGGCCCTGTGCGGGGCGAAGAACCACATGGTGGTCATGGAGGACGCCGACATGGACCAGGTGGTGGACGCGGTAATGGGTGCGGCCTACGGTTCGGCCGGCGAGCGCTGCATGGCGATCTCGGTGGTCGTCGCCGTCGGTGACGCCGCCGCGGACGCCATGATGGACAAGCTCGTCCCGCGGGTGAACGCGCTCAAGGTCGGCCCCTACACCGATCCGGCGGCAGAGATGGGCCCGGTCATCTCCCCGGAGGCCCAGGCCCGTATCAAGGGATACATCGACAAGGGCGTGAAGGAAGGCGCGACGCTGGTGGTGGATGGCCGCGACATCGCGATCAAGGGCCACGAGAACGGCTGCTTCGTCGGCGCCACGATCTTCGATCACGTCAAGGCGAACATGAGCATCTACACCGACGAGATCTTCGGCCCGGTGCTGTGCGTGGTGCGCGCGGACGATTACGAGGAGGCCGTGCGGCTTGTGAACGAGCACGAGTACGGCAACGGCACCGCCATTTTCACCCGCGACGGCGACGCCGCGCGAAATTTCGCCCACCGGATCCAGATCGGCATGGTCGGCGTCAACGTGCCGATCCCGGTGCCGATGGCGTTTCACAGCTTCGGCGGCTGGAAGCGTTCGCTGTTCGGCGATCACTTCATGCACGGCCCGGAAGGCGTTCGTTTCTACACGCGGATGAAGAGCGTCACCAGCCGCTGGCCGTCCGGCATCCGCTCGGGGGCGGTATTCAACTTCAAGGCCGGCGGCGAGCATTGAGGGACGCCGGCGCATCCGTGCGCACGGCCGCGAACAGCAGGGCCGCTGCGCGAACGCGCGCAGCGGCAATCGTCCTTTTGGGTGTGCTCACCGGCGCCGACACGGCCGCCGGGGACGCGATCGAACGGGGCGCCTATCTCGTCGCCGCCGGCGGCTGCACCGCCTGCCACACGGTGGACGACGGCGGCGAGGAAGACTACATGGCCGGCGGCAGGGCGCTCGAGTCGCCGTTCGGGACTTTCTACACTCCTAACATCACGCCCGACCGGGAGACCGGTATCGGCAACTTCACCGACGAGGACTTCATTCGCGCCTTCCGAGAGGGTGTTGCCCCGGACGACAGCCACTACTATCCCGCCTTTCCGTATACCGCCTATACGGGGGTTGCGGACGAAGACCTGCTGGCCATGAAGGCCTACCTGTTCGACATCGCGCCCGTGCGGCGGGAGAATCGCGACCACGAGCTGGCGTGGTACGCCTCGTACCGGCCGCTCTTGTCGATCTGGAAATGGTGGTACTTCGAGCCCGGCGTGTTCCGACCGGACCCGGCGCGCGACGCGGCCTGGAACCGCGGCGCCTATCTCGTCAGGCACCTCGGCCACTGCGGCGAGTGCCACACGCCCCGCGATTTCTTCGGTGCCCTCGACACCGATCGGGAACTGGCCGGCAATCCGAACGGGCCGGAAGGCGACGCGATTCCCAACATCACGCCGCACCCCGAGGACGGCATCGGCCGCTGGACCGCCTCCGACCTCGACGACCTGCTGGCCATCGGCATGTACCCGGACGGCGACTTCGTCGGCGGGTCCATGGTCGACGTGGTCGACTACAACACGGCGAATCTGACCGACGACGACCGCCGCGCGATCATCGAGTACCTGCGCGCCCTGCCGCCCGTTCCCGGGCCGGCCGGGGAGTGACTATCGGGCCGGATCGGCCCCGGCGTGGTGCGGTCGCGACGGCTGCGTCCTGCGCCAGTCGCTGCTCTGGTTGAACGCGCGGTCCTCGTCCGACAGTCCGAGGCTCACCGGCAGGTCCGCGAACTCGAATCCGTAGGTGCGCCGGCGCAGTGCCATGTAGTCCTCGACACGGTCGAGCGTCAGCCGCCCGGTGCCGCCGGCCATGGGATGCATGCGCTGGGACGCGACGTAGCGGCAGAAAATGGTGAACTCCGGGAACTCGTCGTAGCGGTTCTTCTGCTGCATCAGGTGCCGGTAGTAGTCGACGTACGAGTGGTACAGCAGGTCCTGGAGCCTTTCGCCGGACAGCGTTGGGTGATTCCACACCGAGCATGTGGTGTCGAAGCGGTCGAGGTTGCGTTCGTGGATGAGGCCGGCGGCCATGAAGTCGTCGTACTGCTCGGTGCCGGGAATGGGCGTGAGCACGTAGAACGAGGCCACCGGCGGGTTCAGTCCCTTGAGGATCTCGAGGCTGTCGAGGATGCTCTCCTCGGTGTCCTCGGGGAATCCGATGATGTTGGAGAAGTGCGCTCGGATGCCGTTGTCGCGGCACAGCGCGGCGAGCGTTTCGTATTTCTTCGGGTAGTTGTGAAACTTGCTCGCCGCCTTGAGCGTTTCGCGGTTGAACGACTCGACACCGATGAACATCTCGAAGCAGCCCGCCCGGCGCAGCAGGTCGAACAGCTCGGGCTGGTTGACCACGTGGGTGTCGCACTGGCAGAAGAAGCGCAGGCCGAGGTCGGCGTCGATCATGGCCTCGAGCAGCTCGGGGGCCTGCGGGTACTTGTTGAAGTTGTCCGACACGAAGGCGATGTAGCGCACGCCGCCGTCGCGGGCGCGGCGCAGGCTCTCCAGCGTGGTATCGATGTCGGCGCTTCGCACGGGGTGGCCCGCGATCTTGACCACCGAGCAGTAGTTGCAGCGATACGGGCACCCGCGCACCGGGTACAAACCCAGCATCGGCAGCACGTAGCGCTCGAGCTCGCGCGCCGGCGGCGGCGTCACCACGGCGCCGTCGAGCCGCTTCTGCCAGCGCATTCCCGGACTGTAGACGTCGTCGAGCCGGCCCCGTGCGGCATCGGCGAGCACGCTCGCCCACACGACCTCGGCCTCGCCGAGCGCGAAGCTCACGCCGCGTCCGTGCATCGCGGTGGTATCGCAGGTCATGGCGTGGGGGCCGCCGATGACGCAGTGCTCGACGCCCCGAGAGCGGGCGAAGGCGGCGAGGTCGAGGGCGCGGTGGAACTGGTGCGACTGCACGCCGACGAGGGCGAGCAGCGTATCGCATGTTGCGTCGCCGGCGAGAAGATCGAGATAGTCGAGGTCGCCGCGGACGTACTCGTCGATCGTGTGCAGTTCGATCCTGCAGCCCGCGACTTCCCGCGGCGTCAGGCTGGCGATGTGATACAGGCTGGCATTGGGCATGAACCCGTGCGCAAAGCGCTCCACCGAACCGTCGGCGGCATACTTGCTCGGCTTCAGGAGAACGACCCGCAGTGTCTTCACGCGATTGCTCCGCTTGCCGCCGCGACCCTGCATGGTCTGCCGGCGCAACTGCCCCGGTGACAAGTTGCAGACTCCCTTCGGCCACGGCACTGTCCAAACCATGTATTATACCCGCTGGAAGACGGCCACAGCCGTTTCGGTCGATCGCGGTTGGGCATGGCGCGCCGGGTATGGTCTAATTCGCCGGTCGCGCGGTCAGGCGTGATCATCAACAACAATAGCAGGTTCAGTCGACATCCAACAGCCGGGAGAACTCACCATGAACGCATCCGATGCATTGGGAAAACTCATCTTTCGACTGACGCTGGGCGGCCTCATACTGTTTCACGGGGTCTACAAGATCACCAATCCCGGCGCGGTCGAATTCATCAAGGGCCGGGTCGTCGAACTTGGACTGCCGGATATCGTGGCTTACGGCGTGTACGTCGGCGAGGTCCTGGCGCCGATCCTGGTGATCATCGGACTGTTCGCCCGGATCGGCGGCCTGCTCATCGCCGTCAACATGGTATTCGCCATCCTGCTCATGCACATGGGCGATCTGACCATCATCACAGGGGAGGGGGGTTGGAAGCTGGAATTGCAGGCGTTCTACCTCTTCGGCGGACTGGCCCTGCTGTTCATGGGCAGCGGCGACTTCGCAGCGCGACCGGACTGACCCGCCAGCCACCTTCGACCGGACGGGGCGGGCGCGCCCCGTCCAGTCGCCTCCGTCACGACCCTGCGTCGAGACCGGCGACCTGCGCGGCGTACCAGCGATGAAAGTGCGCGGTGGCGACGTCCAGCACGGGCGTGAACACGCCGCCGTCGAAGGCTCCGCATCGGCGTCCCGCCTGCATCCCCTCCACCGCCGCGACGTCCTCCTCGAACACCTCCCGCCAACCCGCGCAGACGGCGCGGCGAGTCTCGGCCCACGCCTCGTCCGTGGCGGCGTGACCCACGAACTGTATCGCGACCCGCTCCAGGGTGCGCTGCGGCCCTTGGGGAATCAGCAGCATCGCGAACAGGTGGTCGTGCTGGATGCCGAGCAGGGCATTGGGATACAGCGCGGGATACTCGGCCGTTTCGCGGCGCTCGATCGGCCACGAAGGCAGTGACGGAAGCGCCCTCGCCGCCAGCGTCGGGCGATAGCGAGTCACTCCCTGGCCGGCAAATCCGGCCGCGTCGGCGAAGATGTAGTGTTCCGCCAGCGGCGAATAGCGGTTCAGGCCCGGGTGAACGAATGGCAGGTGGTAGGCCTCGAGGTAGTTCTCGAGCGCCAGCTTCCAGTTGGACTCCACGGTCATGACGATGGCGCAGTCGGCCGCCGACGCCAGTTGCGAGCCGCCGCCTGCGCCCCACAGCGAGTCGAGCCGTGCCGCCAATGGCGCGACGTGGTCGGCGAACGCCCCAGCGCCGCCGCCGGGGTTGACGAATACGATGTCGAGCCACGTCGCGCTCGGCACCTCGAACAGGGAGTGGTCCTCGCGCGCGAAGCCGCAGACATCGTGGACGCCGGGGCCGCCGATGTGGGGCGTGCCCTGCAGTCGGCCGTCCAGACGGTAGGTCCAGGCATGGTAGGGGCAGCGAATCAGCCGGGCGCCGTGCGCAGGGCCGTCGACCAGCCGCCGGCCGCGATGTCGGCACACGTTGTGGAACACCCGCAGTTCCATGTCCTCGCCGCGGGCGACGATGAACGACATTCCCAGCACCTCGACCGGAAACAGGTCGCCAGGCGAGGGCGCGTCGGCGCCGAAGGCCAGGGCGAACCAACCCTGTTCGAACACGTTGCGGCATTCCCAATCGAAGAAGGAATCGCTGGTGTACGCCGACCCCGGAAGCCCCCGGCTGGCCTGGCGATTCGTCTCGATGGCATCGAATACCGCCTCCAGCATGTGACCTCCCTCGAGTTGATTGAGTCGTGGCGCGATTGTCGGCGCCGGCCGGGGCGCTGTCGATGGCGCCGCGCGACGCCGTGTCGCGCGGTGGGCCAAAGGGGTCGCCGTCCGGCAACGAGTCGGGACGCGGCCGCGGGGATCAGGAGTCGAGGGAGAGGTTGTCGATCAGGCGAACGGCGCCAAGGCGCGCGGCGACCAGGGCGCGGGCGTGCTCGAGGGGCGCCGCCGGGTCATCTCGTAGCCAGTTCGCCGGATCGCGGACTTCGGCGTACTCGACCTCGAGCGGGCTTCGGTCGAGGATCTCGCGCATGGCTGCCGCCAGCGCCTCGGGCCTTCGCTCGCCGCCCTGCCAGGCGCCGCGGGCGGCGACCAGGGCACGGTAGATGACGGCGGCCTCGGCGCGCTCGGCCGGGCGCAGGCGGCGGTTGCGCGAGGACATGGCCAGGCCGTCGGGCTCGCGGACGGTGGCGCAGACCACGATCTCGGGGTAGCCGAGCGTGCGCGCGAGGTCCTTCACCACCAGGGTCTGCTGGAAGTCCTTCTCGCCGAAATAGGCGCGGTCCGGATGCGCGGTGCGGAACAGCCGCTCGACGATGGTTCTCACCCCGGCGAAGTGACCGGGCCGGTGCGCGCCTTCCAGCCCCTCGGCCCAGGGTCCCGGGTCGAGCAAGGGAATGGCCTGGGCGCTCGACGCTTCCGGGAAGAACTGCATCAGCGTGCCGGTGAACACCATGTCGCAGCCGGCGGAGCGAAGCAACTCGGCGTCGGCGTCCATGTCCCTCGGGTAGGCGTCGAAGTCGGTCGCGTCGTCGAATTGCAGCGGATTGACGAATATGCTCGCCACGCAGCGATCATTTTCGTGGGCTGCCCGCCGCACGAGCGCGACGTGGCCCTCGTGCAGCGCTCCCATGGTCGGCACCATGCCGATGGTGCGGCCGGCCTCGCGCTCCCGTTCACTCCAGCGGGCGGCGGCGCCAGGCGAGTCGAGGCGGATCACGACGCGTCAGCCGGCCGGCGCCAGCGCCTCGAGGTAGTGCGCCGCCTTGTCGCGATAGGATTTCGCGGCATCGGCGAGCCGCCGGCACTCCTCGTCGGTCAACTCGCGCACCACCTTGCCGGGCGAACCGAGCACCAGTGATCGTTCCGGAATCGACTTGCCGCCGGTGATCATCGTGTTGGCGCCGATCAGGCACCAGGGACCGATGCTCGCCTCGTTGAGAATCACGCTGTTGATGCCGACGAGCGAGTACGCTCCGACGCGGCAGCCGTGCAGCACCACGCGGTGACCCACGGTAACGTTGTCCTCGACGACGACCTGGATTCCGGGATCGGTATGGATGACGCTGCCGTCCTGGATATTGCTGTTCTCGCCGATAATGATTCGGTCGTTGTCGCCGCGCAGTACCGAGTTGAACCAGATGCTGGCGCCGGAGCGGATTTCCACGTCGCCGATGAGGTCGGCGCTATCGGCTACGAACGCCCCGGGATGGACCTTCGGCGCCGCTGAATCGAGTCGGTAGCGCATGACCTACAGCGTGACCTCGGAGCGGTCGGCGGCCCAGCGCGACGCCAGACGGGAGACCGCCGCGCTCGCCGCCGTCGCCAGTCGCCTGATCACGGTCTGCCTCGGACGGTAGGCGATCTCCAGCAGTTCGCAATCGTCGCACGCCTCGAGCAGCATGTCGTCGCTGGTGCCGAGCTCGTCCACCAGGCCCAGGTCGTGGGCGCGACTGCCCATCCAGTACTCGCCGGTGGACACCTTGTCGATGTCGAGCCCGGGTCTGTGGCGGCTGACGAAGTCCTTGAACAAACCGTGAGTGAGTTCGATGTCCTGCTTCATCTTCTCCCGCTGGCGATCGGTGTTCTCACCGAACACGGTCAGCGTGCGCTTGAACTCACCGGCGGTGATCTGCTCGTACTCGATGTCGTGCTTCTTGAGCAGCTTGTTGAAATTGGGCAGCTGGGCGATCACGCCGATCGACCCGATGATCGAGAACGGCGCCGCCACCAGGCGGTTGGCGACGCAGGCCATGAGGTAGCCGCCGCTCGCGGCGACCTTGTCGACGCAGACCGTCAGGGGTATGTCGCGGGCGCGCACGCGGTCGAGCTGCGAGGCGGCGAGCCCGTAGGCGTGAACCACGCCGCCGGCACTTTCCACTTTGACCAGCACCTCGTCTCCCGGCTTCGCGGCGGTCAGTACCGCCGTGACCTCCTCGCGCAGGCTGGCGACGTGACTGCCCCGGATGTCGCCGACGAAGTTCAGCACGAAGATGCGCTTGCGCTCGCCGGTGGTCTTTTCGCGGCGCTTCTGCTCGCGCTTCCAGGCTTTCCGCTCCTCCTTGAGGGCACCCCCGGTGAGCGTCGCCGCCTGGAGCGACTGGCGCATCTGCCGGTAGCGGTCGTTGAGGCGCGTGACCTCAAGGCGCGGCTTGCCGGCCGGACCCTGGCGCAGGGAGAAGGACGCCAGTGCGGCGGCCACCACGATGACCACCGCGGCGAACGTGGCCGCCTTGGCCAGGAACAGGCCGTACTCGAACAGGAACTCCATCCGGG
The DNA here is from genome assembly GCA_965652415.1 of uncultured Gammaproteobacteria bacterium. Classification (GTDB taxonomy): domain Bacteria; phylum Pseudomonadota; class Gammaproteobacteria; order Arenicellales; family CAJQKF01; genus BQJD01. Next base: position 19,313 of record CBFGVH010000039.1, on the reverse strand, counting down.
ACTCCGACGGAAGTGTGAACGGCTGCATCATATACCGGGACCGCGACAGGTCAAGCCGAGCGCCGCGGGTCGTGCTGCACGAGTGGCGACGGGCCGGGGGGAGGGTTTACTTGTCGATAGAGCCCGACAGCGTGCGGGTGACGTATTCCTCGAACGCCTGGTCGAAGTCGTCGAAGTCCTGCTCCAGCCGGGCGATGATTTCCGGTCCGCGTACGGCCAGTTCGCCCGGCTTGACGGAGCCGGCCAGCCCCGAGGTCGCGGCGATGCCGTTGGCACCCACGTTGGCGGCGCTGCCCTTCAACGCGTGGGCGTCCTCCTTGAAGCGCTGGATGCTGTTGCGTCGCACGTCGTCCTTGAGCTGGGTCAGCAATTCGCCCGCGTCGTGCCTGAAAAGCCTGATGAGGTCGCGCAGCGAGTCGGGACGCTTGCGGATGGCATCGAGCTCCATCAGGATTTCCGGGTCGAAGGCCAGGGTGTGCGACGCGGCGCGGGACTTCGGGGCGAACTTGCTCTGCTCGTGGATGTGGGTGAGCTCGGCGACGTAGTGCAGCAGCTGCGCGGCATCGACGGGCTTGGTCAGGAAGGCGTCGGCGCCCGCTTCCTTGCACATCTCGCGCGCGTCCACGGTGGCGTTGGCGGTCAGCACCAGGAACGGAACCTGGTTCGACTTCAAGTGATTGACCATGCGATATGTCTTGATGGCGTCGAGCCCGCCCATGACAGGCATGTGCATGTCGACGATGGCGAGGTCGTACTCGCGAATCTCCAGCGCTTCCAGCGCCTGGGCGCCGTTGGACACCATCTGTACCTGGTGACCGGCATTCTCCAGGATCATTGATGTCACCTTGCGGTTGACCGCGTTGTCCTCGGCCACCAGGATCGTCAGCGAGGTGTCGTGCCTGGGCTGCTTCGACGGCCGGTTGAACAGCACGACGTTGTCGGCCCCGGGCGCCTCGTGCGCGATCTCCTCGGCGCCGCACACACCGAATTCCAGGGTGAACCAGAATCGCGACCCCTGGCCGGGTGAGCTTTGCAGGCGCAGCTCGCCGCCCATCAGGGCGATCAGCTGCTTGCTGATGGTGACGCCGAGCCCGGTGCCTTCGTGGCGCCGGGTCATGGAGTTGTCGACCTGCTGGAAGCTATCGAAGATCCTTCGCTGATCCTCCTCGGCTATGCCTACGCCGGTGTCGATCACCTCGAAGCGGATCTGGCAGGACGCCTCGCCGTTCGAGTCGCACACGAGCCGCAGTTCCACCTCGCCCTCGTCGGTGAATTTCACGGCGTTGCCGAGCAGGTTCACCAGCACCTGGCGAAGGTGATGATCGTCGCCGACGAGGTACTCGGGAATGCCGGGGTCGATCGACTGCCTGAGTACGACGTCCTTCGCGGACGCCTGGGGCTTGAGCATCTGCACGGTGGCGCCGGCCAGCGTGCGCAGGTCGAACTCGCGCCGCTTGGACTCCGCCAAACCGGCCTCGATCTTGGAGAAGTCGAGAATGTCGTTGACCAGGTACAGCAGGCTGTGGGCGGAAGTCTGGATGGTCGAGATCAGCTCCTGCTGTTCCTTGTCGAGCCGGGTGTTGCTGAGCAGATCGCTCAGGCCGATGACGCCGTTCAGGGGCGTGCGGATCTCGTGGCTCATGTTGGCCACGAAGGTGCTCTTGGCCTTGTTCGCCTGCTCCGCCTTCTCCCGCGCCTCGGCCAGTCGCGCGATCAGCTTGGCCGCGTAGAGAGGAATGACCAGCATGCTGAGCACCACGCCGGCGACGAAAGGCACGTTGGCACGCCAGAAGTCGCTGAACCAGACGACCAGCGAGAAGCCCGCCAGGCCAAGGGCCAGGGCAACGAACAGGTACGGGTTGCCGAACCTGAAACCGTTGCCGATGGTGACGAATATGAAGGCGAAGAATACCGGCGCGCCGAGTGGGCCGCCGATGTGCATCGCGTAGGCGATGGAGGCCATGTCGACGAAGATCCCGAGCACGCGGCGCGCGGGGATCGCGCCCGGCCACAGCAGGATGGAAACCAGGATGCTGCCGGATACCAGCAGGAACAGCGAGCCCAGCAGGCGGTCCTGGAAGCTGACGATCAGGTCGTGGAAGAACAGCCAGGTCAATATCCCGCCGCCGACCATCAGCCGCAGCAGCGCCTGCTCGAGCTCGGCGAGGTTCTGCGAAACCGCAATCCTGAAGCGTGCGCCCACCGCACGCACGCCCGCGGCGGCGTGCGCCGGCGACAGTGAGTTCAGCATGGCGGTCGTCGCCCGTCGCATGTCGGCACCCCGTTGTCCGATCGATGCATACCCGTGACCTCGTTACCCCGGGGACGCCTCCGGCCGGCCGGACCCGCGCCCGGTGCTCCGGGCCCGCCGGGGAATGGACCTGATGTGCGCGGCGCCCGACTCGACACGGTAAAGCGAAACGGCGCGGCCGTCAATCCGGGGCCCGCCAGCGCTCGCGACCGCCCGGCGTGCTGCCTGCTGCAGCCCGAGGCGCTACGTGGCCCGGTGCAGGACGAGACCCGCATTGTGCCCTCCGAAGGCGAACGACTGACTCAGGGCGTACTCGAGATCGGCCCGCTGCCGGCTCGATGGAAAGTTCAGTGGCGCCATCGGGTGGTCGAGGTTGACGCACGGGTGCACCGTCGAATCACGCAAGCTGAGCGCGGTGACCACGGCCTCGATGGCGCCGCTCGCGCCGATGGTGTGGCCGATCAGTCCCTTGGTGGAGTTGACAAGCGGCCGCTCGCCGACGACCCGGAGCAGCGATTCGCATTCCACCTTGTCGTTCACGATCGTGCCGGTGCCGTGGGCGTTGACGTAGTCGACTTCGCTGCCGTCGATGCCGGCGTCGACGAGGGCAGCGCGCATCATGGCGCGGACGCGCTCGCCCGACTCGTCGATGGCGATCATGTTGTATGCGTCGAAGGTCTCGGCGAAGCCGGCGATCGCGGCGATGGCCGCGGCACCGCGTGCCCGCGCATGGCTCTCGCGCTCGATCACCAGGGCGGCAGCGCCTCCCTCGCTGAACAGGAACCCGTTGCGGTCGCGGTCGAACGGCCGATTGGCGCGTGCCGCGTCGTCGAAGCCGTGGGCGAGGGCGCCGGTGATGTCGTAGGAGCGGAAGATCGAACCGTACTCGTCGAAGAGATATTCGGCGGCGCCGGCAAGCGCGACATCGACGTCGCCGCGGGCCACCGCCCTGAACGCCTCGCCGACGGCAACGGTTCCCGATGCGCAGGCCAGGGTGGTGGTGCGGCAGGGCCCGGTGATGCCGAATCGTACCCCGGGAGCGGCCGACACGGCATTGGACATGAGCATGGTGACGGCGAGCGGATTGAAACGCCGCTCGATGCGAATGCGCGAAAGCAGTCCGTCGGCGAAGCGGCGGCACGACTCCGGCTCTTTGGCGTCATCGACGACGCCCTGCAGGGCGTCGCGGACGGCGTGCATGCTGTGATACGAGTGCGTGGCGAGCGTGGTGCGGATGCCGCCGATGCCGGTGCCGAAGTAAATGCCGACCCGAGCCGGGTCGACGCCGGTCACGCGCGGTCCGCTGCGTCCGTGCCCCGGTTCGCCGTGGATCAGGGCGGCCTGCCCGAGCGCTTCGTGGCAGGCCCCGATCGCCATCATCGAAACCGTGTCGTATCGCAGCCGGTCGGTGCGGGTGAGACCGTAGCGTTCGAAGTCGATAGGCGGCAGCGGCGCCCAGGTGACTGACTGGAACGACCCGTACCCGAGCCACTGCCGAGGAATGGCGGCGCTGACGGCCTCGGCATCCAGCATGCGCTCGAACACCGCGTCTGCACCCTGACCGAGAGGGCAAACGAGGCCGACGCCGGTGATTACGACCGCTTCACGGGGCATCTGCGAACGCGTTCACGCCGGGACGCCGTCGGCTCCCGGTCGGGTTCCGCCTGGCCAGCGAAGAGCACACCGTGCCGCACTTCAGGTGCTGCATTCGCGCAGCGACGAGACCCGGTCGTCGATGAAAGCCAGGAGCTGGCCGAGCGTGGCGATGTCGCGCACCTCGCTTTCGGGTATCGACTCTCCGAACTCGTCCTCGAGGGCCATGAACAGTGTGATGCGATCGATCGAGTTCGGCGCGATGTCCTCGGCGATCGACAGCTCCGGATCGAGCCTTTCCCGGTCGAGGCCTGAAACCTCGGCGACGACCTTCAAGGCGCGCTCCTGGATCTCGCGATCGGTCGCGGATCGAATGTTGAAATCGGACATGGAATGAGAGGTGCTTTCTACACGCGTTTGTTTTCGGTTTCGGGCAGCGATTCGAACTCGCATCAATGGTGATCGCGTGCGCCGGGCGGATGATAAAACACTTCGCGCGCACAAGTCATGGCGACGCTCTCGTCGACCGGGCGGTTGCGGGAGTCCGTGACAGCCCTCGGGCCCCACTGCAGCGCCGCCGGCTCCGCGCGTCTTTCGACCATGGAGCGATTCAAAACGGTGCGCGCGGGGAGTAAGCTATCGTCAAGGAAGAAAAAACTTGGCTTGTCAAGTTGTTTCCGACCCGTCGTAAATACTAACAGTTCGAGGAATGACATCATGATCCTGAATCAGAATGCACGGAACCTTGCCGTCGAAAATGCCGTTGATCTCCCAAATAACGCCTTGCGTCTGTTGGATTCGACCGTTAGTCGGCCAATAGAGCACGAGCCGGAATACTTTCGATCCATAGTTGAAAAGGATACGGGGATTCACTGGTGGCGCCTGACGCCGAACTGCCCGGCGAAGTTCACCCCGGAACTCGTGGCGAGCCTGCGCAGCTTCCAGGATGAGTTCGCCCTGCGGATGCGCAATCTGATCGCCACCGACCGCGGAAACGAGGTGCCGCGCTATCACGTCCTCACCTCCGATATCGACGGCATATTCAACCTGGGGGGCGACCTGTCCTATTTCTACCGGCTGATCCGCGAGGGCAAGCGCCAGCAGTTGTCCCGCTACGCGCGCGACTGCGTGAAGCTCGTCTACCACAATGCCGTGGCGTTCGACCTGCCCATGACCACCATCGCCCTGGTACGCGGCAACGCGCTCGGCGGGGGCATGGAAGCCGCGCTGTCGGCGAGAATCATCGTTGCCGAGCGGCACGTGCGCATGGGCCTTCCCGAGGTCCTGTTCAACATGTTCCCGGGTATGGGCGCGTACCAGTACCTGTGCCGGCGCATGCCGGCGACGGCGGCCGAACGGCTGATCCTGAGCGGCAAGCTCTATTCCGCGGAGGAACTGCACGACATGGGCGTGGTCGACTACCTTGTCGATACCGGCGAGGGCGAGGAGGCGGTGCGGCGCCTGGTCTCGCGCGAGCGAACCCACCTCGGCGCGGCGCAGGCGTTTCGCAAGGCCGCCGATGCGGACGATCCGGTATCGCTCGAAAGGCTGCTGCAATTCGTCGAGCACTGGGTGGATGCGGCCATGTCGCTCGACGAGCGCGACCTCAATCGCATGCGATACCTGATTCGTTCGCAGTACGAGCGGGGCCTGTGATCGACGGCTGCCCGGCGGCGATATTCACGGGTCCCGGTCCCGCGCGCGGCGCTGTCCGCGCGCGGGTTGGTAATTCTTTACGCTGGTGAAAATTCGACACAGCAGGTTATACTCGTCTCCAAATTGGGGGGTGAACCCTGCTTCCCGGGACACCAGAATCAAACCAGACCACGTATCGGGAGTGGCGGTCCGTTGGGATCCGAGTCTGTTCAGGAACTGAAAGCGGTACACCGGCCAAGGCCGGCGGTTCTCATCGTCGACGACCGCCCTACCACGCGTTCGCTGGTGCGCTCGGTGCTGGAGGATGCCGAGTTCCGGGTCTTCGAAGCCTCCGACGGGGGCAGGGCGCTGGACGTCATCGAAAAGGAGCGCCCGGACGTCGTTCTTCTGGATATCATCATGCCCGGTATCGACGGGCTCGAAACCCTGCGGCGCATCCGCAAGCGTTGGGACGAGATCGAGCTGCCGGTGATCATGCTGACGGTGAAGGACACCCTGAGCGACATTGTCGCGACGCTCGAGACCGGCGCCACCGACTTCCTCTCCAAGCCGATCAATTTCCCGATACTGATGGCGCGGCTCAACCGCCATCTGCAGCGCAAGCGTCTCGCCGACCAGATCCAGCAGATGCGCGACACGCTGGAGCAGAAGGTCCAGTTTCGCACCCGCCAGCTCGCCGAGCAGGGCCGGGCGCTGGAGAAGAGCCTCGAGGAGTTGCAAGTCAGCGAGCATCGTTACAGCTCGTTCTACAACGACACGCCGTCGTTCTTCATGACCCTCGACGATGCCGGGGCCCTGCTGTCGATCAACCGCTACGGCGCCGAGTACCTCGGTTGGGTCAGTGACGATCTCGTCGGCAAGCCGGTCTTCGGGTTGTTCCACTCAAACCAGGCATCGAAGGTTGCGGCTTTCATCGACCTTCTGTGCGCCGAGGAAGACACGGTCCAGCGCCAGGAGTTCCTGCTGCACAACCGTTTCGGCGAGCACGTGTGGATGCGCGTGAGCGGCCGCTCGGTGCGCCAGGGCGACGGCCACCTGCAGCTCCTGCTCGCCGGCGAGGACGTGACCGAGTCGTACGAACTCGCCGAACGGCTCGCCGACCAGAGCGGGCGTGACGAGCTGACCGGCCTGGTCAATCGCGTGGAACTGCTGCGCCGGCTCGAGGAAGCCATCGAGCAGGGAGCGCGCCAGGGCGTCGACCACACCTTGTGCCTGCTCGACATCGACCATTTCCGCGTGATCAACGACACCCTCGGCCACGTGTCGGGAGACCGTTTCCTGTGCGCCTTCGGCCGGCGCCTGGGTTCGTTGCTCGGCCCCTCGGACGTGATCGCCAGGGTCGGGGGCGACGAGTTCGCGGTGTTCCTGCGCGGCATGAAGGCGGACGAGGCGCGCGGCCTGGTGGAGCGTATTCGCGCCGCGATCGAAACCTTCCGGCTCGAGTATGGCGACACCCGCATCGGCGTGACCGCCAGCGTCGGCGTGGTGCCGGTGGACAGCGGCCGCTCGAGCGTGACCGAGGTCATGACACACGCCGACGCCGCCTGCTACAGCGCCAAGAAGATCGGCGGCAACTCGGTCTACCTGTTCAAGCCCGACGACGACATCGTCGAGCGCCATTACGGCGAGGCGATGTGGGCGTCGAGGATTCGCGAGGCGCTCGACTCCGACCAGTTCGAATTCTTCGCCCAGCCGATCGTCCCGGCGTCGCCGGATTCGCCGGTGCGCCCCCACCTCGAGCTGTTGCTGCGCATGCGCCGTCCCGACGGCCGCCACGTGGCCAACAGCACGATGATCTCCGCGGTCGAGGAGTTTCACTACGGCCTGCGCGTGGACACCTGGGTGATCGAGAACGCCTTTCGACTGCTGGCCGAGTACCGGATCGGCGGTGAGAGCCCCTACAGTTTCTGCATCAACCTCTCCGGGCAGTCGCTGGCCAAGAGCGCGTTCTTCAACCACGTGCTGGACCGCTTTCGCCACTACCGCATCCCCCCCGAGCTGGTCTGCTTCGAAGTCACGGAGACGGCCGCCATCGGCAACATGGAAATGGCCGGGCAGTTCTTCAAGGCGATGCGCAACCTGGGTTGCCGGCTGGCGCTTGACGACTTCGGCTCGGGGCTGTCGTCCTACGGCTACCTCAGGCAGATCCCCGCGGATATCGTCAAGATCGACGGTTCCCTCATCAGCGGCCTCGCCGATGACGACGTCAAGCTCGCCATCGTCGACTCGATCATCAACCTCGCGTCGCGGCTTGACAAGACCACCATTGCCGAACACGTCGAGAGCGAGCGGGTGAAGGACATCCTGCTCGAACTCGGCGTCGACATGCTGCAGGGTAATTTCATCGGTCAACCCGTCCCGGTGCGGCGCTTCCTCGAGACCAACTGACCGGCACCGCCGCCGGCCGTCACCCGGCCGGATCTTCGCCGTAGTCGAACACGAGTTCCTCGCCGGCGCGGATGTTCCTGAGCGCGAACAGGTCGAAACCGTCGAACTCGACGTTGGGGCGGGTGCTGTGATTGAGATAACGCAGCATGTTGCGGCCGTCGCGGCCTATCCACTTGCCCGGTTCGTCCTCCACCCACAGCACGTGCATCCCGTTGGAACGCACCCTGGGGCCGGCGTAAGTGCCAAGGTACTCGCCGCGGCGAATCACGTCGCGGGCGAAAAGGCCGCGGCCGTGGATGGGGGAGCGCTCGACGCAGAGCCTGCGGCGCAGGGCGTTGTTTGAGGTTTTGGTCCGCTTGCCGTTGCTGGTTTCCATGGCTTGCAAGGTGAAGTGTCTCCTGGATGGTGCGCCGGGATGTACCCCGGCGGTTCAGATCGCCCGCGACGGCACCCAGACGTAGCCGTCGTCGTCGACGAGGTAGCACTCGCGCAGCCCGTGCGGCTTGTCCATGCTGCCGGCCAGCACGGTGTAGCCGTGGGCAGCGGCGCGAGCTTCGGCGGCATCGGGATCGTGATGGTAGATGCGCAGTTCCACGCCGGCGCCGCGGCCCTCGGCGGCAGTCGCCACGCCGTACAGGGGATGGTCGCGGTAGGCGTGGTCAGCGTGAAACATCCATTGCGCCGGGGGCAGGTCGATGACGGCGAAATCGTCGTCCGAATACACCACCGTCGTTTGCAGCACCGTGCGTTGAAACGCCAGCGCGCGCCCGATATCGGCGACCAGCAGGTTGACGCCGGCGCCTGCCAGGCGGCGGCCGAATTCGTCCGCCGGCATCCAGGGCTCACCGGAGCGCTTCTTCATGCCGGCTGCTGCCTGGCCCACGAATCGCGCAGCGTCACCGTGCGATTGAACAGGGGCCGGTCGTTGTCGCCGTCCGTATCGCGGTAAAAATAGCCGAGGCGCTCGAACTGGAAGCGCTCGCCCGCTTCGGCAGCGGCGAGGCCCGGTTCGACGACTGCACCCGCGGCAATCAGCAGCGAGTCGGGATTGAGGTGCTCGCGCGGGGTGACGCCCCGAGACGCGCCCGGGTTCTCGACCCGGAAAAGGCGGTCGTACAGCCGCACCTCGGCGGCGGCGCCGTGACGCGCCGACACCCAATGTATGGTGCCCTTCACCTTGCGCCCGTCGGGAGCATTGCCGCCGCGGCTGGCGGCATCGTGCCGGCAGTAGATGGTGGTCACGCGGCCGTCGTCGTCGCTGTCGTAGCCGGTACAGGTGACGAGATAGGCGTAGCGAAGGCGCACCTCGCGGCCCGGTGCGAGCCGGAAGTACTTCTTGGGCGGGTCGACCATGAAGTCGTCGCGCTCGATGAACAGCTCGCGGCAGAAGGGTACCTCGCGGGTGCCGAAGGACTCATCGGCGGGATGGTTGGCGGCGGTGAAGTTCTCGACCTCCGTCTCCGGGTAGTCGGTGATTACCAGTCGTACCGGGTCGAGAACCGCCATGCGACGCGGAGCCGTTCGCTCCAGGTCTTCGCGTACGCAGCTTTCCAGCAGCGCCATCTCGACGCGGTTGTCGCTCTTGGTGATGCCGATTCGTTCGCAAAAATCGCGGATCGCCGCCGGCGTGTAGCCGCGGCGCCGCATGCCGGACAGAGTCGGCATGCGCGGATCGTCCCAGGCGTCGACGTCGCCTCCGGCGACGAGCTGGGTCAGCACCCGCTTGCTCAATACCGTGTAGCCGAGAGACAACCTCGAGAACTCGATCTGCTGCGGGTGCGCCGGCACGCTGGTGTTGTCGAGCACCCAGTCGTACAGCGGCCGATGGTCCTCGAACTCGAGGGTGCACAGGGAATGCGTGATCCCCTCCAGCGCATCGCTCAGGCAGTGGGTGAAATCGTACAGCGGGTAGATGCACCAGGCGTCGCCGGTGTTCTGGTGGCGCGCGTGGCGGATGCGGTAAAGCACGGGGTCGCGCATGTTGATGTTGGGCGAGGCCATGTCTATGCGCGCCCTGAGCACGTGGGCGCCGTCGGGGAACTCGCCGGCACGCATCCGCGCGAACAGGTCGAGATTCTCCTCGACGTTTCGGTTGCGGTAGGGGCTCTCGATGCCGGGTTCCGTGAGCGTGCCGCGCGTGGCCCGGATTTCTTCCATGCTCATGGAGCAAACGAAGGCGAGCCGCTTGCCGATCAGCTCCACGGCGAACTCGTAGAGCCGTTCGAAGTAGTCGGAGGCGTGAGTAAGGGCGTCGCCCCAGCCGAAGCCGAGCCAGCGGACGTCGCGCTTGATCGACTCCACGTACTCGACGGTTTCCTTCTCGGGGTTGGTGTCGTCGAAGCGCAGGTAGCAGCGGCCGCGGTAGTCGCGGGCGATGCCGAAGTTCAGGCAGATGCTCTTGGCGTGGCCGATGTGCAGGTAGCCGTTCGGCTCGGGCGGGAAGCGCGTGACTACCGAGCGCACGCGGCCTCCGGCGAGGTCCGCGTCGATACGCTGGCGAATGAAGTTCGAGGCGCCCCCGGTTGCTGGGTCGGTCATCGCTCGTTGCCTGCCTTGGTGCGAAGGTGCCGGATTATCGCAGAGGGCCGCGCGCCTGGCACAGGGGCGGGGGACCCCGGGGTCGACAAAAAAGCCGGCGCGATGCCGGCTTGATGGCGGCGCCGCCGGCGGTTCAGTCGGGGTTCGGCGTGGTCAGTGCCGAGGGCTCCTGCGAGAAGTACGCCGCGAGGTCGAGTATGTCCTCGTCGGAGAGCGCAGAGGCGAAACCGCGCATGATGGCATTGTTGCGTGCCCCGGAGCGATAGTCGCGCAGCGCCTGGGCGAGGTAGTCGCGGTACTGGCCGGCGATGATCGGGTAGATCGGGTTCTCGGCGTTGCCGTCGGCGCCGTGGCACGCGGCGCAGGTCTGCGACTTCGCCTTGCCGGCCTCGGCATCGCCGGGTGCGGCGGCGTGGGCCTGGGCGAAGGCGATGGCGGCGCCGGCGATCAGGATGCGGACGAGGGATTTCATGTCTGGTTGTCTCCGTTCAGGGTCCCGTTCACCAATGGCCGTGCCTCATTCGCTGCCGAGCGAGGCGAAGTACGCGGCGATGTCGGCCATGTCCTGCTCGCTCATGGTGGCGGCGTGGGCCTGCATCGTCGGATGGGAGCGTTCCTTCGACTGGTAGGCCTTCAGGGCGATGACGATGTACTCCGCATGTTGTCCGCCGATCTTGGGAACGGTGTAACCGGGGTAGGCGTTGCGCAGGCCCGGGGCGGCGTGACAGCCGGTGCAGGTAAACGCCTTGTTCCTGCCGGCCTCGGCATCGCCCTGTGCGTGGGCCAGCGTGGCGAGCGCCATGGCGGCGGCCGGGATCAGCGCTGCGATTGTTCGTTTCACCCGAAAATCTCCAGAAAAACGGAGCGCGTACCATAGCGAATGCGATACCGCGAAGCAAGCGCTGGCGGCGCGTCGGGCACTGCCTGTCGCCCTTGCCGGGCACCGGGGGCGAATCAGGTTGCGGCGGGTGCGACGCGGGTCAGTCGTCGCTCGATGATCGCGGCCAGCTCGTGGCCACCGGACGGATGCGGGACTGGATTCGGATCGGCGGCCAGCCAGTGCCAGTCGGGCGGCGCCAGCAGTCGCCGCATGGCCACCGGGTCGAGGTGCCAGGGTGGACCGCCGGGACGGCCGGTCTGCATGAACAGGGCTAGCAGCAATCCGCCGGGCCGAAGCCACGCCGCCAGCAGGCTTGCATAGTCGCGCCACCTGGCCGGCGGCAGCGAGCACAGGCTGGTCTGCTCGTAGACGGCGTCGAACCGGCGGCCGGGGTGCCAGCGGAAGAAATCCTCGCACACGAGCTCGGCGTCGAGTCCGCGCAGTTTCAGCGCGGCTTCGAGCGCGGCGATTGCCCCGGGGGCAGCGTCGACGGCGGTGACGGCGAAGCCGCGGGCGCTGAGTTCGACCACCTCGTGGCCGCGCCCGCAGCCCGGCACCAGGATGCGGCCCTCGGGTACCCGTCCGTTCTCAAGCCAGGTCTTGAGCTTCGGGGAGGCCGCGCCGCGGTCCCAGGGCGTGTCGTTGCTGCGGTAGCGTTCGTCCCAGCGCGCCGGCTGGTGCTGCTCTTCATTCATGGTGCCGATTGGGGTATAAACGATCGTGTCATGATTTCGCGCGCCGCGTTCCGGCACGGCGCGGCCAGGTCTTTCCGGCAGTCCCCGGGCAGCTGTTCGACCCGAGCGGTCACCGGTTAACGATTCGATTCCCGAAGATCCGTTTCCAAGTATAACGAGGAACCATCATGGCGGAGCGCACCACGACCGACATCCGAAATTTGGCGCTGGCAGGGCACGCCGGCGCCGGCAAGACACTGTTGACCGAACGGATTCTCAATGCCGCCGGCATCATCGAACAGGCCGGCAGCATCGAGCGGGGGTCCACCGTCAGCGACCACGACCCGCTCGAGAAGAAGCACCAGCACTCCCTCGCCTCCTCGGTCGTCGGCTTCGACTACGACGGCCATCGCGTCAATCTCGTCGACACGCCCGGATACGCCGACTTCATCGGCGCGGCACTCGGAGTGTTGCCCGCGGTGGAAACCGTGGCGGTGGTGATCAACGCCGCGCGCGGCGTGGAGTCGACCGCTCGCAAGATGATGGACTGGCTGGCGGCGCGCAACCAGTGCCGCATGATCATCGTCAACCAGATCGACCAGGCCGACGTCGACCTGGGCGCCGTGTACCGGCAGATCCAGGAGTCCTTCGGCCCCGAGTGCCTGGCCCTCAATCTTCCGGCCGGCGACGCCTCGAAGGTGGTGGACTGCTTCTTCTCGCCCGACGGCGAGTCCGATTTTTCCTCGGTCGAGGAGGCTCACACCGCGATCATCGACCAGACCATCGAGGTCGACGACGAGCTGATGACTGTCTACCTCGAAGAGGGCGAGGTGGCCCCGGTCAGGCTTCACGACACTTTCGAGCAGGCGATGCGCGAGGGACATCTCGTGCCCGTGTGTTTCACCTCGGCCGTCACCGGCGCCGGGGTCGACGAACTGCTCGGCGTGATGACCCGGCTGCTGCCCAATCCGGCCGAGGGCAACCCGCCTCGCTTCGTCAACGGCGACGGCGATGACGCCGAGCCGGTCGACGTCGTGCCCGAGCCCGGCCGTCATGTCCTCGCCCACGTGTTCAAGGTGGCGTTCGACCCGTTCGTCGGCCGCATCGCCCACCTGCGCGTGCACCAGGGCACCTTCGGCCGCGACGCCCAGCTGTTGATCGGCGACGCCCGCAAGCCGGTCAAGGTGGGCGCCCTGCAACGCGCCCTCGGCAAGGACCTTGTCGATCTCGACGTCGCCATCCCCGGCGACCTCGTCGTTCTGACCAAGGTCGACGGCCTCACCTACGACAGCGTCGTGCACGACTCGCACGACGAGGACCATATACACCTCGAGCCGCTGGTCCTGCCGGCGCCGATGATGGGTCTTGCGGTGAAGGCGGCGAAGCGCGGCGACGAGCAGAAACTGATGGATTCGCTGTCCAAGCTGGTCGAGGAGGACCCGTGCCTGAGGATCGAGCGCGACCCCACGGCCAACGAGGTCGTTCTGCGCGGCCTCGGCGACCTGCACCTGCGCATCGCCATCGAGCGGCTCCAGGACCAGTACAAGGTGGAAGTCGAGACCGCCGCGCCCACGGTGCCCTATCGCGAGACCATCACCCGCGAAGCCGAAGGCCACCACCGCCACAAGAAGCAGACCGGCGGCGCCGGCCAGTTCGGCGAAGTGTTCCTGAAGGTGCGGCCACTGGCGCGCGGTGCGGGATTCGAGTTCGTCAACAAGGTCGTCGGCGGAGTGATCCCTTCGCAGTTCATTCCCGCCGTGGAGAAGGGCGTGCGCCAGGTCCTCACCAGCGGCGCCATCGCCGGGTTTCCGCTCGAGGACGTCGAGGTGACCGTGTACGACGGCAAGCATCATCCGGTCGATTCCAAGGAAGTCGCGTTCGTCGCCGCCGGCAAGAAGGCGTTTTTCGACGCCATCGCCAAGGCCAGGCCCATCGTCCTCGAGCCGATCATGGACATCGCGGTCACGGTGCCGGGGGCGGCCATGGGCGACGTCACCGGCGACCTGTCCTCGCGCCGCGGACGGGTCAGCAATACCGAGAGCGTGTCGGGGGACATGCTGGTCATCACCGGCCAGGTGCCGCTGGCGGAGATGGAGGACTACCAGTCGAGACTGAAATCGATGACCGGCGGCGAGGGCAGTTTCGAACTCGCATTCTCCACCTACGAGCCGGCGCCGGCGGACGTCCAGAAGCGCCTGATGGAGGCCTACCGCCAGCCCGAGGAAGACTGACAGAAGGACGTCACAGTCTCGGCTCGGAACGCGGCGCGGGCCGGGGCGGCAAGGGAGCGCGATCGAAGTACGGCGCGCGCCGGTCGTCGGCCGGCGTCGGCGCGGGAACGCGCACGGCGCCGCGCCCGCGCGATCGAGCCTCGCCGCCTGTGTGCCGGCGCGTCATCCGGATCCATGTCGCCCAGGCGAGATCGGCGTTGGCGAGCACCAGCAACGGGAACCACGGCGAGACGTTGTGTACCAGCCGGTACACGGGCACCGCGACCAGCAATACGGCCAGCACGACGTAGGAGACCCGGTGGCGGGGCCGGTCGAGCCAGGAACGGGCCAGGAAGATGAAGCCGATCGCGCACGCGAGCGCCGCGAACTCGACGCCGAAAGCCCCGGGATACAGCGCGGCGAGGTGGCCGGCGGCCCACAGGGCGGTGGCCGCGAACGCCAGCGCCCCGACGAACAATGCCCGACGCGTCGCCTGCGAGCGGCCGCGCGCCGCGACAAGTGCGCCCGCGAACGCCGCCAACCCCGCCGCCGACCACCACAGTGCGGCGGCCGTCGGCCGCAGCCAGGGCTCCGAGTCGCTGTCCGCCTCGGGCCTCAGGTAACCCGCGGGCCAGGAGACCAGCAGCGCCGGTGCGGTGCCGGCAGCCAGCGGTCCGTCCCAGCGCACCTGCACGCGACCTTCATCGTCGACCGTGGTCTCGCGGCCTCGGTCCGGGCCGGCGCCCTGCACGCGGATCTCGCGGCCGGGTATGGCGCGGGGGAAGGTGACCGCCACATCGAGCCGCTCGAGGGCCAAGTCCAGACCCGGCCCCAACGGGCGCCAGAGCAGCCACTCGCGTCCCTGCGCCAGCGCGAGGTGACCGTCGACGTGATAGAGCAGGCCGTGCCTGCGCGCCCCCGCGACTCGCGGCAGGCGCACCGTCAACTCGTCGCCCGAGACCTTCTCCTGCCAGCCGATGGCCGTGCCGTCGCGTTCGGCGTGCATGATATCGATGACGAAGCGTTCCCCGATGCCGCTCGATTGCGGGATCGTGCGCTCGATGCCGCGCTCGCCGGCGGCGAGGGTGAAGGACTCGTGCACGAGCATGGAGCCGTCGAGCGCCATGCGCAGGACGATTTCGATTTCACCCGCGGCAGCGCCGGTGGTCGAGGCCATGACGGCCGTCGCGGTCAGAGCCGCCAGGTGCCGGCTCGCGCCGCCGCAGGCCTTACGGACGACGCAGCGGCAGCCTATCCCCACAGTGCCGGCGTGGGCGGAAATACCAGGTCGTCCCGGTACTCGAGGCCGGGTTCGCGATCCCTGGCGAGCAGCAGCGGTCCGTCCAGGTCGACGAATCGGGCGCTTGCGGTCAGCAGCATGGCCGGTGCCATGGACAGCGAGGTCGCGAGCATGCAGCCGACCATCACGTTGAGGCCGAGTTCGCAGGCGCGGCGTTCCATGGCCAGCGCCTCGGTCAGGCCCCCGGTCTTGTCCAGCTTGATGTTCACCACGTCGTAGCACTCGGCGAGGTCCTCGAGGCCGGCCCGGGTGTGGGCGGACTCGTCGGCTCCGAGGGGAATCGGCGAACCGATCCCGGCAAGGTCGCCGTCGGCGCCGGCCGGCAGCGGCTGTTCGATCATGGCGACGCCGCAATCGACGAACGCGGGCAGTGCTGTCTCAAGGGCGGCGAGGGTCCACGCCTCGTTGGCGTCGACGATGAGTTCGCTGTCGGGCGCGGCCTCGCGCACCGCGCGCACGCAGTCGATCGCGTCGCGGGCGCCGAGCTTGAGCTTGAGAAGCCTTCGCCGGCGGTGGCGCGCGGCCTCTTGCGCCATGGCGGCGGGTTCGTCCATGCTTATCGTGTAGGCGGTGACCACCGCCTCGGGCGTATCGATGTCGAGGATTTCCCAGGCCCTGCGGCCGCTGGCCTTGCACTCGAGGTCGACGAGCGCGGCGTCAATGGCGTTGCGCGCGGCACCGGGACCCATGGCCTCCTGCAGTTGCACATGGTCGAGACCGTCGGCGAGCGCGCCGCGCATGGCCTCGATGGCCGCGATAACGGACTCGGGTGTTTCGCCGTAGCGCGGATAGGGCAGGCACTCGCCGCGCCCCACGATGCCGTTCTCGCCGAGTTCGACCACCACCACCGACGCGGCGGTCTTCGACGCGCGCGAGATGCGAAACTCCCTGGCCAGCGGCCACTGTTCGGCGCGCGCCGACAATGTGCGCATCGAATTAGCCCTTCAGGTTGTCCACCAGTGCGCCGACGCCGGTAACCATGGGATCGACGCAGGGCATGCCGAACTCGTCCTCGATGCGCGCCAGCAGGTCCTCGCGGTCGTCGGCCGGGACGTGCCAGGTGTTGACCGAGATGCCGGCGAAGCGCGGGTTCTCGCTGACCAGTCGCGCCGCCTGGAGATTGACCTCCATGCACTCCTGCAGCCCCGGCAGGCCCTGGTGCGGCAGGCCGCGCATGTGGTTTCGGGTTGGTTCGTGACACAGCACGAGGTAGTCGGGCTGGGCACCGTGCAGCAGGCCGAGGCTGACGCCGGCGAACGAGGGGTGAAACAGCGAGCCCTGGCCTTCGACGATGTCCCAGTGGTCGGGCGCCGCGGCCGGGCACAGCGTTTCGATGGACCCGGAGATGAAATCGGCGACGACCGCGTCCACGGGCACGCCTCCTCCGGCAATGAAGATGCCGGTCTGCCCGGTGGCTCGAAACTCCGCCTGCATGCCGCGGGCGCGCATCTCGCGCTCGATGGCCAGCGTGGTGTACATCTTGCCCGCCGAGCAGTCCGTGCCCACCGCCAGCAGGCGGTGACCGCTGCGCGGCTCGCCGGTGGCCACGGGGTACTCCCGGTTCGGCTTGCGCACGTCGATCAGTGCGCCGCCGCCGAGCGCCGCGGTGTCGCGCAGTCGGGCGATGGAGTCGAGCCGGGTGTGCAGGCCGCTGGCGACGTCCATGCCTGCTTCGAGCGCCTGGCACATCGGCTCGAGCCACGACTCGGGAATGATGCCGCCGCGATTGGCCACGCCGATGAGCAGGGTGCGCGCGCCGCGCGCCGCGGCCTCGGCGATGGACAGATCGTCGATGCCAAGGTCCGGTTCGCAACCCGGCAGGCGGTACTGGCCCACGCAATCGTCCGGGCGCCAGTCGTATACGCCGATGGCGGTCTTGGCGGCCAGCCGGTCGTGGGCGTCGCCGAGGAACAGCAGGTAGGGCTTGCGAATCGCGGTCATGCGAACAGGAACTCCCGGAAAGGTTGGTCGCTTCGGCCGTCGCGGGTGCGTGCGCGCGGCCGATGTGCAATACTTTGAATGGGTCGGCGCGCTATTCTACACAGTGCCCGCGAGCGCCGTCGATTCGGACGCGATCCGGGTGCGAACCGGGCGTGCTGTCCAGCGGCGAACGCGCTCGCTTCGTCGCCGTCGTTGCCCGTGGCGGCCGGCCGGCCGCGATGTTCCGTCAATACAACTGCAGGGAGAGTCATGGTCCGGGCCGATGAGAAAGTCAGGCTGCTGCTGCTGTTCGGCGGCCGGTCGTGCGAACACGAGGTGTCCGTGACTTCGGCGAAGTCCGTGCTCGCGGCAGTGGACCGCGCACGCTACGACCTTGCCCTGGTGGGTATCGGCAAGAGCGGCCGCTGGATGCTGTGCGACGATCCGACGGCGGTGTTCGCGGCCGGCTTTGTTGGCGACGATGCAGGGCTTCCGGTGACGCTGGACTACAGCGACGGCGGCCGCCTGGTTTCGTTGGCGGATCCGGACTTTGCCCGCGACGTCGACGTCGTGTTTCCGCTGCTGCACGGCCCGCACGGCGAGGACGGCACCGTGCAGGGACTGCTGGAGCTGGCCGGAGTCGCCTACGTCGGCTCGCCGGTGGCTGGCTCGGCGGTTTCCATGGACAAGGAGCTGATGCGCCGGGTGTTCGCGGCCGAGGGATTGACGCAGACCGCGTGGCGCACCGTCTCCGGCTCGGCCTGGCGCGCGGATCGCGACGGCCTCGCCACGCGCGTCGTCGAGGAGTTGGGGCTGCCGCTGTTCGTGAAGCCGTGCAACATGGGTTCAAGCGTCGGCGTGAGCAAGGTGCACTCGGTGGCCGAGCTCGGCGACGCCGTGGATTCCGCCCTCAGGTACGACCTCAAGGCGATGGTCGAGGCGTCGGTGGAGGGCGCCCGCGAGATCGAGTGCGCCGTGCTCGGCAACGATCATCCCGAGGCATCGCCGCTCGGCGAGATCGTTCCCGGAGCCGAGTTCTACAACTACGAGACCAAGTACATCGACGACAAGTCGCAGCTGATCGTCCCGGCGCCGCTCGAGGAGCCCGTCGCCGCCGAGGTGCGCGCCATGTCGGTCGCCGCGTTTCGCGCCGTCGGCGCCCTCGGCCTGGCGCGGGTCGACTTCCTCGTGCACCGCGAGGCGCCGCGGGTGCTGGTCAACGAGATCAACACCATGCCCGGGTTCACGCCGATCAGCATGTATCCCAAGCTGTGGCAGCATGCAGGCATTTCCTACGGCGCGTTGATCGACCGCCTGGTCGATCTTGCCCGCGCGCGCCGCACCGAGGTGGCCGGGTTGGCCACCAGCCGCTGAGCGCCCCGGCGCGCATGCGGGCCCGGTTCGACAACGGCCGCGTCGCGGTCGGCCCGCGGGCAACGTAAGCTCTTCAACATCGTATCGAGGTTGGCGTCAATGAGATACCTGCACACCATGGTACGCGTCAGCGACATCGACGAGTCGCTCGACTTCTACTGCAACAAGCTCGGACTGAAGGAGCTCAGCCGCAAGGATTCCGATGCCGGACGCTACACGCTGGTTTTCCTCGGCACCGACGAGAACCCCGAGGCGCAAGTGGAACTGACGTACAACTGGGATCCCGAGGAGTACACCGGGGGACGCAACTTCGGCCACCTGGCCTACGAGGTGGACGACATCTACGCGCTGTGCAGTCATCTGATGGACAACGGCGTCACCATCAACCGCCCGCCGCGCGACGGCCGCATGGCCTTCGTCCGCTCACCCGACAACATCTCCATCGAGCTCCTGCAGAAGGGCGAGGCCTTGCCCCCCGCCGAACCGTGGGCCTCGATGCCCAATACCGGCACCTGGTAGGCCGCCCGAT
>CBFGVH010000038.1:0-27396 GCA_965652415.1 uncultured Gammaproteobacteria bacterium | reverse complement strand
CGCTCGCCATCGCGCTCATCGTCGGTCTGCCCGCGGAGGTGACCGGCTTCCTGTTCGTCGCCGTCGGCTCGGACGCGCCGGCGATGGCGTTGGCGGGCCTTTTCCTTTGTTCGCTCCTTCAGGCAATGCGCGGCGGCGGTGCGGGCGCCTGGGCGTCGGTGACGGCGCTCGCCGTTGCGTGCGCGTTGATTCGGCCGAGCGGGGTGCTCGCGCCGCTGCTTCTGCTCGTCGTCGCCCTGTGCCTGCTCGTGAACCGGCGATTCGGAGGTCGGCACGCGGTGGTGCTCGCGGCGGTCCTGCTGATCGTCCTGCCGGGACTCGTGGCGCTAGTCGCCTGGCCGGCGGCGGTATACCTGTCCCGGCAGGATCCGCTCACGTTCGCCGCGGTGATCGACCCTGTGCCTTCGTGGGTGCCGCGGCTGTATCACGGTGGAGTCGTGGTCAAGGGGCTTCGGGAAACGTGGGTGGGTCCTCCGTCGACGTTGCTGGAATACATGGTCGTGGCGGTAATGCGCCTGGTGTACTTCATCGCGCCGTTTCGGCCCGGATTCTCACCGCTGCACATTGTCGTCAACGCGTGCTACGTCGTCCTGCTTACCGCGGCGGTGATCTCGGGGTGGCGCCTATTGAAGCGGCGCGGCGAGTTGCTCGTCGCGTTGGCGCTGGCGGGTCATGTCTGGCTCCACGCCGTGTTCTACGCCGCGCTGGTCGTGGACGACTTTCGCTACCCGCTGCCAATATGGCCGGCGCTGTGGTTGCTCGGCGGGTTCGGGCTCGTGCAAGCACGGCGATTGCGTTGCTTGTCGGCAGGTGATACCACGCCGAATGCCGGCATGTCGCGATAGCTGGTAACATCGAGACATCAGATCTGACACTGAAAAGTAGCGGGAGGCGATGAACGTCATTGTGGTGGGTGGGGGTCCGGCTGGGCTGGCGGCGGCCGACGAGCTGTGCCGGTTGGGCGTGACGCCGGTCGTGGTCGAGAGCCAGGAGAGGGTCGGGGGATTATCGGCGACCCACCGCTTCGGAGACTTCCGTTTCGACATCGGCGGGCACCGGTTTTTCTCCCAGTCGGCGCTGGTCAACGACAGGTGGCGCGAGTGGATGGGCGAGGAAATGCTGGTGCGGCCGCGCCTGTCCCGGATCTACTTCCGTGACAAGTTCTTTCCCTATCCCCTGGAGGCGTTCGAGACCCTTGCCAAGCTCGGCGTGCTCGAGTCGGGACGTATCGCCGCCAGCTACGCGGCGGCGCGGCTGCGCCCTCGCCGGCCGGAGACGAGCTTCGAGGACTGGGTGTGCAACCGCTTCGGCGAACGGTTGTTCCGTCTGTTCTTCAAGAGCTACACCGAGAAGGTATGGGGCATGCCCTGTTCGGCGATCGGCGCCGACTGGGCGGCGCAGCGGATACGCAATCTCGACCTGCCGAGGGCGGTTCTCGACAGCTTGCGGCTCGGCAAGGGCTCCGGCGACAAGGCGTTTGCCAAGACGCTGGTCAGGAGCTTCCACTACCCGAGGTTCGGCCCGGGGCAGATGTGGGAGCGGGTCGCCGAACGCTTGTCGAAGGCCGGCGCCACGATCCTGATGAACACGGCGGTCGAACGGCTGCGCATCGAAGCCGGCCGCGTGGTCGCCGTGGACGTGGCCGGGCCCGAGGGGCGCCGCAGCCTGTCGGCCGATGCCGTCATCTCGTCGACGGCGATCGGCCACCTGGCGGCAATGCTGGATCCCGCCGCGCCGCCGCCCGTGCGCGATGCCGCGGCCGCCCTGAAGCACCGCGACTTCCTGACGGTGGGCCTTGTCGTCGGGCGCGAATCGCTGTTTCCGGACCAGTGGCTTTACATCCACAGCGACGCGGTCCGGGTCGGCCGCATCCAGAATTACAACAACTGGAGTCCCGACATGTGTCCGGTCCAAGACACCACGTTGCTCGGCTTCGAGTACTTCGTCAACCGCGGCGAGCCGCTGTGGAATGCCTCGGACGACGAATTGATCGACCTGGCGGGCCGCGAGGGCGCCGCGCTCGGACTGCTGGAGCGGGGCGACGTGGTCGGCGGCACGGTCATTCGCGCCGATAAGGCGTACCCGGTGTACGACTCCGAATATCGCGCCAACCTGGATATGCTGCAGCGCTTTCTGAGCGGCGTTGCCAACTTGTGGACCGTCGGTCGCAACGGGCTGCATCGCTACAACAACCAGGATCATTCGATGCTGAGCGGAATCTACGCGGCAAGGAACGCCACGGGCCCGGCTTCCTACGACGTCTGGAACGTGAATACCGCCGCCGAGTACCACGAATCGGGCACATTCACCGAACACGGGGCCGATCGCCTGGTGCCGGTCGCGGTGCGTGACTGACCGCACGGGCGGCGGCGGTGCGCCCGGCCCCGGCGTCAGCATCGTGGTGCCGGCGTACAACGCCGCCGACTACCTCGAGCGTACGCTGCCGGCCCTCGTCGAGACCGCCGGCGAGGCGGAGATCGTTCTCGTCGACGATCACTCCGCCGACGACACCGCCGCCGTCGCCGAACGCGCAGGCATCCGTGTCGTTCGCATGGATGCTCACGGCGGCGCGGCGGCGGCGCGCAACCGGGGTGCGGCGGCAACCCGAGGCGCGGTGATCGTTTTCGTCGACGCCGACGTGCTTGTGGCTCCGGGACGGATCGCGGCACTGGTCGCACCGGTCGCGTCCGGCGACGCGGACGCGGTGTTCGGCAGCTACGATGACTCCCCCCAGGCACCCGGCTTCTTCAGCCAGTATGCCAACCTCAGGCATCACTACTATCATCAGAACGGCGCCGGACCCGTGGACACCTTCTGGGCCGGCTTCGGTGCCGTGTCGCGCCGGGCGTTCGACGACACCGCGGGGTTCGACGGCGGGTACGCCGGGGTTGAAGACGTGGCCTTCGGTTATCGCCTGTCGGCCTCGGGGGCGCGCATCGTGATGGATCCCGCGCTGCAGGTCACCCACCTGAAACGTTGGACGCTGGCCAGCCTCGTGCGCACGGACATCAAGTACCGAGCGCGGCCATGGTCGCGCCTGCTGCTCGGCGGACGGCATCTCGCGCTGCTCAACATCGGCCACGGTGAACGGGTACGCGCCGTGATCGCCGGGGTGCTGGCCGCGTCCGTGGCCATGGCGCCGCTGCCGGCGGTCACGTGGCACGCACCCGCGATCATGGGTGCGGCCGCGGTTGCAGCCAACTGGCCCATCGCGCGATTCTTCGCCCGTCGCCGGGGGTTGGCATTTGCCGCCCTGGCCACCGTCATGCACCAGGCGTACTACGTGTACTCGGGTGCGACTTTCGTTGCCTGCTGGCTGGCAGGCATCCTCGGGGCGGTACGCCGCAGGTAGCGTCAGCGCGGCTGTCGGGCTTCCTCCGGGCGGTCCTCGGGGCGCACGTGTTCGAAGCGGTCGAACTCATAGCGCGCCGCCGAAGCCACCGCGTTTCCCGTTCCCAGCAGGTAGCCGGCGAATTGGCCCGCCGCGTCGACCACGAAACCCGCCACCAGCGCCGGCAGGCAGGCCGGGTGCTCGCGCAGGGCGCGCCCGTTGGCGCGCACAGTTCTCGCCAGCCGCACCAGCGGGATCAAGGGCGAGCCGATGACGTACACCAGCCGCTTGAGCGCCGACATTCCCTCGCCCCGTACCCCGGCGAACAGCCGGCCATTGTGGTAATGGGCTTTCAGCCATGGGCCCGGCAGCGAGAAGTTGGTATGCCAGGTGCGCGCGCCCGCCTCCAGGTAGAGGCGCTCGCCGCGCTCGACGAGATCCCAGTGAAGCACTGTCTCCGACTCGATCAACCCCTCGAGGCGCTCGCCGTAGGCCAGCAGGACGTCGCGCTTGTAGCTGCTGTTGTGACCGGGCAGGAAGTCCATCTCCCGCGACTCGGCCGGCAGCATCCAGGGACCGTAGCCGATGATGAAGTCGGCCCAGCTGAGTGACGACGCCGGGTTGGCGTTGCCGACCGCGGGTCCGACCGCTGCCCAGGGTCCCCGGTGCGCCTCGATCAACCGCTCGGCCCACCGGGGTTCTGGAAAGCAATGGTCCTCCGCGAAGGCCACCACCGGCGCGCGCGCGGCTCGAACGCCCGCGGCGTTGGCGCGGCCGGCCGACTCGATCCGCGGTACCGTGACGATCCTTATGCCCTCGAACAGGGTGCCGATGGCGGCCTCGGTGGCCGCGGCGAGGCGCTCGGGGGCCACCACCAGCACCTCGAGGCGATGGCGAGCGCTCTGCGCGGCGATGCAGGTCAGCGTCTGCCCGATGGACGCGGCGCCGTCGCGCGCCACCAGCACCACCGACAGTTCCGGCGTCGCCGCGGGCCGCTCCCGGTTCAATGCGCCTTCGGTCATTCCCGGTTCCCCGCGACCCGGTCGCGGCCGATCCGGACCGGGAGGGCCGGCGCCCCACCGGCGATCGCCGACTGGTACAGGTAGCCAGCGATGTTGAGCACCTGCCACAACGCGAGCCGGGTGGCCAAGGGTGGAACGCGGTGCCAGGGCAGGCGCGCCAGCGGGCCGCCGAACATGCCAAGGAACGCCAGGTGTCCGGCGGCTTGCCGGGCGAGGCTGCGGCGTCCTCGCCGCCGGCGCGCACGATGGTACAGGAAGGCGCCGCGGCCATAGTTGAAATGCTGAAGGCAGAATCTCGGGAGGTCGAGGTCACTGGCATGGGCGACCATGGCGGCGGGTGCGAAGCCGATTGAGTATCCGGCGACGAGCCAGCGATCACACAGGTCGCGGTCCTCGGAGGCGGGTCTGAAGCGCGTATCGAAGCCGCCGATGTCGCGAAACCGGCGCGCCGACACCGCCATGTTGTTGGAGGCGAGGAAGGAGGTTCCTCCCGCGTCACCATTGTGATACCGGTACGCGGCCTCAATGATCAACTGGCTGGTCCGCGACCAGGGACTTTCATCCACCACGTTGACCGTGGGGCCGCCGGCCATGTCGGCGTCGCCGGCCATGGCAGACCACAGGGCGCGCAGCCAGCCGGGCCGGGGCCGGCAGTCGTCGTCGGTAAAGGCGAGGTACGTCCCGCGGGCGAGTGATGCGCCGCGGTTGCGGGCGGCGCCCGGCCCCGCGTTGCGCTGGTGTACGAGAGTGACAGCAATGCCGTTGTCGCATTGCCCGACGATGTCGTTCAGCGCCACCGTGCCGCCGTCGTCGACCACGATGACCTCGAAATCGTTCTTCGGCCAGTCGATGGCGGCAATGGATCGAAGGCACTTTGCGAGGTGGTGAGGTCGCTCGAAGGTCGGGATGATGACGGACCACGTGATGCGGTCGTTCGCGATCGGCCGTGGCATTTCAGGCCGTCCTGCGCGAACGTTCGGTTCGCGGTTCGTCAAGCACCACGGTCGCACCCCGGTCGGCCGATTCACGAGCGGCAGCTGCGACAAGCGTAGCCGCGCGACCGTCGGCAACGATGGCCAGCGGCGTCTCGCCGCCGGTGAGCGCACGGACGAAGGCGAACCACTGGCCGCGATAGGAGCCGATATGATCTCCGCCGCCGCGCATCGAGGCCACGGCGCCGGGCAGGCCGGCGAGCGTATCACCAATCCGCCGCGCCCGAAGGCGCAGGTCCCCGCTGTGGCTGAACGCGGGCATTGTCTCCAGCCCATCGAAGCGACCGAAGTCGACCCGCAGGCGGCCGCCGCTGCCGAAGCACTCGATCTCGTTGACACCGGCGCTGCCGTCGGTGAACAGGCCGTCGGCCAGCGTGCCGTCGTCCATGCGTGCCGACACGCACATTGTCGTCGTGCCGTCCGCCCCGCGGCGGCGCTCGGCCCGCACCGACGCGACCTCGGCGTCGAGCAGGTATCGCCACAGGTCGAAGTGATGCACGGCGATCTCGAACAGCACGTCGTCGCCGTTGCCGATGGCGTCCCGCCAATCGGGGATCGGTCCGCGAAGGCGGGTTGCGGCGCTGAACACCGAGCGTACGCAGGAAATCTCGCCGAGCGATCCGGCCTGCAGCAACTTGCGCGCCTCTCCGGTGAGACGGTGGCAGCGCAGGTTGAAGCCGACGTGGACTCGTCCGGGGCGAGCTTCCAGTCTCGCCGCGAGTCGGTCGCAGTCGTCGATCGTCAATGCCAGCGGCTTCTCCACGAACACCGCCTTGCCGGCATCGAGCGCGGCCAATGCGGCCTCGACATGGTGGTCGGGCGGCGAACAGACCGCGACCGCGTCGACGCGTGGATGACCGACGAGGTCGCGGTAATCGGCGAAGCGGGCGTCGATTCCATGTTTGCGGGCGGTGCCGGCGAGGGCATCCGGGTCGGGGTCACACAGAGCAGCGACGCGGATGGCGGATACGCCGGCCAGCGCCGGCAGGTGCAACGTACGGGTCACCCGGCCGCAGCCGATGATTCCGAGACCGAGGGGGGTCGGCGATGACGTGTCGGTCGCTGTCACGGGCTCGGTGAGTGAATGGTCCGTCGACGGTGGGGATGGCTGTCGCAGATTCGATCGACCGCCACTATAGCAAGAATCCCCGCCCCCGCGCAGCGGCGCGGGCGAGCGATGACATGGCATACTCGCCGCCTTCCGTGAATTTCCCTTTCCCTGCAATGGAGCGATTCCACATGATCGAACGTATCGACGCTGGCACGAGAATGAGCAAGATCGTCAAGTACAACGGCGTCGCCTACCTGTGCGGGCAGGTCGGGGACGGAGACAGCGTGGCCGAGCAGACCCGGGACTGCCTCGGCCGCATAGAAGCCCTGCTCGAGCGCGCCGGCTCGTCCACCGAACGGGTCCTGCAGGCCATCGTCTGGCTTGCCGACATGAACGACTTCGCCGAGATGAACGAGGTGTGGGACGCCTGGGTGCCGGCCGGCTGCGCGCCCGCGCGGGCCTGCGGCGAGGCGAAGTTGGCGCGAAGTGATCTCAAGGTCGAGATCATCATCACGGCGGCCTGCGACGGCTGAAAGTCCCGCCTCTACGATCCGGCCTCGCCGTCGCCGGTCACGGACGCAGGATCGGCCGCCGGATCGAGTGCCGCCGCGGCATGCGTGCCCTGGCCGGCCGGCGGCGCCGGCGTGAACGGCGTGCGCGCCGCCTCTGCCACCGGTTCGGCGCGGCGGATCCGCACGGCCGCGAACGTCGCCAGCACCGCGTGCACGGCCGCCGTGAAGCCGAACAGCGCGCCGATGCCGATGCGGTCGATGACCAGCGAGGCGATGAACGGCCCGACGATGGCGCCGAAGCCGAAGGCGAACAGCAGGTGGCTGCTCACCGCCACCACCGCGTCGGGATCGGCTCGATCGTTGGCGTGAGCGACGCAGACCGAGTAGATGGCGAGTGACGCGGCGCCGTACAAGCCGCCGAGGATGAACATCGTCGACGGCGGAAGCACCCAGCGCGTCTGCACGGCCAGCACCACGCCGGCCGCCGCGGCGGCCACGAAGGCGCCAAGGATGACCGCGCGCCGGTCGACACGGTCCGACAGCCAGCCGAGCGGCCACTGCGAGGCCATGCCGCCCAGCACGCAGGCCGACATGAACAGGCTGACGTGCAGGGCGGTGTCGGTCTGCGCCTGCGCGAACAGCGGGCTGAAGGTCCAGAAGGCGCCGTTGGCGATGCCGACCCCGAAGCAGCCGACCAGTCCCACCGGCGCCAGCCGGTACAACTCGCCGAGGGACAGGCGCGCGGGATGCGGGATGCTCGGCACGGCGCCGGTGGTCAGCGCGACCGGCACGATGGACAGGGCGATGGCGATGGCGGCCAGGGAGAACAGCTGCAGCGGCTGCGCGGTTTCGACGGCGAACAGCATCTTGCCGCCGATGACGCCGATCCATGTGGCAACCATGTAGGTCCCCAGCACCCGGCCGCGCGACTCCGAGGTGGTCTGGTCGTTGAGCCAGCTCTCCACCACCATGAACAGCCCGGCGAAGCTGAAGCCGAACAACAGCCTGAGCGTGAGCCACGCCCACTCCACCACGAACAGCGCGTGCAGCAGCACCGCCGAGGTCGACACCGCCGCCAGCGCCGCGTAGCAGCGGATGTGGCCGAAGCGCTCCACCAGGCGCGGCAGCAGCAGGCAGCCGGCCACGAAGCCGACGTAGTAGGTGGTGCCGAGCGCGCCGATGACCGGCGTGGCAAAACCCGCCGCCTCGCCGCGAATGGGAACCAGCACACCCTGCAGGCCGCTGCCGAGCTCCAGCAGCACCACCGCCGCGATCAGGTTGACGACGAGGATCAGGATCCGCACGGGGAACTCGGCAGACGGGTGGGGGGCGAACTGCCGGCAGCATACAGCGGGCGGCGCTGGCCGCGCAACGGCGAAGAAGCAATGCTTTGTCTTTGGCAGCGATTGTCTTACGATTGTCCGAGGTCCCGTGAGGAGTCAATCACAACATGAAGGTCGTTCTCAGCGAACAGCACCGGCTGCACTTTCCCAGGGGCGAACTTTTCGGCGGCAACATGGTGCGGCCATTCGAATGCCCCGAGCGCTGGGACTACATCGTCGAGCGCCTGCGTGAGCGCGGCCACGATGAGTTCGTCGAGCCGGGCGAAGTGGACATGGCGCTGGTCGGCCGGGTCCATGCGCCGGACTTCGTCGAGTTCCTCGAGACCGTGTGGCACGACTGGAAGTCGAGCGGTTTCGAAGGCGACGCGCTGCCCACGGTCTTCCCGGCGAGGCGCATGCAGCAGCGCCCGCCGCGCTTCATCGACGGGCGCCTTGGCTACTACAGCATGGCCATCGACAGCGCCATCACCGCCGGCACCTGGCAGGCGGCGCGCTCGGCGGCGGCCTGCGCCATCGAGGCGGCGAGGCACGCGGCAGCCGACGGCAGCGCGTTCGCCCTGTGCCGCCCGCCCGGCCATCACGCCGCGCGCGACCTGTACGGCGGCTACTGCTATCTCAACAACGCCGCCATTGCCGCCGAGACCCTGCTGGTCGACGGCGCGTCCCGGGTCGCCATTCTCGACGTCGACTTCCACCATGGCAACGGCACCCAGGACATCTTCTACGAACGCGACGACGTGTTGTTCGTTTCCTTGCACGGCCGGCCCGAGGACGCCTTTCCGCATTTTCTCGGCTACGCCGACGAGAGCGGTGCCGGCCGCGGCGAAGGCTTCACGGTGAACTACCCGATGGCGCCGGGCACGACGTACGCCGAATGGGGCGCGGCCTTGAACGATGCCCTGAAGCGAATCGCGAACTACGCACCCGATGCGCTGGTGGTGTCGCTGGGCGTCGACACCTTCGAGAACGATCCCATCAGCTTCTTCAAGCTCACCAGCGCCGACTTCACTCGCTACGGCGAGGGCATCGGCAAGGCCCGGTTGCCGACGCTGTTCGTGATGGAGGGCGGCTACGCGGTCGCCGAGATCGGCGTCAACACCGTCAACGTCCTGGACGGCTTTCTGGGTGCGTAGGCGGCCGGGACCGAAGTCGTGAACCTCGACTGGCACCGCGCCGCGGGCGCCGGCATGCCGATGTTGCTCGAGTCCGGCACCGCTCACGACGGCATCGACATGGCGAAGGTGCGCGGCTACCGACTGCGGCGGCTGAAGCGCGAGATGGCGGCGCGCGACATCGCCGCCTGCGTGCTGTTCGATCCGGTCAACATCCGCTACGCCTGCGGCGCGCGCAACATGCAGGTGTTTTCCTCGCGCAACCCGGCGCGCTACCTGCTGGTCACGTCGGGGAAGACCGTTCTCTACGAGTTCACAGGCTGCATGCATCTTGCACGGGGCCTTGAGACCGTCGACGAGGTGCGGCCCGCGATCACGGCCAGCTTCGTGGCCGCCGGCGAGGCGATCCGCGAACGCGAGCGGCGCTGGGCGTGCGAGACCGCCGCTGCAATTCGCGAGTTGGTTGGTGGCGAGTGCAAGGTCGCCGTCGAGCGGATCAATGCCGGCGCAGTGCAGGCGCTCGCCGCCGAGGGCTTCCTGCTCACCGACGCCCAGGCGCCGGTGGAGCGGGCGCGGGCGATCAAGTCGCGCGAGGAACTCAAGTGCGCGCGCGCTTCACTCGCCGCCACCGCGCGCGCGGTGGCGCGCCTGCGCGAAGCGGTCCGGCCGGGTATCAGCGAGAACGCGCTGTGGTCGGTCATGCACCAGGCGGTGATCGCCCAGGACGGCGACTACTGCGAGACCCGGCTGCTCTCGAGCGGCCCTCGCACCAATCCCTGGTTCCAGGAATGCGGCCCGCGCGTCATCCGGGAAAACGAGCTGGTGGCGCTCGATACCGATGTCGTGGGTTGTTACGGGTACTACTCGGACTTCTCCCGTACCTTTCACTCCGGACCCGGCCGTCCCGGCGCGCGCCAGCGGCGGCTGTACCGGCTGGCCCATGAACAGGTGCATCACAACATGGACGTGCTACGCCCGGGCTTGAGCTTTCGGGAGTATTCCGAGCGCGCCTGGAACATTCCCCCGCGCTACCGTGCCAACCGCTACTACCTGAGCGCCCACGGCGTCGGAATGACCGGGGAATATCCTTACCTGTACCACCGCATGGACTATGCCGATGCCGGCTACGACGGCGTCATCGAACCCGGGATGACGCTGTGCGTGGAAAGCTACATCGGCGAGGAAGGCGGCGCCGAGGGCGTCAAGCTCGAGCAACAGGTGGTGGTGACGAAGAGCGGCATCGAGCTGTTGTCGTCGTTTCCGTTCGACGAATCGCTGCTCGGCGGATCGTAGGTCGTAGGGTGGGCTTCAGCCCACCGTGATCCTCGAATGGTGGGCTGAAGCCCACCCTACGCCCACCCTACGCGTCGCGCGCCTTCTTCAGCTCGCGCAGGATGGCGATGCCGCGGGCCCGTTCGGCAATCACGACGTCGAGCCGGCGCTGGATCTTTTCCCGTTCCTCGCCTTGTGCCTGTTCCAGTTCGTCGAGCAGTTCGTTGCGCTTGCGGCGCAGCTTGCGCAGCACCGTCTTCATTTCGTCGTAGCGCCTGAGCTGCTCGCGGCGATCGGCGTTGAGCAGCGTGGTGAGCGTGTCGATGAGCTTCGCGAGTTTCATGGCAGTGCTCAGTGTTGGTCCTTGCCGGCGAGGGCCGCGATCTCGGCGTCGTCGAGCGCGAGTGCCGATTCGGCGCGTCGCGACGGCTCGCGCAAATCGATGAACAGTACGCGAGCGGCTTCGAGCAGGTTGTCGCAGGCGCGGTAGGCGTAGCCGTAGTCGTTCATGAGCGACGTTGCCAGCGTCGGCGTGATGCTGCGGTCGCGGATCAGCCGGTCGAGCGTGCCGTCGGTGACGATGTCCGAGCGCGCCAGCGCAAGACGGGCCTCGTCCCAGGCCGACACGGTGAGATCGCCGCCGGCGGTTGCGCGCATGCCGCCCACCGCGCGCAGCGTTCCGGCCACCAGCTGCCGGATTCGGTCATACTGCGCTCGCGCCACCGGGTTCGGCGATCGCATCTGGACCAGCAGGTTTTTCTGCAGGTGCTTGACCGCCTTGACGGCCTCGACGACGCGCGCCCCCGCGGCGCGCAGGCGGTGCAGCTCGTCCACCTGCCGGCTGTCCGCCAGGGCGGTTACGTCGCTGACGAACTCGACGACGGCTCCGTACAGCGCCTTGACGTTCTGCGCGTACTTTTCGTTGATGTCCTCGCGAATGATCTTGCGCGAGGCGGCGACCACCTCGACCATCGGCCGCTGCGAGTGCACGTCGTCGCGGTGAATGCACAGCGCGTGGGCGATGATGCGCTCGGCGGTGTCGTACAGGCGGGCCGTCTCGTTGTGCAGGGCCTCGATGGCGGCCGCCGGGAACTGCTTGACCGCCGCGTTGAGATAGCGCGGCTGTGCCACGGCCGGCGACGGCGCCTTGAAGCGTCTCTCGAGCTGCCGCTCGAGCATCCCGGCCAGCGGCAGCATCAGCGCCAGGCCCGTGACGTTGAACAGGCTGTGGAACAGGGCCAGTCGCATGGTATCGCCGACCAGCCCGAGGGCGCCGCCGATCCACTCGACGAGCAGCTTGAACTGGTCTATGAACAGCAGGGCGACGAGTGCCGTCGACAGGTTGAACACGAGATGCGCCGCCGCCAGCCGACGCCCGTCCGGGTTGGCGCCGAGGCTGCCGACGACGGCGGTGACCGTGGTGCCGATGTTGGAGCCGATGGCGAGCGCCAGGGCGTTGTCATAGCCGACCTGCGCCGCCGCCAGCGCGGCCAGGATCAGGATCAGCACCGCGTGGCTCGACTGCATGATCACCGTGGCGGCGATGCCGAGCGCTGTGTACAGCAGAAGTCCCCGCACCCCGTCCACCGAGTAGCGCGCGAGGTCGATGGAGTCCCGGAACGCCTCGAAGCCCACCTTCATGTAGTCGATGCCGAGGAACAGCAGGCCGATCCCGACCAGCACGTAGCCCGAGCCCTTGACCACGGCGCCGCGCTGGAAAACGAGGAGCACGCCGATCACCAGCATCGGCATGGCGTAGAGGGACAGCGAAACCTTCAGCCCAAGGCCCGCCACCAGCCACGCCCCGGTGGTGGTTCCGAGATTGGCGCCGAACACGATGCCGATGGCGCCGCCCAGCGAGATCAGTCCGGAGGACAGGAAGGAGATCGTCAGCAGCGTGACCAGCGAACTCGACTGCACCAGCGTGGTGGAGACGACGCCGAACGCAAGGCTCTTCCAGCGCCGGTCGGTGCTGCGCCGCAGTACGCTGTCCAGGGCACCGCCGGCGAATGAGCGGAAGCCGTCCTCCAGGGCCAGCATGCCGTACAGGAAGATCGCCACGCCCGCGGCGATGCGCCCGAAGTCCGGGCTCAGCCAGAACCCGTAGACCAGGCACACGACGACGACGGGCAGGGCGGCGCGACGAATCATTGCGACAGGATCCTGCCGCGGGCACCCGGCGAGAGGGGCGACGGGATCTTCAAGGGCCGCGCTCAGGGAAGAAACAGGCCGCGAATCGTGAAGTACAACACGGCGGCCATGAACCCGGAAGCCGGCACGGTGATGACCCACGCCGCGATGATCTTGACCACTGCCGTGCGCTTGACCAGTTCCTGGCGGTAGGCGCGCTTGAGGCGCTTGCGCTCGGCCTTGGAGATCGGCGAGGTGGTGCGCTTGGATTTCAGCACCTTGAGCATGTAGCCCTTCTCCTGGAACGAGGCGGCGTGAAACCGCTCCAAAAACGCCTCCACGACCTCGCGGTCCTCGCCGGCATGGTGGGCCTCGATCTCGTCGATGATGGTGCGGTACGTGACCTTCAGGTACTCGCGCAGGAAGCCGACACCGAGCACGCCGCCGACGGCGGTATGGGTGGAACTGACGGGTAGGCCCAGGGCGCTGGCGATGATCACGGTGATGGCCGCCGCCATGGCGATGCAGTAGGCGCGCATGCGGTCGAGCTCCGTGATGCCGGAGCCGACCGTCTTGATCAGCCGCGGGCCGTACAGCGCGAGTCCGAGCGCGAGTCCGAGCGCGCCGACCATCATCACCCAGACCGGCACTGCCGCCTGCGAGGCGAAGGCGCCGTGGGCGACGGCGTCGTGGACCGCCGCCAGCGGTCCGACCGCGTTGGCCACGTCGTTGGCCCCGTGGGCGAAGCTGAGCAGGGCCGCGGCGAAGATCAGCGGCGCGGTGAACAGGGTGTCGATGCTGGCCTTGGTGTTCTCGAGTTCCAGGTTTTCCTCGGCAAGCAGGCGGCGAACCAGCAGCATGAGCAGTACGCCGATCACCAGGCCCGCCGCCAGTGCGGCGCCGAATCCGACTTCCACCACCTTGCCGAGCCCCTTCATCAGCAGGTAGGTGGAAAACGCCCAAGCCATCAGTCCGACCAGCACGGGAACCTGTCGCCGGGCCGCGGCGACCATGTCCGACTGGTAGGTGATGCCGCGCTTGACCGCATACAGGAAGGCCGCTGCGATGACGCCGCCCATGACCGGTGAGACCACCCAGCTCGCGGCGATGCGCATGAACTGGTTCCAGTCGGCGATGCCGAACCCGCCCGCCGCGATGCCGGCGCCGAGCACGCCGCCGACGATGGAATGCGTGGTGGATACCGGGGCTCCCAGTGCGGTCGCCACGTTGAGCCAGATCGCCCCGGCGAGCAGCGCCGCGGTCATCAGCCAGATGAACGTGTCGGTGTCCCGCACCTGGGCCGGGTCGATGATGCCGCTCTTGATGGTTCCGACCACGTCGCCGCCGGCAATCAGTGCTCCGCCGGCCTCGAAAACGGCGGCGATGAGGATGGCCCCGGTCATGGTCAGGGCCTGCGAGCCGACCGCGGGTCCGACGTTGTTGGCGACGTCGTTGGCGCCGATGTTCAACGCCATGTAGCCGCCGATCATCGCCGCGGTCACCAGCATCACGAGGCCGGCGGGGTCGACGTCGAGGGTGCGCGTGTACAGCATGATGGCGGCGATGAACACCAGCGCCGTGCCCACCCGGAACAGCTCGTTGCGGCTGAACCGGGTCGCTTTTTCTATCGAGCGAATGTTCTCAAGGTCCATGAGTGCTCCCGCTTGAAAACCGCAAGACTACCAGTCATCGGCCGACCCTTGCGCGACCGCGGTCAAGGAGCGGGATGACGACTGCCGCCGGCCGGCGCGTCCGCCGGCCTGCCGAGCTGCCGAGCCGCTTGTTCGAGGGCGCCGGCGCGGCGGAAGAAGCGGTGCCCGGGCCCCAGGGCGCGCAGCACGCCCATGCGGTTGACGAAGCGCGCCACCTCGCCGCGCATCCCCGCCACGTACACGTCGCGGCCGAGGTCGCGGGCGCGCTCGACCACTTCCTCGATGGCGAGCGCGGCGCTGCTGTCGATCATCGGCACGTCGGTCAGGTCCAGTATGAGTATGCGATATGGCTCGCCGCCGAGCATGTGGTCGACCATGTCCTTGGCGGCGCCGAAGCTCAGCGGCCCGCGCAGGCGGAACAGCAGCACGTCGTCCCGGAGCCGTTCCATCAGTTCGCGCTCGGCCGCGGGCAGGTCGCCGCCGGCGCCGGTGCGTGCGGCGCGGAACTGGCTGTCCTGATGGTCGGCGAAGCGCTTGACGAAGAGCAGGCTGGAGGCGATCACGCCGACGCCGACGGCCACGATGAGATCGACGAATATCGTCAGGCCGAGCACCAGCAGCATCAGCACCACGCCCTGCCGCGGCGCGTGCGGGACACGCTTGAGGTAACCCCAGTCGATGATGTCGACGCCGACCTTGATCAGGATGCCCGCCAGCACCGCGTGCGGGATGTCGGCGGCGAAAGCGCCTGCGCCGAGCACGATCACCAGCAGCGTCAGCGCATGCAGCGCGCCGGAGATGGGCGTCGCGCCCCCGCTGCGGATGTTGACCACGGTGCGCATGGTGGCACCGGCGCCGGGCAGGCCGCCGAACAGGCCCGCCACCGCGTTGCCGATGCCCTGGCCGATCAGTTCGCGGTCGCTGTCGTGGCGGGTGCGCGTCATGCTGTCGGCGACGAGCGAGGTGAGCAGGCTGTCGATGGACCCCAGCAGCGCCAGCACCAGTGCCGCCTGGAGCATTTCGACGATGACCGCGAAGTCGATCGCCGGCATCAGCGGTTTCGGCAACCCGGTGGGTATTTCGCCGATGGTCGGCGCCCCCGGGACCATGGTCAGCGCCAGCACGGTGCCGATCACCAGCGCCAGCAGCGGTGGCGGCACCACGCGGCCGACGGCGCGCGGCGTGGCGAATACCACGACGAGCGATACCGCGCCGATGATCAGCGCCGGCGTGAGCGGCGCGCCGATCACCGCCGGCCACTCGGCGATGGCGCCGGGGATTCCGCCGCCGGGGTTGTCGTGGCCGAAGAACGGCGCGACCTGCAGGATCAGGATGATGCAGCCGATGCCGGTCATGAACCCGGAGATCACGGTGTAGGGAACGAGCCGGATGTAGCGTCCGAGGCGCGCGAGGCCGAAGGCGATCTGCATCAGCCCGCCCATGATGACCACCGTGAACGCCAGCGCCGGGCGGTCGGCGAACTGGGTGATCACCGTCGCCATCACCACGGTCATGGGGCCGGTGGGGCCGGAGATCTGCGACGGCGTGCCGCCGAACAGGGCGGCGAAGAGGCCGACGAAGATGGCGCCGTAGAGCCCCGCCAGCGGTCCGGCGCCCGAGGCGACGCCGAACGCCAGGGCAAGCGGCAGGGCGACCACCGCGGCGGTGAGGCCGCCGGTGAGATCGCCGCGCAGATTGTCGAAATTCAGGCCGTGGACGATACGCATCATCGAGCGAGATGTGCTCCGCGCGCAAAAGGGAGGATCGGGCAGGGCAGGGCGACGCGATTATCGGCCGCGAGTCCGTGCGAAGCAAGGACGGCCCCCGGTAACGATACGGCGATGTCTCGGCGCGAGGGCGCCCCCGCAACATGACCGCGTTCACCAGATGCGCTTCATCCTTTCGCCATCGCTTCGACAGCGTATCGTGCTCTAATTGGCGCCCGCGGCGCAGGGGCCCCCGGGCGGCGCATTTGCCAACATTCATGCTCAAGGCGCCGGTCAATGAAAGCCATCCTCGTCTTCATAGTCTCCGTCGTTCTGGCTTCGGGCGCCGCGCGCGCCGAAGGCGCACGCGTCACCGACTTCTCCCCGGCCGCCGGCGAGGCCCCGGGCGGCGAGGTGCACGCCCGCTTCGACCGCCCCATGGCCGCCTTCGGCGACTCCGCGGCGGCGGCGCCGTTCGACGTCGACTGCATCGCCGAGGGACGCGGCCGCTGGGTGGACGAGCGGAACTGGGTGTTCGAGTTTGTCGATGGCCTGCCGGCGGCCGTCGAATGCCGCTTCACCGTGCGCGCCGACCTCGACGAGCTCGACGGATCGACGGTCGAGCCCGGGGAGTTCTCTTTCTCGACCGGCGGGCCGCGGGTTCTCCATGTCCTGCCGTACGAAGGCACCGCCGATGTCGACGAGGAACAGGTTTTCCTGGTCGGCTTCGACACGCCGGTGGCGCCCGAGGCGCTTGCCGCCAGCGCCTGGTGCGAAGTCGAAGGACTCACCGAGCGCATCGACGTAGAAGTCGTGGCGGCGGACGTTCGCGACGAGATACTGGCTGCACGCGAGGATTTCGCCGACACCTACGACGCCGCCCTCACCGACTACGGCCGCCGGGCCGCGGCCATGGTCATCGACGGCCGACTGGTCGCCGGCGACGGTCCCGCCGTGGTCGCCGCCGCACTCGCGGCCGAGCAGCCGGCCGTCATCGCCCTTGCCTGCCGCCGCCGGCTGCCGCCGGGCAGCGGCGTGGCGCTGGTGTTCGATGCCGGGTTGCGCGCCGCCACCGGCGCCGCCGCCTCGAGCCCGCGGCGCCTGGCGTGGCGCACCCGCGAGTCCTTCCGCGCCGATTTCTCCTGCCGTCGCACGCGGGCCGACGCCGGCTGCAACCCGGTGCTGCCGATGACGGTGAGTTTCACCGCGCCGGTAGCGCGGAGCCAGGCCGCGCGCATCGCGCTGGCGGCGCCCGACGGCGCCGTCGTTGCCCCGGATCTCGACGAGGAGGGCGAGTGGGTGACGGCAGTCGGCTTTCCGGGGCCGTTCGCCGAGGCCGCCGAGTACCGGCTCGACGTGCCCGCCGACCTGGTCGATGACGCCGGACGGGCGCTGTCGAACGCCGATCGATTCCCGCTTGCCGTCGCCACCGACGAGGCCTCGCCGCTGATCCGCTTCCCGGCCCCTTTCGGCATCATCGAATACGCGGACGGCGGCGCCGCGCTTCCGGTGACCCTGCGCAACATCGAGGCGGTTGTGCCGCTGGCGCCCGCCGCCGGCGAAGTCGCGGAGCCTCACGGGCTCGATCCCGCCGCCGCACCCTGGTACCGGCGCTGGTACCGCCAGTTCCGCGAGCGCCACTGGCCGCGCGCCGCCGAGATCAACGGCCGTACACTGCGCGTCACCGATCCGGTCGAGGCCTATCGCTGGATGGAGCGCGTGCGGCGCCTCGCCACCACCGAGGGACATTACGACGACGCGCGCGGCCGCTGGGTGGTGGACAGTCGCCCGGGGGAACGCTCGCTGTTCGGCGACGGGGCCGACACCACCGCGTTCACCCTGCCGAAGCCGGGCGGCGCGAGGCCCATGGAGGTGATCGGGATTCCACTCGACGCGCCCGGCTTCTACGTGGTGGAGATCGCCAGCCCCAGGCTCGGCGCGGCGCTCATGGGCGAGGCGGTGCCTTACCACGCCCAGACCGCGGTGCTGGTGACCAATCTCGCCGCGCACTTCAAGCACGGAGCCGAGTCGTCGCTGGTGTGGGTGACGACGCTTGCAGACGCCGAGCCGGTCGCCGGCGCTGCCGTGGCGGTGCGAGACTGCGCCGGGCGCGATCTTTTCACCGGCGTCACCGGTGACGACGGTACGCTGCACATCGAAGGCGCACTGCCGCCGCTCGCCAACGGCTGCGGCGACTACATCGTCTCCGCCACGCTCGGCGACGACACCACGTTCACCCTCTCCGGATGGAGCGACGGCATCGAGCCGTGGCGTTTCAACCTGCCGCATGCATCGTGGACGGCGCCCAACCTCGCCGCCACGGTGTTCGACCGGCCGCTGTACCGCGTCGGCGATACGGTGCACATGAAGCACTTCGCGCGCCGCCACCGCGGCGCCGGTTTCGATCTGCCAGGCGCCGGGACGCTGCCGGACCGGATCGAGCTGGTGCACGATGGCAGCGGCACCCGCTACGAGGTCGCGGCCCGTTTTGACGCCGGCGGCATCGCCGAGAGCCGCTGGATCGTGCCCGGTGGCGCGCGCCTCGGTCGTTACCGCGCCACGGTGACCATCGACGATCCTGAGCGCGGCCAGGTCGCCATCGAGTCCGGCAGCTTCCGGGTCGAGGAGTTCCGGGTGCCGACCATGAGCGCCGTGGTGACGCCGGTGGCGGCCGAACTGGTGCGCGCCGAGTCGGCGGCGGTGGACGTGCAGCTCAACTACCTCGCCGGCGGCGCCGCCGGCGGCACGCCGGTCACGGTGCGCAGCGCCGCGCGGGCGATGCCCGTGCACTTCGACGGCTTCGAGGGCTTCACCTTCGCCGGCGACGTGGCCGAGGGTCGCGAGGACGATGCGGCCGCTGCAGCGGCGACGCCGCGCGAACAGCGCCTGGAACTCGACGCCGCAGGCAGCGCGCGGGTGGTGATCGACGGCCTCGCGGATGCCGCCATACCAAGGCGGCTCGAGGTCGAGGTCGAGTACCCGGACGCCGCCGGCGAGACGCTGGCCGCCGCCACCCGCATCGACCTGTGGCCGTCGGCCGTGGTGCTCGGCATCCGCCCCGACGGCTGGGCGGCGTCGCGCGAACTTCTCGCCTTTGCCGTCGTCGCCGTCGACACCGCCGGCAAGCCGCTGGCCGATACCGCAATCGCGGTCGAGGCCTTCAGGCGCACCGTCTACAGCCACCGCAAGCGGCTGGTCGGCGGATTCTATTCCTGGGAATCGGTGCGCGAGATAAGTCGCCTCGGCCCGCTGTGCCGGGGCCGGACCGACCACGCCGGCCTGCTTCACTGCGAGGTCGAGGCGCCGGCCGATGGCAACCTCGTCCTGCGCGCGTCGGCCGCCGACGCCGCCGGCAACGAGGCGAGTGCCGCAGCCGACGTGTGGGTGGCCGGCGAGGGCGACTGGTGGTTCGACCTCGGCGACGACGACCGCATGGACGTCATCCCCGAACGGCGCCGCTACGAGCCCGGCGAGAGCGCCGTGCTGCAGGTGCGCATGCCGTTTCGCCGGGCGACGGCGCTGGTCACCGTCGAGCGCGAGGGCGTGCTGGACGCGCGCGTGGTGCGCCTCGACGGCTCCCGGCCCATCGTCGAAGTGCCGGTGCTCGCGCACCATGCGCCCAACGTCTACGTCTCGGTGCTGGCCGTTCGCGGCCGCATCGCCGACGCCGTGCCGACCGCGCTGGTCGACCTCGACAAGCCATCCTACCGGCTCGGCATCGCCGCCATCGACGTCGGCCGCGTCGGCCATGAGCTCGATGTCGAAGTGGACGCCGGGCGCTCGGTCTACCAGGCGCGCGAGACGGCCGTGGTGGACATCCGCGTCGCTCGCGCCGACGGCGGCGCGTTGCCCGACGGGGCCGAGATCGCGCTGGCGGCGGTGGACGAGGGCCTGCTCGAGCTCCTGCCCAACTCGAGCTGGGACCTGCTCGAGGCGATGATGGGGCGGCGCGGCATCGCCGTCGACACCGCCACCGCCCAGATGCAGGTGGTCGGCAAGCGCCACTTCGGCGTCAAGGCGGTGGCCGCCGGGGGCGGGGGCGGCGAGAGCTCGGTGCGCGAGCTGTTCGACACGCTGCTCGCCTGGCGGGGCAGGGTTCCGCTCGACGCGAGCGGCTCGGCGCGGGTCGAGGTGCCGCTCAACGATTCGTTGAGCGCGTTTCGCATCGTCGCGGTGGCCAGCGCCGGCGCCGGGTTGTTCGGTACCGGATCGACGAGCATCCGTACCACGCGCGACGTCATGCTGCTGCCGGGGCTGCCTCTCGTGCTGCGCGGGGGCGACCGCTTCGACGCCACGGTCACGGTGCGCAACGCCGCGGCCGACGGCGCCGCGCGCACTGTGACGGTGAGCGCGGCCGTGAGCGAGGACGCACGGGCGACGGCGCTCGCGCCGCGCACGGTGACCCTGGCGGCGGGCGAGGCGCGCGAGCTGGCGTTCGACATCGAGGTCGGCGAGGGCGCCGAACGACTGGCCTTCGAGGCGACGGCCGAGGTCGACGGCGTCGTTGCCGACCGCGTGGCCGTGGAACGCGAGGTGATCGCCGCGGTACCGGTGAGCGTGCAGCAGGCGACGCTGGTGCGACTCGACGATACGGCGACGCTGCCCGTCACGGTGCCACTCGGGGCACTGCCCGGCCGCGGTGCGGTGCGCGTCAACATTTCGCCTTCGCTGGCCGGGGGTCTTGCGGGCGTTGCCGACTTCATGCGCGAGTACCCTTACACCTGCCTCGAGCAACGCGTGTCGCGGGCGGTGGTGCTCGGCGACGAGGCGATGGCGACGGCGCTCGCGGCCGAGCTGCCCGGCTTCCTCGACGGCGACGGCCTGGCCCGCTTCTGGCCGACCATGGCGCGCGGCGACGAGGTACTGACCGCCTACGTGCTGTCGGTCGCCGACGAGGCGGGCTGGACGCTGCCGCGAGCGGCCGTCGACGCCATGCTGGGGGGCCTCGCGGCATTCGTCGACGGCAGCCTGAGGAGGCCGTCCCTGCTGCCCGCGGCCGACCTCGCGCTGCGCAAGCTCTCTGCCATGGAAGCGCTGTCGCGCTACCGGGCCATCGACCCGGCCTGGCTCACGACCATCGACATCGTCCCCGAGCGCTGGCCGACGTCGGCCCTGCTCGACTGGGCGATGTTGCTCGGGCGCAGCGAGCACGTGGCCGAGGGCGAGGCGCTGCGGGCACGGGCCATCGACCTCCTGCGGGCGCGGTTCGTGTATCGCGGCACCATGCTGGGCTTCGCCGGCGAGTCGCGGGACAACCTGTGGTGGCTGATGGTGTCGCCGGACGTGAACGCCAACCGCGCCGTGCTGGCCCTGGCCGGCGAGCTCGATACGGGGGACACCGCCCGCCTGCTGCGCGGTGCGCTGGCGCGGCGTGACGGCGGCAAGTGGTCGACCACGGTCGCCAACGCCTGGGGTGTGCTGGCCGCGCGCAACGTGGCGGGGCGTCTCGAGGCAGAGCCGGTCGACGGCATCACCCACGCCGCACTCGGCGAGGCGCGCGACTGGATCCGCTCCGACAGGCCCGGCATCCTCGCCCTGCCGTGGCCCGACGCGCCCGGGGTGCTGACGATGCGTCACCACGGCGGCGGCGCCCCTTGGGCGACGGTGGAGGGCCTGGCGGCCGTGCCGCCGGCCACGGCGGTGTCCTCGGGCTATACCGTCTCCAGGCGCGTGGAGCCGGTGCTGCAACGCGGGCCCGGCGCCTGGCGGCGCGGCGACGTCGCCCGCGTGGTGCTCGATATCACCGCCGCCGCCGACATGACCTGGGTGGTGGTGGACGACCCGGTACCGGCCGGCGCCACGATCCTGGGCGGCGGCCTTCGCACCGACGCGCGCCTGGCCGCGGCCGACGGCGACGGCGAAGCCGAGGGCGAACCGGGCCGGCTGCGCCCCGCTTTCGAGGAGCACGCCGCCGACGCCTACCGCGCCTACTACGACTTCATGCCCCGCGGCCGCTGGCGCCTGGAGTACCGGGTGCGCCTGAATACCGCGGGCACGTTCGCCATGGCGCCGACCAGGGTCGAGGCCATGTACGCGCCCGACGTGCACGGCGTGGCGCCCAACGACCCGGTGGTCATCGGACGATGAGACGCCAGCGCCGTGTCGGCGCCGCACTCGCCGCCCTCGCGGCGGCGGGGCTGGGCGCCGCCTGGCACCTCGACAGCGGCCAGATCGGCTACGACCCCGAGAGCGTTCGCCGCGCCCACGCGTCGAGCGACGCGCGGCTGCTCGACCGACACGGCGAACTGCTGCATGAGCTGCGCGTCGACCGCCATGGCCGGCGGCTGGACTGGATCGGCATCGATCGCGTATCGCCGGCGCTGATCGCCGCCGTTGTCGCTGCCGAGGATCGGCGCTTCGCGGAGCATCGCGGTGTCGACTGGCGCTCGGCCGCGGTCGCCTTCGCCGCCTGGACGGGCGTCGTCGAGGGCCGTCGCGGCGCGAGCACCATCACCATGCAGCTCGCCGCGCTGGTCGATTCGCGCCTCGCCCCGGCCGGTCGCCGCGACGTCGCCGACAAGTGGCGGCAGATGCGCGCGGCGCGCGCCATCGAGCGCCGCTTCACCAAGGACGAGGTGCTCGAGGCCTACCTGAACCTGGCCTCCTTCCGCGGCGAGCTGCAGGGCATCGCGGCGGCGGCGCGCGGGCTGTTCGACAAGACGCCCGACGCCCTGACCATCGACGAGGCGGTCGTCTTGGCGTCACTGCTGCGTGCACCCAACGCCGACGCCGCACTCGTCGCGGCTCGTGCCTGCGGCCTGGCTCGCCGGCTGGAGGGCGCACGCTCCTGCGCGGGCATCGAATCACTGGTCGCGGCGAACCTCGGTCGCACCCAGTCCCTCGCCGCCCGCGCCACGCTGGCGCCACATGTCGCCCGGCGCCTGCTGCGCCCGGGCGAATCCGCTGTAACAAGCACCCTCGATGCCGACCTGCAACGCATGGCGGCCGATGCCCTTGTCGCCACCCTGACCGAGCTCGGCGGCCGCGGCGTTGCCGACGGCGCGGTGCTGGTGGTGGACAACGCCGCTGCCGAGGTCAGGGCATACCTCGGAAACGGCGGACCGGGCGCGTCGTCGGCCTGGCACGTCGACGGCGTCGAGGCGCCGCGCCAGGCCGGCTCGACTCTCAAGCCCTTGCTCTACGCGATGGCTTTCGAGCGCCGCTACCTCACCGCCGCGTCGCTGCTCGACGATTCGCCGCTCGATCTCGTCACGCCGACCGGGGCATGGGTGCCGGCCAACTACGATCGTGCGTTTCGCGGTCGCATGAGCGCGCGCACCGCGCTGGCGGGCTCGGTCAACATCCCGGCGGTGCGAACGCTCATGCTGCTCGGCGTCGACGCCTTCGCCGATCGCCTGCGCCGCGCCGGCTTCGAACACGTCGTCCACGACGGCGAGTACTACGGCTACGCGTTGGCGCTCGGCTCGGCGGAGGTGTCCCTGTGGCAGCTCGCCGCCGCCTACCGCGCGCTGGCCGACGGCGGCCTCTGGCAGCCGCTGACGCTGGTGCCGCGACAGGACGAAGCGCCGAAGCGACGGGTACTCGATCCGGCGGCCGCCTTCATCGTCACCGACATCCTCGCCGACCGCGCGGCCCGCGCCGGCAGCTTCGGCCTCGACAACGTCCTCGCCCTGCCGTTCACGGCCTCGGTGAAGACCGGCACCAGCAAGGACATGCGCGACAACTGGTGCGTCGGCTACAGCTCGCGATACACGGTGGCGGTATGGGTGGGCAACTTCGACGGCAGTCCGATGCGCGGCGTCTCCGGCGTCAGCGGCGCGGCGCCGCTGTGGGCGCGCATCATGGGCTACCTGCACCGCGACGGCGCGCCGCCGGCACCGCTGCCGCCGCCGGGGGTCGAGGCAGCTTCCGTGCGCTTCGAGCCGGCGGTCGAGCCGCCGCGTCGCGAGTGGTTCGTCGGCGGCACGGCGATGGACGAGGTGGTCTCCCTCGCGCCGGCGTCGCGGCCGCCGCGCATAACGTACCCGGGACCGGGCATGATCATGGCCGTCGACGGCGATATCCCGGCGGCCAACCAGCGGGTGCACTTCAGCGCCGAGCGAAAGCCGCGCGCCGGGCGCGGGCGGATTGACGGCGTCGCAACCGGCGAGCGCTGGATGCCGGTGCCGGGCAGCCACCGCCTGGAACTCGTCGACGGCGACGGCGCGGTGCTCGACGAGGTGCGCTTCACCGTGCGCGGCCGCGCACGCTTGACGCAGGCGCAGGGTCCGGTTGAGTGAGGGAAGGGTCGCAGGAGGCGGTTTGCTATGATTCGACGTCCATCCGCCGGGCCCCGTCCATGACCGATACCCTGATTCTCGTCCGCCCCGACGACTGGCACCTGCACCTGCGCGACGGCGAGGTGCTGGCCGCGGTCGTGCCCCACAGCGCGCGCCAGTTCGCTCGCGCGGTGGTCATGCCCAACCTCGTTCCGCCCGTGGTCGACACCGCCGCCGCACTGGCCTATCGCGAGCGCATCCTGGCGGCGGTGCCGGACGGCGTGGATTTCGATCCGCTCATGACCCTCTACCTCACCGACGACACGGCGCCCGCGGAGATCGCGCGCGCGAAGGAGAGCGGCCGCGTGGTCGCCGCCAAGCTGTACCCGGCCGGCGCCACCACCAATTCGGCGAGCGGCGTCACCGACGTCGGCAGGATCCGCTCCGTGCTCGCCGAGATGGAGCGCCGCGACCTCGTGCTGTGCGTGCACGGCGAGGTCACGGACGGCGACGTCGACATGTTCGACCGCGAGGCCGTGTTCATCGAGCGGGTCCTGGAGCCGCTGGTGCGCGACTTCCCGGCCCTGCGCGTCGTGTTCGAACACATCACGACGAAGGACGCCGCGGACTACGTCGCCGCCGCACCGCCCACGGTGGCCGCCACCATCACTCCCCAGCACCTGATGTACAACCGCAACGCCCTGTTCGCCGGCGGCCTGCGCCCGCACCACTACTGCCTGCCGGTGCTCAAGCGCGAAACCCACCGCGCCGCGCTGGTGGCCGCCGCCACCGGCGATTCACCGCGCTACTTCCTCGGCACCGACAGCGCACCGCACGCACGCCACGCCAAGGAATCGCCGTGCGGCTGCGCCGGCTGCTACAGCGGCTACCACGCGCTGGAACTCTACGCCGAGGTCTTCGACGCCGCCGGCGCCCTCGATCGCCTCGAGTCCTTCGCGAGCTTTCGCGGCGCCGACTTCTACGGCCTGCCGCGCAACACGCAGACCATCGAGCTCAAGCGCGAATCGCACGTCGTCCCCGCCGCCTTTCCGTTCGGCGACGACGAGCTGGTGCCGCTGCGGGCGGGGGAGGAGCTGGCGTGGCGGTTGCGCGGCGTGACCGTAGATGCCCAAAAAACGGCAGACTTGCACGCCACTTCTTCGCTGTGATAGCTTTCGCCCCCAGCGATCTCGTTCGCTGTCAACTGCCCCGGACGGGGCGGTGGT
Source organism: uncultured Gammaproteobacteria bacterium (assembly GCA_965652415.1). Taxonomy (GTDB): domain Bacteria; phylum Pseudomonadota; class Gammaproteobacteria; order Arenicellales; family CAJQKF01; genus BQJD01. The sequence goes on along the minus strand of CBFGVH010000038.1, from coordinate 1,828 downwards.
AATGGTTGGACCGGATGGTCGACCGGTAAAGGTTCAAAGCTGTCCCGGATAGGGCTGATCCTCTTGCCGTAGCCGGCCTCCGTTTCGATTTTTTCAACTCGAAATCGATTACGGAGTTCTCAATGAAATCAAATGACGTTATTCTGAAGTTCGATACTGTTTGCTCACGCGACAAGTACGGCATCAGAACTCTAACTGGTGCGGTGACCGCGTCCAGCGTTCTAAAGCTTTTCGATGTTGCTGACCTCAAGGCTAATCCACGAGAGGCTCGCCGCGGCAAGGTGACCGAAGATATCATCGAAAGCATTGTTCGCGCGCCAGAACTCTTCCATTTCAAAACGAAAGGTTTGCTCATTTCCGCATCGGCGTGTACACCCTTGGATCGAAACAGGTTTCGGCTGGAGTTCGAAGACCCTGATTTTGAGGGGGTGCTAGATGGCGGGCACAATATGCTCGCTATCGCCACCCACATGATCTCGGCTGCATCGAGTGACGGGCAGAAAAAGTTGCGAGGGAAAAGCCGATGGGATGATGTCAGGGCGGTTTGGCACGAAATGCGGGATGATATCGAATCTGTTAAGGAACTCTTCGATTTCCTGATTCCGATAGAGATTCTCTATCCACAGGAAGGGAAGGAGGGACACGATGAGTTCGAGAACTCCATCCTTGAAATCGCGCAGGCACGGAATAACAACGCTGAATTAAGGAAGGAGACCAAGGCGCATAAGAAGGGACTGTACGACGTAATCAAAGAGTGCCTTGATCGCAATCTCGTTGGCCAGGTTGAGTGGAAAACTAACGATGGAGGGCGAATCAAGAGTAGGGACATTGTTGCACTTGCTCTCATTCCGCTCACCAAGCTGCCCGACAGAGATAAGTTGCCGGGCCTGAAGGATTTCCGCCCAGTTTCTCTATATCGCTATAAGACGGGCTGCGTTGACAATTTCACGGCCCTAATGGAAAGCCCCGATGTCAGTGCTCGCGTCAAAGGTGATATGCGAGAATTGAAGCATGAAGGCGTCAGAAGCGCCTTGGGGCTGCTGCGGGATCTACCGGCGTTAGTCGATCAGGTTTATCTGGAATTGCCAGAGGCCTACAACCAAGTCTCACCGGGTTTTGGTAGGATCAGCGCTGTGCGACTCTATGATGAGGAGAATATTAACTCGAATACGAGTAAATACCTTCGACATCCTCCGAAATCTAAGTATTATCAGCAGGACGCCAAGTACGATGTCCCTGAGGGATTCATCCTGCCGATAATCTGGGGCATGTCTGAATTAATGGAGTACAGCGACGGCGAGGTAAAATGGATGGTGGATCCCTACAAGTTTCTGAAGGTCCATCTAAAGGACATCATGAATGTTTATCACGGCATCATCTCGTTGAGTAAATACGACCCGCAAAACGTCGCCAAGGTCGCTGCGAGCTACGAGTTAGTTGCGTCGCATATCCGGGCGCTGGCACGGGAGGCTAAAGCCATGGCTGCGTAGGCGCCTATCGACGTCATACGTCAAAAAACAACGCCCCGTTACCGAAATCGGTAACGGGGCGTCTTAATATTGGCATGACGGCCCTTTTCTGGCGGGGGAGATCGCCCCGTCTCGTCGCATGCTGACGCGTTGGAAATGACATTCGAAAAGCCCTTAGTCCGGCCGCCCTACTCAATCCATCGCGCAAAGCTGTTCGGTGTCGAACTTGAACGAGTTGAGGATGTCGAGCATGCTGAAGCCGTGTCCTTCCAGCGTCTGCTGCCACTCGTCGGTGTACTTGTACGCGACGAGCACCTCGTTCACGGCGTTGCGCAGCTCGGTGGAATCCTTGTTGAAGG
>CBFGVH010000037.1:0-27941 GCA_965652415.1 uncultured Gammaproteobacteria bacterium | reverse complement strand
GCCGCGCTTGCCCGCGATCCTTCGGGGGAGGCGCTCGGCTACGACTACTGGGACATGGACCCGCGCCCCTTCGACGCCAACCCGGCGCGCTCGCCGTTCTTCCCCCAGCGCCACGGCACCCGCACCGCCTCGCTGCTGCTCTCCGAGGCGCCGGGCGTACGCCTGTTCCCGTACCGCTATCCGCGTCCGGCCATGGAACGCATGGGCGATCTCGTTCGCGACGCGGCGGGCAAGGGCATCGTCATCGTCAACCTGTCCCTGGGCAGCAACCGTGCCGAGGAATGGGAGGCGTTCGCAGCCGCCGCGACCGCGAATCCGCAAATGCTGTTCGTCGTTTCAGCCGGAAACGAAGGTCGCGACATCGACGACGAGCCGGTCTATCCCGCCTCGCTTGAACTCGACAACATCCTCGTCGTCACGTCGTCGGAACACACCGGTGAGATCGCCCGCGGCTCGAACCAAGGACGGCGGACTGTCGATCTGCTTGTGCCGGCCGAAGAGGTTTCGGTCACGGACTTCGACGGCACCGAGATCCCGGCGGCCGGCTCCAGCTACGCCGCGGCGCGCGTGTCCGCCCTCGCGGCGCGCATGCTGGCGGCACACCCACAGTGGCGTGCCGGGCAGTTGAAGGAAGCCATCATTGCGCGGGCGCTGCCGCCATTCCCCGAACTGGACATGCCGGTCGCGGCCGGCTTCGTTCCGCGGCCGGAGAGGGCCGAACTGCGGCCTGCACTGGAACTCGACGGGGAACCGCGGGTCACCTCCGTCGAAACGCTGGAACTCCCGCGGGAGTCCGGCGCGAGGCCGGCGCCGTCGACTCACCGCCTCGATCTCGCCATCGCCCGCTTTCAGTCGGGCGGCTGGCCCGTACCGGCGGTGCGGCGCCATGCGCGGCAGATGGCGCACATACTCATCCAGTGCGGCATCGTCGTCGATGCCGTCGACCTCTACACGCTCGACGCAGCGGACAGCTACCAGTACTTCAGGGACCGGGCCGCCGCCGAACTCGTGCGCCGCACCGGCCTGCCCAGACCCGCGATGTACCTCGTGCGCGACACGCTGCAGGAAATCGCCTTCGAGGCCGAAGCCATCGGCCGCGCCAACAGCGCCTCGCGGCCGGAACTGCGCGATACCGTGTGGATCATCGAAGGCGCACGCGACCCGGGCATCATCTTCGCCCACGAACTCGTCCATCTCCTCGTGGACAACGGCGAGCACAGCGACCTGCCCGGCAACCTCATGCGCGAGGAGACGTCGCCCGGGAACACGACGCTTACGGCAGCGCAGTGCCGGAACATCGTTGCCGGCGGCACGGCCAGGGGACTGCTGAGCGCCGCGAATCCCTGAAGCCGGCGGGACCTTTCCCCCTGCGCTTCAACACCCGTATCGAAACATTGACACCCTTGTCCATGCTGCCTAGACTTTTGGACTTAGATATCTAAATAAAAATGCGGCTCGCAACCAGGGACGCATGGCAGGAGGAGGACCCGAGATTACTTCGAACGCAGCGCAATCCGACGTCACGGCGGACAGCCATGGCGGTGCCGACGCTCATGGAGCGGACACGCCCCTGTTGGCGATACAGGCGCTCGACGCCGTGTATGCCGGCGAGGCGGGGACCGTCAAGGCGGTCGACGGGGTCAGCATCGCGGTCGCCCGCGGCGAGTTCTTCACCCTGCTCGGTCCGAGCGGCTGCGGCAAGACCACCACGCTGCGCTGCGTCGCCGGCTTCGAACGACCCACGGCAGGCTCCATCCGCATCGACGGCGTCACGGTTTCCTGCATCCGCGACAACGTGTTCGTGCCGGTCCACCAGCGCGACATCGCCATGGTGTTCCAATCCTACGCCATCTGGCCGCACATGACCGTGGCGCAGAATGTCGCCTTCCCGCTCGAGACCGCGCACGTGCCCCGGCGCGAAGTGCGCAATCGCGTGATGCGGGCGCTGGAAATGATCGGGCTCGCCGACCTTCACGACCGGCCGGCGACTCACCTGTCGGGCGGACAGCAACAGCGCGTGGCGCTGGCTCGCGCCGTCGTCAAGGACGCGGGGCTGCTCTTGCTCGACGAACCGTTGTCCAATCTCGACGCCCGGCTGCGGGTGCAGATGCGCCGGGAACTCGGCCAGCTGCAGTCCCGCCTGGGCACAACCACGATATACGTCACGCACGACCAGGACGAGGCGCTGAGCCTGTCGGACCGCATCGCCGTCATGCGCGACGGCAAGGTCGTCGAGATCGGCACGCCGCGGGCGCTGTACCTGGCACCGCGCCACCTGTTCACCGCGGAGTTCCTCGGCCAGACCGAGCTGTTGCCGGCGCGGAGCGTGACACGCGACGGCGACACCCTTCGCGTCGAGACCCCGATCGGGACACTCCGGGTGGCAAATGGCGTAGATGAACCGTCGGGCCGGACCGTGATGATTCGCCCGGAGCATATCGAGTTCGCGACCCCGGGTGACACGGGCCCGAACCTGGTGGACGGACGGGTTGCGCAAGTCGCGTTCACCGGCCGGGTGGTCGAATACGCCGTGGCGACGGGCTCCACCACGCTCAGCATTCACGCATTGTCCGGTTCGATGTTCGACCAGGGCGAAGCCGTCCGGCTGCGCCTGCCGCCGGAGCGCTGCGTCCTCGTCGGGGACGCGGACGACAATCACCAGGACGAAACCGAACCCGGACACCATCCCGCCTGACCTCGAGGAGAGAGTTGACATGACCGAGACGCCGAGCCCGTTCTCCGGGCAGGGCCTGCCCATCGAACCGGATTTCGAGACGCTGAGAATCGAAAAACGGATGATGGCCCTGGACAACTTCCAGCGCTGCTTCGCCATCCGCCCGGACGATCGCATGGTCATGCTGCTCGACCGCCGACTGGATCCACGCGTCACCCACCTGATCATCGGACTGGCGCGAAGCCGCGGCGTAAAGCCGGAAATCTTCGTCAGCGATACCACCCAGCACCTGGCGATTCCCGATCATGTCAAGCCACTGCTCGAAAGGGCGACGTTCGTGGTGTCGACGTGGTACTGCTCGGTGCTCGACCCGTACTGCATCGCGCTGCGCCGAGAGCACGGTCAGCGCTGGGTGAAGATCACGTTCTTTCGCAACTACGACCTGCTCGACACCGAGCAGGCTCGCTTCCCGGTCGAGATCGTCGGGGAGCTTATCCGCGAAACCGCCTCGCGCTTTCCGGCAGGCGAGGACTTCGACCTCGCCTTCTCCGATCCCCGAGGCACCGACTTCACCATCCGCTACACCGCCGCCATGCGCGACAACCTGCTGGCGCCCAACCGCTGGCGCGGCCAGATGACGGCGGACGAACCCGGCGCCTACGTGCATTACATCCCGACCCATGGACCGAACCTGTACGACCGATCCGCCGTCCTCAACGACGACGAGGCGAAGGTGTCGATGAGCGGCGTCGTGTACCCGCAGTGGGCGGTCGGATTCGACAAGCCCTTCGACAGCCCGATCGCGGTCGTCTTCGAGGACGATCGCGTGGTGGAGGTGCGAGGCGACGGAGAACAGGCGGAACTGCTCCGGCGCATGCTGCCCTCGGGCCAATTGATCGAACTCGGCTGCGGCTTCAACCCGAAGGCGCCGCGCCACACGATATACCCCGCCGGCTCGAACTCCCCCGGCGCGCTGCACTTCGGCATCGACATGACCGAGGCGAGCGACTACGTCCGGCGCATGATGCCCAACTGGGAGGAGCCGCCGGTTCACATGGACCTGGTGACATTCGACGGCACGGTGCGCGCCGGCCCATCGACGCTGGTCGAGGAAGGGTTCCTGACCGCACTGAAGGCGCCCGGCGTCGTGGACCTGGCAAGCCGTTACGGCGACCCCGTCGACCTGCTCGAAGGCTGGCCGATGTAACCCGAAGCGGCACGATTCACCAGAACCGGCCCTGCGGCCGGCACACCATCCGACAATCGACACAGGAGGACCTGAACCATGACATCGAATCGAACCATCGGTCTGCCGGCGACATTCGCCGCCATGCTGACCGGCACCGTGTTCGCGGCGGCGAGCCTTGCCGCCTCGGCGGAGACCATCGAGGAACTGGCGGCCAAGGCCGCGTCCGAGGGCGAGATCGTCTGGTACGAGGCCAACTCGCCGGAGATGGGTGACAAGCTCGTGGCCGCATTCAACGAGGAGTTTCCCGACGTCGCACTGCGCTTCGAGCGCGTTCCCGGCGCCCAGGGCATCACCACCAAGATCGTCCAGGAGACCGAGGCCAACGCGCCCACCGCGGACGTGACCACCACCGGCATCGACCAGATCTACGGCCTGTACGAACGCGGCCTGATCGAAAGCATCGACTGGAGCGCCTACGGCGTGCCTGCCGAGCTCACGCCACAACCCTACGCGGTGGCCGCCACCGCGGCGACCTGGGTCATCGTATACAACACCAACAACGTCGCCGAGGCCGACGCGCCGAAGTCGTGGGAGGACCTCGCCGATCCGAAGTGGCGCGGCAAGCTCGGCATCTGGGCCATCGGTCACGCCCAGGCCAACCTGGCCGCCGAGTGGGGCGAGGAGCGGGTAACCGCGTGGATGGAGCAACTGGTCGCCCAGGAGCCGCTCCTGTACAAGAGCAACTTCACCATCGCGCAGAACCTCGCTTCCGGCGAGATCTCCGTGGGAATCACCCCGCTGCACGTGGCGCTGGCGACCCAGGCGAAGGGCGCGCCGCTCGGTATCGTTGCACCCGAGCCGACTTCCATGAGCATGATCTACTCAGGCGTCATCAAGGGCACGCCGCGGCCCAACGGGGCGAGGCTTCTGGTCGCGTGGCTGAGCTCCGAGTCCGGCGCACTCGCCTACGAGGAAGCCACCGGGCGCGGCAACCCGTTTCTCGAGTTTACCGAGACCGCGAAATACCTCGCCGGGCGCAAGCTGAGCACCTTCCCTCCCGAAGAAACCGCGACGCTGCAGGAGCTTGTGTCGAAGTACACGGAGATGTTGCGCAGCGCGGGTACCGCCCAGTAACCGCGCGAACGCACCCGGGTCGTCGACGCGACGATGGCCCGGGTGTCCCCCGTGCCGACAGCGCAGCGAAGGCCAATGGATCACAAGCCTCTTCTGATTGCACCTCATCACGTTCGTGCGCTTCATGACGACGGACACGTCGGCATGCACGACTACGTGCGCGCGGTCCAAACCGCGTTTCGCGGCCAGGGCGAGGGCGCCATCTCGATTCTGCCGCGCCAGGTGCTGTGGCGCGATGCGGGAGCCGGGGGCGTGCGCTCGCCTTCGCTGAAGCTTTCAGCGTCCGTCCTGCGCAGCGAGCAACTGATGGGTGCTTCGATCTACTCGGCGCATTTCACGCCCGGCAGCCTCGAGATGTGGATCATGCTGTTCTCGGCAGCCGACGGTCGGCTGGCCGCACTGCTCAACGGGCGCGAACTCAGCCTGTGGAAGACCGGCGCCACGGCTGCGCTGGCCGCCGACAGGCTGGCCCGTGCCGATGCGAGCACGGCGGCCGTCATCGGCACCGGGTACTTCGCCTCGACCCAGGTGCTCGGGCTGGCATCGGTCAGGCACCTCGACGAGGTACGCTGCTTCAGCCGTGATCGTGACAAGCGCGACGCTTTTGCCCAATGGGTCGGCGACACGCTGCCCGGCGTTGCCGCGAGGTCTTGCCGGAGCACCGCCCAGGCCGTCGACGGCGCCGACATCGTGGTCACGATCACCACGTCCGCCGAACCGGTGCTGTTCGGACGCTGGCTCTCGCCCGGCGTGCACGTGAACGTCATGGGCCAGCATGATCCGCGCACCCGGGAAGTCGACAGCGACGCCGTGGCCATGAGCCGCGTGATCGTCGATTCGCGGGCCCAGGCGCTGAACGAAAAGGGCGACCTCCTGATCCCGATCGCCGAGGGCAGGATCGACAGTGGCCACGTGCTCGCAGAACTGGGCGAGGTGATCACCGGCCGGGTTGCGGGCCGCACCGGCGACGGCGACTGCACGATGTTCTGCTCCGGCGGCACCGCCCTGGAGTATCTCGGTACCTGCGCCATGCTGCTGGAGAAGGCCCGCGCGGCGGGCATCGGCCAGGAGCTCGATACCCGCTCATGAATCTTCGGCGCGGCCTGGCGACCACCGCGCTGGGCGCGGTTCTCGCGGTACTGGTGCTGGTGCCGCTCGTGTTCCTCACCCTGTCCAGCTTCCGTCCCGGCGGCCTGCCGTGGAACGCCGGCTTCACCCTCGACAACTACGCCGCCGTCTACAGCGACCCGGCGCTCGCCGACATGCTGGTCAACACTCTGATCTTCGTCGGCGGCAGCGTGCTGGTCGCACTCGTGCTCGGCGGCGTGCTGGCCTGGCTGGTGGAGCGCACCGATATGCCGGCCCGCCGCGTGGTGCGCGCCATGGTGATCCTGCCCATGGCAACCCCGCCGCTGCTGCTCGCCATCGCCTGGATCATGCTGCTCAGCCCGCGCACGGGTTTCCTCAACAAGCTCCTCATGTCGCTGTTCGGCCTGGAGTCGGCGCCGCTGGACATCTTCACCATGGGCGGCATGGTATTCGTCGAAGCGATCGCCGTGGTGCCGACCACGTTCCTGATCCTGTCGCCGGCCTTTCGCAACATGGACCCGGCCCTGGAGGAAGCCGCTTCGGCTTCCGGCGCGGGCGGCGCGCGGGTGGTGTTCAAGGTATTCCTGCCGCTGATGGCGCCCGCCCTGCTCTCCGCCGCCATCTTCATATCCGTGGCCGGATTCGTGGTGTTCGACATTCCCGGCGCCATCGGCATGCCGGTGAGAATTTTCGTGCTGAGCTCGCAGATCTACTACTGGAGCAACGAGACGCCGACGGGTCTGCCGCTGTACGGGCTGATCAGCGCGCTGGCCGCGGTGTTCCTGCTGGCGCTGCTGGCGCTCGGACTCGTCTACCAGCGCGCCACCCGGCGCATGTCGCGATACACCGTGATTGGCGGCAAGAGCTACCGGCCGCGCCTGTTCCGGCTCGGACGCTGGCGCTACGTCGCCCTGGCGTTCGCGGGGTTTTACTTCGTGCTGGCCGTGGCCGCACCGCTGCTGGTGCTGGTGTGGACCAGCCTGATGCCATACCTGACCGGGTTCTCCGTGGCCGCAATGGAGCTCGTCACGCTCGACAATCACGCCACCGTATTCAGCAACCGCCGCATAGCCGACGCTGCGTCCAATACCCTGGTCGTGGCAACAGTATCGGCCACCGCCGTGACACTGCTGTCGGCCCTCGTCTCATGGTACGTGGTGCGCTCACGCCTGCCCGGGCGGCGCATCATCGATCTCGCCGCCTTCCTGCCGATCGCCATTCCCGGGGTGATCATCGGGGTGGCGCTGATCTACGTGTACCTCAGTTTCTCGTTCATCGGCATCTACGGCACCATCTGGATCATCATCGTGGCATACACCACCGTGTACCTGTCCTACGGCACGCGAAGCCTGAACAGCGTGCTGATCCAGCTGCATGCCGACCTCGAGGATGCGGGATCGGCGAGCGGGGCGGCGTGGCTGCGCGTGTTCCGCAAGGTGACGGTGCCGCTCGCGATTCCGGGCCTTGTCGCGGTATGGATCTGGGTGGCCGCCCACGCCGGGCGCGAGCTTTCCTCGGCCCTGATCCTGCAGGGGCGCGACAACGTCGTGATCTCCACGCTGCTTTGGGACTACTGGGCCGCGGGACAGCCCAACACGGCCGCGGCGGTCGGGGTGTGGCTCATCGTGGCCCTCGCGGTCCTGGTCGGCACGTGGCAGCTACTCGAGCGCCGCCGCGAAAGGAGCTGACGGCAAGGCCGCTCTAAAGAGGGAACCGCTCGGCGACCCAGGGCACCAGGCGATCCATCAGGGCGTCGAGTTCGCGGTTGCCGTCGGCCTCGTGCTCGGGCTCGAAGTAGTGCAGGGCACCGGGAAATTCCCAGTAGTCCTTGTCCGCGGACCCGAGCGCGTCGAAAGTGCGGCGCGAGTGGGTGCGCGGGTACACGTCGCGGTCCTTGCCGGCATTGATGACGAGAGCCGGCTCGATCACCTTCGGCGCGGTCACCATGACATTGGCGTTCGACGACAGCCCCGACCACGTCGACAGCCACGCGCGGGGAGTCACCACGCGCGCGAACCCGCGATGGCGATAGTTCATGATATCCGGCCGGGAGCCGAACAGGGAACCGTACGACCGGTTGCTCGGATCGAGGCGGCGGTCCACGTAATTGAGATTTGCCATGGTGCGGTAGATCACCATGACGGGCTCGAAGGCTCGGCGTACCTCGAGACGACGCCTCGCATCCCAGGACAATCCTTCGTGGCCGGGCGTATCGAGCACCTCGCCGGCGGCCGTCCCCGCCGCGATCATCTCGAGCGCGATGGCATCCAGGCGCGCGACGCGCCGGCGCTGCGCAGCGCGGTAGCGGACGATGAATTCGTCGTCGTATTCCACCCACTGCGGGGGCTCACGGAAGCCGTTCCGAGGATCGTACATGTCGAGACACGGGTCGGTGAGCAACGGCGAGCGTTCGTCGACGACGGCCGGGTCGATGGTCTCGGTCACCACCAGTCCCTGTCCCGTGTGCGCCGCCATGAACACCAGGGCGTCTGCCGGCACCAGTTCCTCGTCCTCGAGACCCGTGGCCTCTCCTGCCGGTGTCGCGGCGATGCGCGAGGCTGGCGGCGTGTTGGCCTGCGACTGGTAGAACGAGAACAGCGAGCCGCCGCCGGAGTTGCCGAGCAGCACCACCTTGTCGACGCCGCGCTCGGATTTCAGCCAGCGCATGTATGTCGCGATGTCGATCACCAGGCGCTCGTGAACGCAGTCGATGTCGTTGTTGAGCGTGCGCATGTTGGCGCCGAGGCAGCCGTAGCCGGCGTCCAGAAAATCGGGAAAGGCATGGTGGAAGGAGAAGTCGGCGCGCGGGTGGGAGGCGATCACGGCGACGCGCGGATTCCGGTTGGCCCGTGAAGTCCACCAGATGCCGCGCACGTCGGCCCGATCGCTGGTCGAGAGCATGACCGGTTCGCCGACGGCGTCGGCGGCGCTGCGTCGGAAGCGAATATGGGAGCCGTGCCAGTAGCTTTTCATGTCCTGTTGCTGTTGATCGAGATTCCGGGGACTCGCTCGCCGCTACCGCATTGCGAAGTGTGTGCCCTGCCCGGCGTCGCCGCGCACCGCCGAGAATCCGGCGCGGCGGCGACGAATTGTCCACGGTCGGGCATTGCAACGCGGCGGCAGCAGGACTATGTTAGCGGCAATCAACAAGACCCACGACGGGATCTCATTCATGTCAGAAAAAACCGAAACGCGCAACATGGCGCTCTACTGCGACTTCGAGAACGTCGCGCTCGGCGTACGGGACGCCAAGTACGCCGCCTTCGACATCCAGAAGGTGCTCGAACGGCTGCTGCTCAAGGGCAACATCGTGGTCAAGAAGGCCTACTGCGACTGGGACCGCTACAAGGAATTCAAGGCGGCCATGCACGAGGCGGCGTTCGAAATGATCGAGATTCCTCACTACCGCCAGTCCGGCAAGAACTCGGCCGACATCCGCATGGTGGTCGACGCCCTCGACCTGTGCTACACCAAGTCCCACGTGGACACTTTCGTCGTCATCAGCGGCGATTCCGACTTCTCGCCCCTGGTCAGCAAGCTCAGGGAGAACGACAAGGTCGTCATCGGCGTCGGCGTCAAGAACGCCACCTCGGACCTCTTGATCGCCAACTGCGACGAGTTCATTTTCTACGACGACCTCGTTCGCAAGGAGGAAAAGCAGCAGCGGGCGCGGCGCCGGCCGGCGGCGAAGAAGACCGGAAAGAAGAGCGCCGCCGCCGACGAAGACGGCAAGAAGCAGGAGGCCCTGGATCTCGTGGTGGAAACGGTCGAAGCGCTCGTCGAGGAACGCGGCGAACAGGAGAAGATCTGGGGCTCGATGGTCAAGCAGACCCTCAAGCGGCGCAAGCCGGGTTTCAACGAGACCTATCACGGATTCAGGACGTTCGGCCAGTTGCTCGAGGAGGCCGAATCGCGCGGCATGCTGAGCCTGAAGCACGACGAGAAGTCGGGCGGGTATATCATCACCGGCATCAGCGGCGTGGACTGACTGCGTCGCGAAGAGCGCGGCGATTCCATTGCCGCGCCCGTATGCGTCGCGAGTTGGGCCGACCGCTAACGGCCGAGGATCTCCTGGACGCGCACGGCGTGATCGATGAGCGCATCGTCGTGACGCCACCTGCCGAGAAGCTGGATTCCCACGGGCAGGCCCGCCGGGCCCTTTCCGGTCGGCAGGTGCACCGCCGGAACACCCATCAGCGTCCACATGCGTGAGAACAGGGGGTCGCCGGTGGCATCGAGTCCGCGCGGGGCCTCGCCCGGCGTGCTCGGTGCCAACAGGCAGTCGATGCCCTCCAGGATCCCGTCAAGGCGCCTGGACCACTCGCCGCGAAGCGTCATCGCCTGCTCGTAGGAGTGGCGGGGCGTGGCCAGACCCGACTCGACCAGTTCGCGCATCTTCGCGCTCAACTGGTCGCGGTAGTGCCTGTACTCGAACAGGCGCGCACGCGCGATCTCGAACGCCATGACTGTCTTGTGCGCCTCGGTAAGGGCGCCGTCCTCCGGACCGAACGAGACTTCCTCGACGATTGCTCCGGCGCCTGAAAGGTCCCGGGCCGCGCGCTCGACAGCCTCGCGGGCGGCAGGGTCCGCGTCGTCCCAGTGCGGCGTTCGAACGAGGCCGACCCTCAGCGGCGTGCGCTCCCGGGGCGCCGCGGCGCCGGAGAACATCGCCTGGCGGATGATCGGCAGGTCGCGCGCGTCGCGGACGAAGAAGCCGAGCGTATCGAGTGTCGGCGACAGACTGCAGACGCCGCCGAGGTCGAACTCGCCCAGGCTCGCCTTGTAGCCGACCACGCCGCAGAACGCCGCCGGCCTTACGACAGAGGCGGCGGTCTGGGTACCGAGGGCGAACGGCAGCATGAAGTCGGCCACCGCGGCAGCCGAACCCTGGGACGAACCCCCGGGCGTATGCTCCAGGTTGTGCGGATTGCGGGTCTTGCCGGGATTGAAGCAGGCGAACTCGGTGCTCACCGTCTTGCCCATGGCGACGGCACCGCAGCCGCGCAGCGCCGCCACGCAGCCGGCATCACGCAGCGCCACCTTCCCGCGATAGATGGGACTGCCCCAGCTCGTCGGCATGTCGTGCGTGTCCATGATGTCCTTGACCCCGAACGGTATGCCCTGAAGACCGCTGCCGTAGTACGACGACGACGCGTCCGGGAGCGCCTGGCGAACGCGTTCGAAGTCGACGTGCTCGAACGCCTGTACCTCGTGCTCGCGCGATTCGATGCGGGCGATGCAAGCATCCAGCAAGGCGGCCGGATCGAGATCGCCGCGTTCGCGCAGGCCGACAAGTTCGGTGAGAGTCAGTTCGTTCAGGGTGGTCATGCAGTGGGTCCCGTAGTCATTGATTCGACGCCGCGGCCATCGGTTGCGAGCGACGGGTCGGCAAAATGCCGGCGTAGGGTAATCGGATTGACGACAGTCGCACAACACGTGTCGGGCAATGACTCGGAACGGTTGCGGTCCTCGGCGCCGCCAGGTTTCGTGTTGGCTGGCACTTCCGCGAACCGACTTCGTGCCGTCCAGGTGCGCGGCCTGCAAGATTCGACGTCACATAACATTTACACATTTCACCATTCTGTTTTTGATCTTTATTTTATATAACAACTTGGCTAGACTTTGCCAGCGACGCGACGCCTCGTGGCGTTCCCGCCGGCCGCCGGCCGGATACGGCGGGTGCGCACTCCCCCGCCGAGATCGCCCCGGAACCGCCGGACGGGCAAGCAGTACGTGGTCATCAATTGGAGCAGTCAATGAACGAAGAAGTCAGGTGGACCGACAAACCCTACGGCGGCTATCACATCAACCGCCAACTCGAGGAGGACGCCGAGCTTACCCGCATAGGTCCCGGCACGCCGTGCGGAGAATACATGCGGCGTTTCTGGCACCCCGTGGCCATGACCGAGCAGCTCGGCGCGAGACCGGTTCCCATCCGGATTCTCGGCGAAGATCTCGTGATCTTTCGCGACCTCGCCGGTCGAATCGGCCTGCTGCATCGGCACTGCGCGCACCGCCGGGCGTCGCTCGAGTACGGGCGAATCGAACAGCACGGCATTCGCTGCTGCTACCACGGATGGCATTTCGATGTCGACGGCACCATCCTGGAAACGCCCGGCGAACCCGAGGACAGTCCGATCAGGCATCGAATCTGTCAAGGCGCCTACCCGGTCGTCGAGTATCGCGGACTGGTGTTCGCCTACATGGGCCCACCGAAGCTCAGACCAGACTTCCCGTTCCTGGATTCGTTCGATATTCCGGGACACGAGATGATCCCCTACTCCATCCATTCACCTTGCAACTGGCTGCAGGAAAGCGAGAATTCCATGGACCCGTTCCACAGCGTCTTCCTGCACGGGCGCGTGAATGGCCCCCAGTTTCCGGGACTCGAGCACTTCGTCGAACTGCCGGTTGTCGAGTACTTCAAGCGACCGGAAGGATTCGCCTACAGCCACGCCCGCCGGCAGGGCGACCTCGTCATGATGCGCTTCCACGACCACATCACTCCGAACATGGCCCAGAACGGTGGAATGTTCCAGCGCCTCGACAATCCAAAGATCTTCGGTCGCACGAGTCTCACCAAGTGGGTGGTCCCGCTGGACGACACCAACAGCCGCAAGTTCGGCTGGCGTCACTTCAATGATGAAGACGAGGTGCTCCGGCAGGGGGACCGCAGCCAGGTCGGCTGGGAGACTGTCGATTTCTATGGCCAGAGTGCGCATCGCAGCGAGGAAGAGCGCCTTTCGAACCCGGGCGACTGGGAGGCATGGACGAGCCAGGGGCCGATCAACATCCACAAGCGCGAGTATCTTGGCACCACCGACGAAGGGGTCGTGATGTTGCGTACCAAGCTCAAGCGAGATATCCGCAACGTCCAGCGAGGCAAACCGGTGTCGCTTCCGCAGGGCAGCGAGGACAGGCCGTTTCACACTTACGGTGGCGACACGGTACTCAGGATCGCGAGGGACGCGGTCGACGACCGCACTCTCATGCGCCGCGTGCAGCACGAGGTTGCCCAGATATACTTCGCGGCCGATCGCCACGAAGGCGACGACCGTGCCGATTACATCCGCAGGCAGGTAACCGACAGGTTCGGCGCCGACGCGGTGCGCACCGACGGACGATGAACGAACTCGGTCCCCGACCCCGGGACGGGGTGCTCAGGATTCGCCCGCACATGGCGGAACCCGCTGGACCACCGCCTCCCGAAGCCATTCGAATCGATTCCAACGAAAGCGCATACGGGCCGTCCGACGCCGCTCGGGAGGCCGCACGGGGCGCAATGGATTTCGTCGAACGCTATCCCGACGATGCATCGTTCACGCTCGCCGAGGCGATCGCGCGCCGATTCAGTCTCGATCCGAAGCGGATCTGCTGCGGCTTCGGCTCCGACGACCTGCTCGCACGCCTGGCGCGCATCTATCTTCGCCCCGGCGACGAACTGATCTACCCGGTTCACGGATACCAGAAGTTCCCCAACTACGCCCATGCCAACGACGCGATCCCCGTTGCCGCGCCGGACCGGAATTTCACGGCCGACGTAGACAATATCGTCGACATGCTAACCGCACGCACACGCGTCGTCATGCTGGCCAACCCCGACAACCCTACCGGAACCTGGGTAAGCGGCCGGAATGTCCGCCGCCTGCATCGGGCCCTTCCCGACGACGTTCTGCTGGTGCTCGACTCCGCCTATGCCGAGTACGTCCGTGCGGAGAACTACGAATTGCCCGACGCCCTGGTGGAAGCCTCGAGTAACGTCGTCATGACCCGCACATTCTCGAAGGTATTCGGACTGGCGGGCCTCCGGGTCGGCTGGATGTACGGTCCGGAGTCGATCGTCGACATGGTACAGCGCACCGGCATCACCTTTCCCTTGTCGGCGCCGGCGCTGGCCGGGTGCCGGGCGGCGCTGGAGGATGTCGATCACACCTGGCACGTGGTGGAAAGAAACGCACGCGTCCGCGCTGCATTCTCCGACCGCATCGCCGCGCTCGGAATCACCGTGTTTCCAAGCGAGACCAATTTCGTTCTCGCCAGGTTCTCCGGCGGCGCCGACGCGGCCCTGAACGCCTGGAGGTGGCTGCTCGGGGCCGGTGTGATCGCGCGCCGCTTCGCCGCGGCCGACTTCCAGGACTGCGTCCGATTCACCATCGGCACCGAGGAGGAGATGGCTCGCACGGCGGAATTGCTCGAGGCGTGGGCGTCGTGACACGCGCCCGGGCGCTCGAGGGGGCGACGATCGTCGAGGCTCTGAAGGCGGCCGGGATACGTTTCGTCGCGGCCCTGCCGGATATTGTCACGTGCGAGGCCGTGCTCTGGCCCATTTCGCGTGACAGCGATTTCAAACTGGTGATGGTATGCAAGGAGGACGAGGGTGTGTCAATCTGTGCGGGCCTGTCGCATGCCGGCCTTCGCGCGATCCTTTTGATGCAACACACCGGGTTTCTGGATTCGATCAACGCGATCCGGGCTCTTGGCATGGACTACGGTCTGCCCATCGTGATGATGGTCGGCCTGCAGGGCATGGAGGCGGGACTCGAACCGGAGCAGTCGAGCCACAACGGAATTCGCATACTCAAACCGATACTGCGTGCCATGACGATCGATCACGCCGTCGTCGACGAACACTCCGACGCCGAGACCATAACCGCGGCCATCGACAACGCCTATGAACACTCGAGGCCGTTCGTGTTTCTGATCTCGAGAACTCCCCGGTGAGCATGCGTCGCGATCATGCCCTTGCGGCGCTGGCGCGTTACTATCCCGACGGCATCGTGGTGGCCGTGTACCAGTCGGCATTCGACTGGCTCGCAATCCGCCCCCATCCGCTCAACTATCTTGGCACCGGCGCCATGGGCCAGGCGTCCTCGCATGCCCTCGGCATTGCCTTGGGCTGCCCCGGCGAACGGGTGGTGGTGCTCGACGGCGACGGCAGCCTGCTCATGAATCTCGGTTCCCTGGTGACGATATCCGAACAGGCGCCGCGCAATCTCTGGCACTTCGTCTGCCATAACGGTTTGTACGAAGTAAACGGCCGCTACCCGACTCCCGGCGGCCGTAGCGTCGATTTTGCCGCGATTGCACGTGCGGCCGGGATCGGCCGCGTGTACAGCTTCAATGATCTCGGTCGATTCGAGACTGAACTGGGGACGGTGCTGAACGGGGAAGGTCCGGTCTTCGTCAGCCTCGCGGTTCACGAAGGCGAGTCCTACCCGCGCGACTACGACCGCATTCACGGCAAGGCCGAGCGCGAAGCGTTCCGCCGTGCCTTGCAAGGGCGCCTATGACCGCGCACTCCGACCGACTTTTGCGGTTCGAAAGTTCGATTCGACGTAGGCCTCTACGACGTCGACAAACGCCAGCGGAATGCGGGCCAGTTTTTTCTGTCGCAGGTACAACAGTGCAAGGTCGCCGTGTATCGCGGGCTCGAAGGGCCTCGCAACCAGCCGTGGATGGATCTCGACACCCGGGAAGGCCGGACCGATTATCGACACGCCGAGCCCGGCCGCGACGAGATTGCAGATCGCCTCGGTGGTACGCGCCTCGAAGCGAAGGCAACGCGTCACCCCCGCGCGGGCGAACACCTCGTCCACTCTGTGTCGATACTTCGAGTCGGCTCGGTAGGAGATGAACTCCTCGTTCTCGAGGTCCGTCGGGGTGATCTTCCGCTTGCGGACCAGCGCATGATCTTCAGGCACGATACAGACGGACTGGCCGTGAAGCACCGGATGAGTGACAACCGCGGGGTTCTCGAGCGGCAGCGTGGACAGGCCGACATCGCACTGTCCGGAGGTGATGTACTCGAAGACGCGCTGCGTCGGTTGTACTTCAATCGACACCGACACCCGCGGATACTCGCGGGTGAATGCGGCGATCATCCCGGCGATGAACGTGGCCACCACGCTAGGGATCGTCACCAGCCGCAGGTGTCCGCTGTTGTACGTGCGGATATTGAGCGCGGCGTTGTAGATCTGGTCGAGCCCGGTGAACGCAGTTTCGACCTCCTCGTACAGGTGACGCCCCTCGGCGGTGGGAATGAGTTGCCGATTGCCCCGCACGAACAGATCGAAACCGATCAGACGCTCAAGATCCTGGAGCAACCGACTGACCGCGGGCTGCGAGATTTTCAACATTCGGGACGCCTCGGTCACTGTTCCCGTGACCATGACCGCCCTGAAGGCGTCGATCTGGCGAAGTGTGATCATGCAATGCCGCATCCTGTTACCTGGGACGGACGTTCGATTTTATCGGTACCGAGACCAAATGACCCATGACTGACCGCTTCAAGATCACCATTGACGGTCGCCTCGTCGAGGCCGAACGTGGCGACTGGCTCCCCGCCGAAAACCCGTTCGACGGAACGACTACTGCATATTTTCCACGCTGTGGCGCGGCAGACGTGGACCGGGCCGTGGGTGCCGCCCGGCGTGCGGCCGAGTTCGGCGACTGGGCCGACATGGGAGCATCCGCCCGCGGACAGTTGTTGCACGCGGCCGGCGCGCTTGTCGCCGAACGTGCCGATGAACTGGCAGCCCTCGAGACCCGCGACACGGGCAAGCCCATCGTCGAAAGCACCGCCCAGATGCGAGGAGTTGCCGACTGGTTTCGATACTATGGCGGCCTGGCCGACAAGATCGAAGGTGCGGTGGTCCCATCCGACCCCGACAGGGTCCTGAACTACACCCTGAACGAACCCCTCGGCGTGGTGGCGGCGATCACTCCGTGGAACTCCCCCGTCATGATTGCCGCCTGGAAGATCGCGCCGGCCCTTGCCGCCGGCAATACCGTTGTCCTGAAGCCATCCGAGCACGCCTCCCTGTCGACCCTGGCCATGATGGAGGTCTTCCACCGGGCCGGGTTTCCTCCGGGCGTGATCAACTGCGTCAGCGGGCTTGCCGACGAGTGCGGGGCGCCACTGGTCGGCCACCCGGACGTCGCCAAGGTCACCTTCACCGGCTCCGATCGCGGCGGACGGGCGATCAACGTCAAGGCGGCAGAACAATTCAAGCGCGTCACCCTCGAACTGGGCGGCAAATCGCCCCAGGTCGTATTCGAAGACGCCGACATCGGAAACGCCGTTCACGGCATCATCTCCGGGGTGTTCCTTTCCAACGGCCAGACCTGCGTCGCCGGATCCCGGCTGTACCTCCAGCGGCCGATCGCTGAGCGGTTTGTCGACCTGCTCGTCTCCCGGCTCCGGCACGTGCCGATGGGCGACCCGTTCGATCCCGCCACACGCATCGGTCCGATCGCCAGCCGCGCCCAGTTCGAAAAGGTGATGGAGTTCATCGAGGAGGCCAGAGCCGCGGGGGCGCGCTGCGTCGCCGGCGGCGCGCCGGCATCGGGCGCCGGGCTGGGACAGGGACTGTTCATCGAACCGACTGTCTTCGTCGACGTCCCTGCCGATGCGCGCGTCGCTACCGAGGAAGTATTCGGCCCCGTGCTCTCGGTGTTCGAGTTCGACGACGAGGACGAAGCGGTCGAGCGCGCCAACCACACCCCTTACGGCCTCGCCGCGGGCGTCTGGACCGCAGACCTCGGTCGCGCGATTCGCATGGCACGGCGTATCAAGAGCGGCACCGTGTACGTGAATACCTACCGTTCGGTCAGCACGACTTCGCCGGTCGGCGGTTACAAGCAGAGCGGCTTTGGGCGGGAAAACGGCATCGAGGCGATGCGCGAATTCCTGCAGACCAAGAGCGTGTGGCTCGGTCTCGCCGATCGGGTGCCGAACCCGCTTGCCTGATCGTGGCTGACTCGAGTTGCCGATTCGCCTGTGTCCGCCGCACGCGGCGGCCACAGGCATCCCGGGTGCACGTGTCGCTACTTGATGATGAACGGGTTCTCGTCGATCTCGCCGAACCATCCGTCGGACTCGAACCAGTAACGACTCTTGGCCGCGAGCCAGCCATTGGAATCGTGAAGCTGGATCCAGCTGTTGAGGAAGGTAAGAAAGTCGGGATCGCCCTTGCGCACCGCGAAGCTTCCCGGCAGGAAGTTGAACTTCTGGTCGCCGAAAGGAAGAAACAGGGTGTCGCTGTTGGCGACCGTGTACAACGACGGCTTGGGCTCGGAGGTCACGACGCCGTAGGCATTGCCGTTGAGAACCTCCTGGAAGGCAAGCGGATCGGAATCGAAGTACGTGATCTCGGCGTTCGGAAACGTCTCCTGCAACCAGGCCGCGCTGGACGTACCGCGCCGCACCGCGAGTGTCACATCGGGCTTGTTGAAGTCCTCGATCGTGCTCATTCCGGCGGCCAGGTTCTTGTTGGCCGCCATGGTGATCGCGGTGTACGCGTATGGAATCGTGAAATTCACGGTCTGCGCCCGCTTCGGGGTAACCGACATGCCGCCGATGATCACGTCGAACTTGCCGGCTATCAACGCAGGAATGATGCCGTCCCACGCGGTGGGAACGAGTTCGAGTTGCCACTCATTGTCCTCGGCCAGTTTGCGGGCGACGTCGATCTCGAAGCCTATGAACTCGCCCTTGGTGTTGCGCATCGCCCAGGGTACGAAGGTCGAGAAGCCGACCCTTATGGTGCCGCGCTTCTTGATCTCCTCCAGAGCGCTCGAAGCGGCGAGATCGTTGGTGAGGTTCTGGGCCAGCGCCGGTGCACAAAGCATGACCGGGACGGTGGCCGCCAGCAGAATCAGGTTGCGCCTTAGCATAGCGTCTCCTCCACTGTTGTTGTATAACACTATCGGATTACAATCGACCTAGGTCGACCTACATATTATAGTAAGAATCTGGTGGATTACCACCAGAACGTGCTGCCGGAGGAGCGACACAGAACAATGCCAGGTACCGCCGATCCAATTATACGGCTCGAAGGGGTGTGCAAGTCCTTCGGCAACTTCCGGGCGCTGGACGGCATCACCCTGAACGTCAGGCTCGGCGAGCGCGTCGTGGTCTGCGGCCCGTCGGGCTCGGGCAAATCCACGATGATCCGCTGCATCAACCGGCTCGAGGAGCACGACGAAGGCCGAATCGTTGTCGACGGCATCGAGCTGACCGAGGACATGGGGAATATCCTGTCTGTGCGCCGCGAAGTCGGCATGGTGTTCCAGCAGTTCAACCTGTTTCCCCACCTCACCGTACTGGAAAACCTCGTGCTGGCCCCCATGCGGGCGCGCAAGACCCCGCGGCGCGAGGCGGAGGACCAGGCGATGCAGTATCTCGAGCGCGTGCGTATCCCCGACCAGGCGGCGAAGTATCCCGCCCAGCTCTCCGGCGGTCAGCAGCAGCGTGTCGCCATCGCCCGGAGCCTGTGCATGCGGCCGAAAATCATGCTGTTCGACGAACCCACATCCGCCCTGGATCCGGAAATGATCAAGGAAGTACTCGACGTGATGATCGAGCTGGCCAACGAGGGAATGACGATGATCGTGGTCACCCACGAGATGGGCTTCGCCAGGACTGTTGCCGACACGATGGTGTTCATGGACCACGGCCGGATCGTCGAGATGGCGCCCCCGGCCGAGTTCTTCTCTTCACCAAGGAGCGATCGTACCCAGCTCTTCCTGAGCCAGATTCTCGCCCACTGAGGCCGATCGATGAACATGCTGAAAGTCCGGCGATACTGGCGGCTCAGCCAACAATCGCCGTGGATCGCCACCCTCCAGTATCTCATCTTCATGGGCCTGATCATCTGGTTCGTGGTCCACGGCGCCGGCAAGATGGGCTACCAGTGGCAATGGTACAACATACCGAAGTATTTCGTTCGCGAATTCCAGGGCGAACTGTATCCGGGTCGCCTGCTGAAAGGCCTCTGGGTCACCCTTTCGCTGACGGCCTGGTGCGTCGCCCTGACGCTCGCCGTCGGACTCGTCACGGCGCTGCTGAGGATGTCCAACTCCATCTCGGGCCGAGTGCTGGCCACGGGATACCTCGAGCTCGTGCGCAACACCCCGCTGCTGGTCCAGCTGTACCTGTTCTACTTCGTGTTCTCGCCGATCCTGGGCATCGACAGGTTCTGGACCGGGGTGATCTGCCTGACGTTCTACGAGGGCTCGTTCGTCGCCGAGATCATTCGTTCCGGCATCCGCTCCGTCGACCGCGGCCAGTGGGAGGCCGGTGACGCCGTCGGACTGACCAGGCACGACGTCCTTCGCTGCATCATCCTGCCGCAGTCGGTGCCGCTGATGTTACCGCCGCTGACCGGGCAGATCATCAACCTGATCAAGCACTCGGCCATCGTAAGCGTCATCGCGGTGGCAGACCTGACCACCGAAGGTCGCAACATCATCGCCGACACCTTCATGAGCTTCGAGATCTGGTTCACCGTCGCGGCCATGTACCTGGTGATCACCCTCGCCCTCTCCGTTTTCGTCACCTGGCTCGAACACCGAGCGGCGGTGAGGACCTGACCATGGCGGACGGGAAAAGGAAACTTCGCCTTACGTGGATCGACGCCGTGGTCCTTGCCGCGGTCACGGGCTTCACGGTCTTTATCGTGCGCCGGGTGGAGTCGGTGCTCAACTATACGTGGGACTGGGGCATGGTGATGCCCTTTTTCGTCTACGTCGACCGACAGACCGGCGAATGGGCCCTGAATCTCATGATCGAGGGATTGATCATGACCATGCGCCTGGCCGTGTACGGGATCATCGCCTCGGCCGTCATCGGCGTCGTGATGGGTCTCGCCCGGGTATCGAACAACCTGTTCCTGCGGATGATCGCCCGCAGCTACGTGGAACTGGTGCGCAACATCCCGCCGCTGGTGTTCATATTCATATTCTACTTCTTCCTGTCGACCCAGCTCATGCCGCTGCTGGGAATCGACGAACTCGCCCGCTCCGATTCGCCGACCGTGCAGGCAATCATCCGGATCGTCAGCGGCGATCCCGTGCTGTTCTCGAACTTCGTATCGGGGCTCGTGTGCCTGAGCCTGTTCGAGGGCGCCTATATCACCGAGATCGTGCGCGCCGGAATCCAGTCGATTCCCCGCGGGCAGTGGGAAGCGGGTCGAGCCGCCGGGCTATCCGGCTTCGACGTGATGCGTTTCGTGATCATGCCGCAGGCAGTCAACCGCATCGCCCCGCCGCTTGCCAACCAGTTCATCACCCTGATCAAGGACTCGTCGATCGTCTCGCTGATTTCGATCCAGGAACTGACGTTCATGGCCGTGGAGGTCGGCGTGTCCACATCGCGAATATTCGAGATCTGGATCATCACCGCGGCAATGTACTTCGCCGTATGCTACCTCTGCGTGATCTTCTTCAACTGGCTGGAGCGCCGCGCGGCGCGTTCGCGAAGGTAATGGACGGCGAGCCGGCGCCTTCCGCTGGCAGCGCCGTGCGCCGGGCCCGGTGAATCGTGCCCGCGGGCAATCTCAGGGGTATACTGTGGATGATCCTGTCCACGATAGGGTTTTCCGTCTCCCACACCATCGTCCGCCACGTCTCGCCGGATATTCACAGTTTCGAGATCGTGTTCTTCCGCGGGTTCGTCGGGCTCTTCATCATCAGCCCGTGGTTGTTCCGGCACGGCATCGGCTACCTCTCTACGCGGCGATTCCCCCTGCACCTGCTGCGCGCCGTGCTGGCCCTGACCTCGATGTCGTCGTTCTACTACGCGCTGTCGGTGATCCCGCTGGCGAAGGCGACTGCGATCAGCTTCATGGCGCCCATCGTGTGCTCGGCGCTGGTGATCGTGTTCCTGCGCGAGGCGACCCGGGCCGCGCATTGGTGGGCGATGTTCATGGGCCTTGCGGGGATCCTCGTGATTCTTCGCCCCGGAGTCGTGGAACTCGACACCGGCACCTGGCTCATGGTCCTGTCGACCACGCTGTTCGCCTGCAACCTGATGGTCCTGAAGATCCTCAGCCGCCACGAATCCAGCGTCGCCATCACCGGCTACACCATCATCCTCCTGGTTCCGCTGTCGCTGCCGCTCGCGGCCCCCGTATGGGTCTGGCCCGACGCCGCCCAGTTCACCTGGCTGGTGCTGATGGGAGCCACCAACGCCCTGTCGCTGATCTGCTTCGCCCAGTCCCTCAAGGAGGCCCAGACTTCCGTGGTCATGCCTCTCGACTTCCTGCGCATGGTGTGGATGACCCTGATCGGCTACCTGCTGTTCGCCGAGATGCCGGACAGCTTCACCTGGATCGGCGGGGTGCTGGTGTTCGCCGGCGCACTTCTGGTGGCATTGGTCGAGCGGCGACAGCCCACCGCCGGGCGCGGCGCCCGCGGCGACTGGAAATAACCGATCGGATATAACATACTACCCGATCTGAAATACGTCGACCTGATGATATGTTATCTATCAGTTCAGCCCGACAGCGCCGCCACGAGGCGGCCCACGACCTCGCGACCGCGCTGGCAGACGAGTCGCTTCCATCTCGCTTCGTCGACATGGAAGGCATCGCGCACCTGTCGACGAATCGGCGCGCCAAGAGCACCCTGCGGATCTCCGTGTGCATGCAGCCAGGCATCGGCGCGAATGGCGAGGCTGACCGTGGACCAGTCGCGGGTGCCGAACTCCAGACCCACCGCAGTCCATTCGAGACCGACACAGGCGGGGCGAAACCCGGCCAGGATCGAACCCTTCGCACCCGCGTATGCCGACGTCCCGGCAGTGGTGCTGTGCACCTCGCCATCGAACCAGGCGTGCAGTCGGTCGTACACGGCCTCCCCGGGCCTTGCCGGCGTCATCAACTCGCCGTGACCGTAAGGCCCAAGGCCCGTATGCAGATCGACCAGCACCGCGCGCCGGGCACGCGCGAGATAGTCCTCGCACACGGCGGCAAGCGTCGTACTGGACCATGACGGTGCATTGCCCCCGAAGTGAATACTGTCGGGATGACGGTACTGTCCCCTGGCAAGCGCCTTGCGCACCTCGACGGCGCCGTGGCGGCGCGCCAGGGTCTCAATTGCCGCATCGCATTCGGCGATTGCCCTCGAGTTCCACTCGCGGGGGACCGCGTAGGGGTACAGCAGTTCAAACAGGTCATTCTCGGGATAGCTGGCCGAGGCATGGTCGACAAAGTTGCGATTGAGGTCGACGTTGTCCTCGTTCACCCGACGCAGCCACGAGAAACCGTAAGGATTCACGGCATGAATCAGCAGCAGCGCGGTATCCGTCAGCGTGTCGTGCAGGTCGGTATCGCGCACCAGTGCGAGTTGAATCGCGGAGCCACCGAAGCCTTCGACGCCGTGCGTCGCGGACGTCACCACCACGATGCTGCCCGCGTCGGCCGGCCCGACCAGGACTACGTCCATGGCGAGCGGTTCTTTGTCGAGACCGCTGAGCGGATGCCCGCGGATGTCGACGACGAATCCGGCACGGCGGCATTCTTCGAGGAGCCGCAAGCGGGCGCCCCGGTAGTCGGCGCTGAACAGGCCGGCGCCGAACTCCGTGTCTGAGATATCGGGCATGGCAATGATCTCCGGTGGTCGGTTCGCAGGCGTGCGCGGATTCGTCGCAAGTTACTGTACGGCATTTTCGCCAGCGGATTCGACATGCATTCGCTGACTCCCAGGCGAACGAATGGCCGGCGCCATGCCCGTCTCGTTCACGTCGGCGACACCACGCGGCGCCCGGAGAACGTCCCGCGCGCGATTTCCGCCATCGTCACCGATCTCCTTCCCGGCCTGATCGGGTACGTGAATGCCGATCTCGCCATCGTGCACGCAAACGAACGTACGGCCGCCTGGTGTCGCCGCGACATCGAAGAGTTGCCGGGGATGCACCTCGAGGACTTGCTAGCGCCACGCCAGTTCCGAGTCGTCCAGCCCCTCGTCGAGCGTGCGATCGCCGGCGTTGCAGTCCGCGAGCGTCACGATTTCCCGTTCCCGGACGGCTCGACACACGCGGTCGCGCTCGACCTGATTCCCAACCGGCAGGGTTCGCACACGGACGGCTTCGCCTACTGGGCGAGGGAGATCGAGAATAGCGGATTCAACGACGCGGGCATCGGCCGTGCCCCGGGCGGATCCGACCAGGAGATCTGTCGCACCGTCGCCGCGCTGCACAGGCGCAATACGGCGCTGGCGCGAGAGATCGACGCCAGGCGGCTCAGCGAGGAGCGCTACCGGATCGTCTCCGAGCTCGTCTCCGACCTCATCTACGTCTACGGTATCGACGATCACGGCACCATGAGGACCGTCTGGTACACGGGCCGTCTCAGCAGGGAATTCTCGCCTCAACCCACGCCGGGCGGTCATTTCCGACTCTGGAGGCCGATCGTTCATCCTGATGACGTGGGCGTACTCGATGCGCGGATCGCGCGCCTGATGAGCAACAGGAGCTCGATCGACGAATTCCGCGTCATCGACGGCCGCGGCCGAACGCGCTGGATCCGCCTCTACGGCAAGCCGCTGCTCGATGAAGGCAGCGGCCGGGTGACCCGGATCATGGTCGCCGCCCAGGACATCACCGACGCGAAATCGGCCGGACAGGCGCTTGACAACCAGCGGCGGATGCTCGACGAAGCACTCGCGTCGATGTCCGAAGGGTTCCTGCTGTTCGATCGCGCGGGCTTCCTGGTCGAATGCAACCAGACGGCACGCGAGTTGTTCCCCGAAAGCGCCCGCCTGATGGTTCCAGGGACGAAAGTCGATGACCTCCCCGCCGTCAACGCCTGGCGCAGCCCGGCCGGCCGCGCCGGTCCCGACCCGAGTACTTTCGCGGACTCCCCGGCCTGCGCGCCGCGTACCCGCCGCGAGTCGGAGTTCCAGCTCGGCGACGGCCGTTGGATACTGGCAATCGACCGAGCCACCGGAGACGGCGGCATGGTCAGCATTCGCACCGACATCACCGAGCGTAAACTTGCCGACGAGAATCGCAGACTGCACGAGGCCGAGCTCGCCCAGCTCCTGCGGCGGGCCTCCATGGGTGAGATGGCGTCCGCGCTCGCCCACGAGCTCAGTCAGCCGCTGGCGGCCATAGTCAACTACGCGAGCGGCCTGCTGCGCCGCCTCGACGCCGGCGAGATCGAGACGCCCGCACTGCGCGACATCCTGCAACGGATCGGCGAGGCTGGTCGGCGCAGCAAGGAGATCGTAAACCACGTGGGCGAATTCGTGCGCCTCGGCAGGCCCGAGGTGAGGCTCGAGAGCGTCCAAGCGATCGTCTGCAGGGTCATCGACCTGCTCGACGGTACGCTTGCCCGTAACGGCATCACGCTGCGCCACGAGTTGCCCCCGGGTGATGTGCTGATCCACGTGAACCGTATCGAGATCGAGCAGGTCCTGTTCAACCTGGTAAGAAACGCCATTGACGCGATCGGATCGTGCACCTCGGACGGGGGCCGTATCGAGGTCATCGGCGAGCGCAACCTGCCTGATACCCTGGTGATCAGCGTCAACGACTCCGGTCCCGGAATCGCGGACCATCTCGGCGAGACGCTGTTCCAACCCTACGTCACCACCAAGGACCATGGCTTGGGAATGGGCCTTTCGATCAGCCGCACGATCGTCGAGGCGCACGGCGGCCGACTCTGGGTCGATACCGGCCGCCTGTCCGGTGCGTGCTTCCGATTCACGATCCCGGTGATTCTCCGTGACCAGTGAGTCGGATCCGATCGTTCACATCGTCGACGACGACCGCGAGGTACGCGACTCGGTGCGGTTCCTGGTCGAGTCCATCGGCCTCGCCGCCCGCTGCTACGACTGCGCCGACGCGTTTCTTCGCGACTGGCACGATACCGGGCCCGGGGTCGTTCTGCTCGATCTGCGCATGCCCGGGGCCAGCGGTCTCGAGACGCTCGAGAGGTTGCCAGCACGCAGCATCCACGCACCGGTGATCGTCATGACTGGCCATGGAGACGTCCAGGCGGCGGTCCGTGCACTCAAGCTCGGCGCCATGGACTTTCTCGAAAAACCCTGCAATGACAATTTGCTGATCGAGACCTTGCACCGTGCAATCGCCGCCGACGTGAAAAGGCGCCGCGAACGGGAGAAGCTGCAGTCCATCGCGTCGGCCGCGGCTTCCCTCACCGGCCGCGAATCCGACGTACTGGAGTTGCTGGTCGCCGGCAAGTCCAACAAGGAAATCGCGCGCGTGCTGGGACTCAGTCCGAAAACGGTGGAACGCCACCGCGCCCGCATCATGCGCAAGTTCCAGGTGGATTCCTTCGCGCGCCTGGTCGGCGACATCACGCTGATTCGGCAAAGAATCGACGCCATGACGCCGGTTGGCGGACACAACGGTACCGGCGGCGACAGTACGGCCGACCCCTGATGCACGCGCGGCAGGCTGCCGGGTGCGGGAAAACCCGCACCTCGCGGGGGGATGACCCACGTAGGAATGCGGCGCGGGGCCGACTAACCTAGACGCTGCGAACACCAACCCGCGACGGGCCGACCGAATGGATCGACATCCGGTACCACTACCACGCGCCCGACGCAGGCCACGGCCCACGGTGCGCAGCACCGGCACCAGTAGCAGCCGGACGGCTTCGAGTTCATGGTCGTGAAAGCGCGCTGGGATCTTGTGCTGCTGCCGAGCTTCCTGATCGTCGGGGTGCTGATAGTGGCCAGCCAGTACGTGTTTCTCAAGGGCAGTTTCTACCAGGATCTCGGTCTCGGGCGCATCGGCGACACGGTAGAGCTGACCAACTACTTGCGGTTCTTTACTGATTCCTTCTACCTGAACACTCTCTGGATCACGGTCAAGACCTCTGCGCTGGCTGCATTGTTCACTCTCGTCCTCGGCTTCCCTGTCGCCTACCTGATTGCCCGCATGCGCTCGCCAATGGCCATGTACCTGCTCGCCGGTATCGTCGTGGCGACGTTCGTGACCATCGTCATCAAGGTGTTCGGTCTGATCATCATCTTCTCGGCCGACGGCTGGCTCAACCAGGCGCTGCTCGGGCTCGGCCTGATCGACGCTCCGTACACGATATTCGGCAACGAGGCCGGCGTCGTCGTCGGCTTGATGCATTTCACGCTGGGCTTCGGCGTGCTCCTTCTGTACAGCGTCATCCGCACCATTCCGCGGTCGGTCGAGGAAGCAGCGCAGATTCACGGTGCGAGCCGGTGGCGGATGCATCTCAAGGTGCTGCTCCCGCTCAGCCTGCCGGGGATCACCGTCGGGGCACTAATGATGTTCAACATGTGCATGGGGGCGTTCACGTCCGCGGCTCTGCTAGGCGGCGGGCGCGTGTTCACGCTTCCCGTCCTGATTCAGCGCACGGTGATGATGGAGGTCAAGTACTCCATGGCGGGGACCATGGCCGCGGTGCTGCTCGTCACCGTACTGCTCATCAACCTGCTTTCGATCATCATGATTCGCCGATTCAGGGCGGCGCGCCTGGTCGTCGCATGACACAGTCCGCATTGCCGCACCGCGGAGCAGAGGCAAGGGACAGCGGCCGGCGACTGGCGGCGCGAAGGCGCGCAGGTCCCGCCCCGCGCATGGGATTTCCCTGGGGCAAACTGGTCCACTACCTGTACTGCAGCCTTTCCTACCTGTTCCTGCTCGCGCCCATGGTGGTGGTCATCGGCGCCTCGCTTCACGGCGGAGACCACTACACCGCGATTCGGTTTCCGCCCCGGGAACCGTCGTTTCAGTGGTATGCGCAGATACCTGCCAGCCAGCTCCAGGCGCTGGCGCTGAGCTTCACCCTCGCGGGGCTGGCGGCGCTCGGCGCGTGCCTCATCGGCATTCCCGCAGCGCTCGGCATAGTGCGCGGCCGGCTGCCGGGGCGCGCGCTCATCTCGGCCGTATTCCGGGCGCCGCTGCAGATTCCCGCGATCGTCACCGGCATCGCCTTCCTCCAGCTCTACTACCTGTTCGGCGACGCGACCGGCCTGTACCTGCACGGCACCTACGCGGGTCTCTACCTGGGCCACCTGTTCGTGGCCACGCCCTACGTGGTCGGCACGGTCACCGCGATCCTGCAGCGA